>JAITNF010000076.1 GCA_031290615.1 Desulfovibrio sp. | reverse complement strand
GAAAGAAGACCAACGGCTTGAGCAGTTCAAGTTGTTAGCAGAGTCCGCCGAAGGCTGGCGCATATATTCAAACCGTTTTGAGCGGTTCAGTGTTTTCCGGCATCCGGCTTTGCCTGGGGGTATTTGACTGAAATAAGCCTCTTGACAGCCAGGGCTCAACGGCGTATATAATTTTCTTATGAGCGGGAGTAACTCAGTGGTAGAGTGCAACCTTGCCAAGGTTGAAGTCGCGGGTTCAAATCCCGTCTCCCGCTCCAGCCCCGGCGGCATAGCCAAGTGGTAAGGCAGAGGTCTGCAAAACCTTTACTCTCCAGTTCAAATCTGGATGCCGCCTCCAAATGCAAGTTTCAGGACGTTTGCCGAAATAAACTTTCCCTTGTGAGAGTATGGCAAGCGTCCTTTTTAGGTTCTAGGAAGTCTCTTGAGGTATCTTGACGTATACCCACTTTGGTGGGTAGAAACGTGGGTATCAAAAATTGGACGTGAAGTTACTACCCACCGACAAGCGGAGGCCGCAAAATGCCCTTGACAGATATGGCTTACGCAATTCCTTCATTGCAAGATATACAGTCTTTCAGACGGCGGCAGCCTCTATCTTGAAATAAACCCAAACGGAAGCCGCTTGTGGAGAATGCGAATCAAATCGTACGGTAAAGAAACGATGTGGTATTTTTGGCATATCTTGTGGCAATGCCGCGTCACCGCGTTTGTTCATCCGTGACTACACCGTGAACGGTTACGGAATTTTTGTATTTTTTTGTTTCATGGTTCTCCTTTGCCTTGCCGGGTGCGACTCCGGCGAAGCTGGAATGGAAAGTGAAAAAGACGCACTGCGAACCGGAAGCGCGATTTCGGAAAAAACACCAGCGCCGGACGGTGCCGCTCCCGCTTCGCTGCGAGAATCATACGGGCCGGCAAATTCTCCCCTTTCGCCGGAAGAGCGAAAAAAAGCTGCCGATATCATAGATTATTTCAATCTCTCTAATACGATTCTTGCGGAAGAACCGTACACCTTGCCGGAAAGCTGTTTTGCCGCTGTGCGCGAATACCTGCAAACCTGGTGCCTGAAGCCCCTCCCCAAGGTTGTCAAAAACGCTGAGGCCGTCCTGAAACGCCTTGTGCCGCCACACCAGCTTTTTGCCAAAGAAATGGACGTTCAGTTTTTGCGGCATATTGGGGACATGAACATGGCTCTCAATGAAGTGTTGAAAGAATACCGGCGGCTGGAAATTTATGTTGGGGACAGAAACATCGTTGACGACGGCGTCTTGGGAAAAAAAATCATCGCTGCTCTGGACGTGGCCTATCAGAAATTTCTCACGTCCCGCAACAACTTTTTGAAACAAATGGAGGATGGGGAGGTGAGCGCGCGGGCGGAAGACGGCCTTTTGCGGGACCATCCCCTCGGGCGGCAGATACGCCTGGCCCGGGAAATTTTTTCCCTGTTCCGCCAGACCGCCTTCCTGCTCGGTGAGGAACATTCCGCCAGGGCAGCTCTCACACAGGTCGGCGACAATCTCAAAAACGCCCTGGACGACGCGGGCAAACCGCCTTTCAGGGCGTCTCCCGGCGTGGAGCGGGAATACCGCGCCTTTCTCAAGGAAGCGTCCCGTTTTGCCGAAATTCTCTCCCGTGGTCTTGCCGGAAGTTTTCACGCATCGGTGCGGCAAAGCCTGAACGACGCGACTGCCGCAAGCCGTAGGGCCTATAACGACTTTGTGCGGGCTGAGAACAGGGAGTAACAGATCAAAGGAGTTGTGCAACACTTTTAAAATATGTCAGGAAACGGAATAAAACACCACTGCGGCTTTTTCCAGAACGTACACGATGCTGTTCAGCGCATTGTACGCGTCTTTGCTGCTGTTGCTGTTTGCCCTGATTTTTCACGCCGCGTCCTTTGAATTTAGCGCCAAGGTGGACAGTGACGTCTGGCGGGCTCTCTGGGACATAGTACATTGGAGGGCGAAGCAGTCGTTTTTGCTTGAACCGCAGGGGAGCTATTTTTCTCTATTTTTTGGGCGGCACGCGGAAATCAACAATAATGCTGTTTACTTATTAGTGGTAACCGTTTACGGTGTTCACGGATGAACAAACGAGATGTAGGCTGGTATCCGTCAAGCCAGTTTTGAAAAGCTTCCACCAGGAAAGGACATGTCCGCAACTTAATGATGTGACTGCTCAACAAATCGTTAGCCTTTTTCACGATCCGTTCCGAAACTCCGTTTGCGCCAAAGGACTGGAAACCGAAGCATACGTTCAGGCATAGTTGTTAGTCGGCCCAATCCATCCCTCCTTCCTCCTTCTTGAGAAAAGTCCAGAGATTGTCCATCGCGTGCATCAGATGCCGGACAAGACTGCTGGCGTTATCCTTGCGTTGCGAAGCTGTTTTGAAAATACGTATGAGGCTGGCATGGAACATGCTTCATCTCCAGCCCCCTCGGGTCGGAGGAGCTTTTGCCATATGGCACAACATGCGAAGTTCGTTAGAATTGCTGACTGCCGGGGGCTACGACGCTACCAGGTTTCGGAACGCTTTGCTTGAAAAAGATATCACCGTGCATTCCTCCTAAAAGAAACAGGAAAAAGCTGATTACATACTGTTATGATTGAACCTGTCAAGATTGTATTGCGTTCATGTATCAAGGTATTTCTGCAAAGTGAACTGTTGCACCACAAGCAGCAAACTCCAGGATTAGGATATTCCCGTACTAAGTAAAAAGCTCAACAGATTCTGACGGGCAACATGTTCCATTTTCTTGGCATCGGCACATGCACGGTAGTCAATTCGTCCGTCCGATATAAACGAGTCAACATGGATCATCTTTTTTGTCGGTCTGCACACTAACAAAGTACGGAATCCGCCCGGCGCAGCCCAGTTTGCGTGTAACGGCGTCCAACGCTGGCCGTGGATGCTAATTAAGGTGGCGGCAAGGTCAGGCTTTAGGCCGTCGCGGACCGCATGAAGCCTGGAGTTCAATAGCCTAAGGTTATCGGGAGTTTCTCACAAAGGCCTTTGTCCCGCCGGCGACAAAAACGACGGTGGATGTTTTTCCGTACTTTGTTGGATATGTCATGATGTCTATGTGCTGATACCATGCAAAAACCCTTGTGTTTCAAGAATATTACATGATTCCCACTCAATTCTCAAGCCTGTTGACGATTCTGTCTAGAATTTTCATCCTGAAAACGCTCTAAAATTCCGGCCGCAATAGGGGGAAGAGAATAACTTCCCGGATAGACGGACAGTCCGTGAGCAGCATGACCAAGCGGTCAATGCCCACACCCTCTCCGGCCGCCGGGGGCATGCCATATTCCAGAGCTCGCAGATAGTCCTCGTCCATGATGTGGGCCTCATCGTCGCCGGACTCTTTTTCCCGCGCCTGATCTTCAAAACGTACTCGCTGGTCCACAGGGTCGTTCAGTTCGGAAAAGGCGTTGGCCATTTCCCGGCCGGTGATAAAAAGCTCAAAGCGATCCGTCAACTCGG
This sequence comes from Desulfovibrio sp., assembly GCA_031290615.1. Classification (GTDB taxonomy): domain Bacteria; phylum Desulfobacterota; class Desulfovibrionia; order Desulfovibrionales; family Desulfovibrionaceae; genus Desulfovibrio. Next base: position 19,293 of record JAITNF010000076.1, on the reverse strand, counting down.
GTTTTTCGTTGTTTCGGCGGGAAAGGGGCGAAATTTCGGTCGGGTAGTGATAGATAAAGTGCGGCTGCACCAGCTTGTCTTCCACATCCAAGTCAAAGAGTTTGGCTTGGAGTTTCTGCAGGCTTTCATTATTGGTTGTTTTTTCGCCACGCTCGCGGATGTAGTCACGCAATTTGTTGTAATTATTAAAAAATATTTCAGCATGGCATCCAATTTTCGAGAGGGCGTCGTAAAAGGAAAGGCGTGTCCAGCGTCCCGGAGTGAGATCTATTTCTCTGCCCTGATAGGTGATGACCGTGGATCCGCACACCTTGAGGGCCAAGTGGGCAAAAAGTTTTTCCGTAAAATCCATCAAATCTTCAAACGTGGCGTAGGCCCAGTAGAATTCACACATGGTGAATTCGGGATTATGGCGCGTGTCAATGCCTTCATTGCGGAAGTTGCGGTTGAGTTCAAAAACTTTTTCAAAACCGCCCACCAGTAGGCGCTTCAGGTAGAGTTCTGGTGCTATACGCATGAAAAGACGCAAATCCAGGGCCTTGTGATGGGTGACAAAGGGGCGCGCTGTCGCGCCGCCGGGCAAGGGCTGCATCATGGGAGTTTCCACTTCCATGAAGTTGTTGTCTTCCATAAAGCGGCGAAATTCACGCACGATCAGACTGCGTTTTTGAAAAATTTTTCGTGTGCGCGGCGTGACGATAAGGTCTACATAACGCTGGCGATAGCGGGTTTCCATGTCCTTGAGGCCGTGGTATTTTTCGGGCAGGGGGCGCATGGAGCGTGTGAGCAGGGTCACGTTGGCGCAGTCTAAGGTGAGTTCCCCCGTCCTGGTACGGAACATGCGGCCGCTGACGCCGACAATATCGCCCACTTCCAGGTTTTTGACCACAATACAGGCGGTGGAATTCAGGTGTTCCCTGTAGTAGCACTGGATGCGTCCGCTTTCGTCCATGATGTGAAAAAAAAGCACTTTGCCGAAGGAACGTAGGGAAACAATCCGTCCGGCAAGCGCAAAAACGTCTTCAGTGGAGGCCAGCGCCCCGGCGTCCATGTCTTCGAATTTTTCAAGCACAAAGGTGACATGGTGCTGTTTGCGGAAATTGTTGGGAAAAAGCGGCACACCCGAGTCCAAAAGACCGCAGGCCTTGCTCACCCGGTTTTTAAGCACTTCATTCAAACCTTCGCGTGCGTGGATGCTTTCCAGCATGGACATGAAATAGGCCGCATGCGAGGATTTTGTACCCAGTCGCACAACTGGGTTCCGGTTTTTCTTGCTGTCGTTCACAAAATTCTCCATTTTTCAAAGCAGTCAATCCGGTCGCAGTATTTGCCCATTTCATACGCAAAGCGCTCTGTGGAATTATTAACCATATGTCATCCGGTTCTACGCGTCAAGATTTTCGACAGGGGCATTCAGATCGAAAAGGCCGAGAGCCGAGACATTGCTCATGAGTTGTTTCACCGCTTTGTGCACGATTTTCGAGTGGAAAGGCTTGAATTATGGATGTCTATGAACATGGAGTGCATGTGATGACACCGTTGACGACGTTTACCGGTGTACCCTGCCGCCAGCGGCGGATATTTTCCGCCGTCAGGGTAATGATGTTCTGCCGCGCCCTGACGGTGGCCCAGGCTATGTGCGGCGTAATGACTACATTGGGAGCTTTAAGTAAAGGATTGGTGGCGGCGGGCGGTTCAGTGGATAGCACGTCCGTTCCGAGACCGCGCAATTGGCCGGATTTTAAGGCCTTGGCGACATCTGTCTCATTGATGAGCTGCCCGCGCGCGGTGTTCAGCAAAATAGCCCCCTTGCGTATTTTCGCAAGGGATTTGGCGTTGATAATTTTTTGTGTTTGCGGGGTCAGCGGGCAATGCAGGGAAATGACATCGGAGGATGTCAGGAGATGATCCAAGGAAGTAAAGTTAAAAGGGCTGTAGTCGGGGGGATTTTTGGGGTGCGGGCAGTTGGCAAGGACGCTCATGCCGAAGGCGTGGGCCAGTTCCCCCACGCGCCTGCCGATGGAGCCGAAGCCGATGACTCCCATTGTCAGGCCTTTCAGGCACAGGGGGGTATGTTTCCAGTAGCACCACCGTTTTATTTTTTTCCACTCCCCGGCCTTGACGCTTTCGGTGTGCTCACTCACATGCCGGCAAAGCTCAAGGAGCATGGCCATGTTGTGCTGGGCTACGTCGTCCACGCCGTAGCCCACAACATTGCACACGGGTACGCCCTTTTCGGCAAAAGCCCCGACATCCACAATATTATAACCGGTCGCCAGAAGACATACCAGTTTGACGTTTTCAAGTTTGTCAATATCCTTGCGTTGCAATGGAGATTTGTTGGTCAAAAGCACATCGGCATCCTTGGCGCGCTCCACCGTCTTGCAGGGCGGTGTTTCGTCATACACGCTCAGTTCGCCGATATCTGAAACAGGCCCCCAGTCCACGTCTCCAGGATTGAGAATTTCACCATCAAAAACGACTATTTTCATGACTTTTTACCTATAAAAGTGAAAGGCCGCCCTTGTGGACGGCCATAAATCATATGCTGATATCTCCCCTGAGAGGTCAGCAAACTGTCTAGTGAGCAACCACGCGGAAATCATCGCGGCGGTTTTTGGACCACGCTGACTCGCCGCTGCCTTGAACAGCCGGATTTTCCTTGCCATAGCTGATCGCCTCAAGCTGGCCGGGATTCACGCCAAGGGTGACAAGATGTTCGTAAGCGGCGCGGGCGCGGCGTTCGCCAAGGGCGAGGTTGTATTCCTGTGTGCCGCGTTCGTCGCAGTTGCCCTCAATGCGCACACGAATGGTGGAATAGCGCTTGATCAGATCGGCTTTGCCTTTTAACATCTCCTTGTATTCGGATTTGATGTCGAACTTGTTAAAGGCGAAGTACACGCGAGCATCGGTGATCTGCTGGATGGCGGCGTTCAATTCCGGGCTGATGTCGTCACCGTAAGCGGCGTCTGCGGATTTTTTCGCGCAACCGAAGCCTGCGGTGATGGCCATGACCAATGTAAAAATCAGAGCATAACGTTTCATTGTGTCCTCCTGAACAACTCATACTCAAAAAATACCTTTCCTTTCTACACATTGTGATCATACTTTATACGCGACCACGACCGTAATGGTATCCTCACAGCAATTTTTGTCAAGGCGGAGGATGACATTTCTTACATATTTCCGCAAAAAAAAATTGGGAGGGGATTGCCAATCCCGCGATATGTTCGAGAAAGTTGACATCCGGCTGCAATTGTAACATGCAGTTGTGTCGGGCTTATTTTATCGGCTCCAGCGCGGGAAAGACGCAGGACCGCCGCCCGTTGGCACCTTCTTGGCCTCCCCGCCGTGGCGAGTGGTCAGATATATGCCCCGTCCGCCCCTGCGGGTGGAGGCAAAGGCAATGAAATAACTGTCCGCGCAGAATGATGGCTGCTCGTCGCTTCCCGGTCCGAAGGATATCTGGCGTTCTACGCCCGTAACCATGTCCTGCACAAAGATGCGGTGCCCGTAATCCGTCATGCGGCTGAACACAACCAGGGTTCCGTCCGGGGAAAGATTGGCCTCGGTATTGTATGTACCGTTTTTGCTCACGCGGGTGACGGTGCCTGTACCAAGATCCTTGAGAAATATCTGCGGGCCGCCCAGACGTGAGGAGGTAAAGGCCATTTTTGTACCTGCGCTGTCAAAGGTGGGCGAGACGTTGATGGAGTTGCCCTGTTCAAGTATGCGCTCTTTTTGGAAAACGTGGTTCAGCAGAAAAATGACTGGGTAATTGCCGTTGGAGAGGGCCACAGCCACCTTATTGTCCGGCATGAAAGCTGGGCCGATGACCACATTGCCGGGAAAGGGTATGCGTTGCACTTTTTTGCTGTTGCTGTCCCACACGCCCAAAGCGTGGGATTTTGGGTTAATATGGGAAAAAACCACAAAGCGTCCATCTGGGGACCATGCCGGGGAAAGAGTCTCGCCCGGTATGTTGGTGATCTGGCGCAAGTCGCGCCCGGTGGGTTTGACCAGCCAGATATTAGCGCTCATTATGCCGGTTTTTTTGGTAAAAGCCAGCGTTGATCGGAAAAAAGTCCCGCTGCCAGTCAGGGCTTCCAGCAGGTCGGAGCAAAAGCGGTCCGCCACTTCCGGCAGGTCATTGGAAGTGACCCTGGGGTATTCCTTGCCGAAAAGACGGCCGCCGGTGTTGGTTTCAAAAGCGCGCAATTGGACGGCCTTTATGCCGCTGTCGCCGTTGGGCCAATAACATGTCACCAGAATGTCGGAACCCGCAAGCTGAAAGCGTTTGAAATCAAGATTCGGCGGCTCATGGCCAGCAAGCACCGTCCCCCCCAGCACGCTTCTGGGATTGGTGAGGTGCAGGAACGGAAGAAAGCTAAGATTTTGCTCCACAAGTTGTTGCAGGTCACGCCCCATGCCGGTGGCCTCAATTTGCGGGGCCGTGACAGGCGCGGCCAGCGCCAGATTGACGATATTTTGACCGGGGCCGTAAATGTCCACGCGCATGGCGGCGTTGGCTGTGGTGTTGAAGCAAGCGCAGAGTATTGCAAAAATAAAGATTTTTTTCATGGACTGTTTTCCTTGGCTGGCTCTCGCCAGGAAATTTTTTGGAGCGGCTTATCTTCTCATAAGTTCGTCAAGAGTAAATACCAGATCAAGATTTGTATACTCCTGCGAAGGCGGCGGAGGAAACTGTCCGGATTGCCCCGTGCGCACCACCGCATTGATGGCCGATGCATCAAACTGCGCGTTTCCGGAACTCCGCGACAGTTCCGCCTGCTGAACCTTACCCTGCATGTCCACACTGACGCGGATGACACAGCTCAAATTGACACGGGCCGCAGAAGCAAATCCCCAGTTGGGACGCACTGCCAGCATAATCTGCCCTATATAAACATCCCCGAGGCCGCCGCCGGATCCCTCTCCTTCACCGCCTCCTCCGCCGTGATTTCCGGAGGCACTACGCAACGCCTGGGCGAGTGCCTGCTCAACAGCATTGCCGCGGTCTCCGGATTCCACCCGTGAGCTTGTCTTGCGTCGCACTTGGTCCAGAGCGGCCTTCACATGGTCCACCTTATCCTTATCCTTATCTTTATCCTTTTTGGGCGCTGCCGGGGGCTTGGGCGCTTCTTTCGGTTTTGTATCCTTTGGCGGTACCAGTTCAGTCTTTGGTTCGGGCTTGGGTTCGAGTTTTATTTCCGGTTTTTTTATTGGCGTCACTTCATCCCTGGGTGGGGATGGTAGGGGGGTATGTTCCTTTGTCGGAGCCTGGGTCGGAGCGGCGATTTTCTCTTTGGGAGCCGGGGCTGTGGGGGCTTTGGGGCCTTCGTTCGGGTCGCCAACATGCCCGAGTATGGGTGACGGGGTTCTGTTGCCGCCTATGTCGCCTTCCACAAGGCTTATCATGACCGGCGTAGCGTCCAGACGAATGGGCGGTTTTACCGGCCAGAACCATACAAGCAACAGGAGTGCTGCGTGCAGGCAGAGAGAAAGAAGATAGGAGGCCGGCCGCATGCAAACCTACTTCGACTTTGAAATGGTCCCAGGAGTTCCGTTTTCCGGTTTTTCCGCCACGACGCCGAGTTTTTCAATGCCCGCGCCTTTTATATGCCCCATGACATCCACAACAAGTCCGTAGGGCACGCTTTTATCCGCCTGTAAAAACAGCGTCTTGTTTTTATCTTTCACGAGACTTGCAAGATACCCTTCCAGATTTTCAATATTGTCAACAGCGTACTCGTCCAGAAAAATTTTGCCGTCACGCCGTACGGTAAGCACTAGGTGGTCGCTTTCCGACGGCAAGGCGGCCACCTGCTTTGTTTGGGGAAGGTCCACATCCAGCCCCTGGCTCATCATGGGGGTCGCCACCATGAAAATAATCAGAAGCACCAGCATCACGTCCACAAAGGGCGTGACGTTGATTTCTGAAACAAATTTGTTCCCGTTGCCCGGAGATGCGCCCATACGCTATGACTCCATGCCACTCGCGCGACTAACGGGGAGATGGGCGTTGAGCTCGCGCTGGACGCGGTTCAGGAATGTACTGGCAAAGTTGACGAGAAGTGTGTCCATCTGGGAAAGCCGTCCCATAAAAATATTGAAGCCGATGGTAGCGGGCACGGCGACGGCAAGGCCGGCGGACGTGGCTATCAGCGCCTCGGAAATGCCTGGGGCCACAGTAGCCAAGGATGCCGACTTGAGCATGCCGATGGAATGGAAGGACTGCATGATGCCCCACACCGTGCCGAACAGGCCGATAAAAGGAGCGGTGTTGGCAGTTGTGGCCAAAATGGAGAGGGATCTATGTAACCGCGCGAGCTCGTTGCCTACGCCCTGCCGCAGAGCACGGCGCACATTGTCTACCATGACTTCGCTGGAGTTGCCGAGTTCCTTGGAACGGTTGAATTCCTGCACTCCCTGATGAGCTATGCAGTACAGCGGCGACGACGGGTCAGAACCCAGAAGTTGTACCGCCTCCCGCAGACTGGCAGCTCTGGTGAAGCGTTCCGTCCCGTCCCTGGCCTTGCTGCCGGCGGAACTGAGCATGACAAATTTCTGGATCATCAGACCACAACTGATGATGGACATGAACCCCAGAATCGCCAGCACCACTTTGGCGATAAAACTGGACTGGGCTACTGTTGCAAAAAAACTGAATTCCATCTCTTCTCCGTTTGAGCACGCGCGTTCGTTGCAGGAACGGGTTGTTTCTGTATCCTCAACGGCCTTTATTATTGTTGTTCTAGGATCGGGATCTCGCTGGAGAGCACGATTTTGCTGTTTTCTCTGAATGACTTGCGCATGGTCTCAAGTCTGCGTACATAGGCGTAAAAGTCCGGCGATTTGTTGTAGGCTTCGGCATAGCTGGCGGCTGCTTTGGAGTCGCCTAGACCGCGCTCAATCTGCGCGTCGCGGGACGCCTCGGCCAAGATGACGGCGCTCTGGCGATCCGCGTCGGAACGGATACGCGTGGATTCCTCCTCGCCCTCGGAACGATACTGCTTCGCCTGGCGTTCGCGTTCGGCGCGCATGCGCCCGAATATGGCACGCTGGTTTTCCGGCGGAAGATCTGTGCGTTTGATGCGCACGTCAAGCACTTCCACGCCGAAATTTTTCATGAGGTCCGAAACCTTGTTGGTCACTTCCTTCATGATGTCCGCGCGGTGGGCGGCAACCACTTCCGTGAGGGTGTAGGCGCCCACAAGGGCCCGCAACTGGGAGTAAACCACGTCGTCAAGCCGGGCCTGCGCGCCGGGGATGGAGCGCATGGTGCGGTAGAACTGCAAGGGGTCAATGATGCGCCATCGGGCATAGTTGTCGAGGACAATGGCTTTTTTGTCCACTGTAAAGGCCTCACGCGAACGAGCTTCATAATCCAGCACGCGTGCGTCGAAAAAAATCACGTTTTGTATAAATGGAATCTTTAAGTACAGACCAGGTTCATAGACAAGGGAAAGGGGATCGCCCAATTGCAACACGATGGCTTTTTGGGTCTGGTGCACGGTAAAGAAGCTCTGAAAAGCCAAAAGGACCAGCGCCAAAAGCGTAACCACCGGAATAAGGGGACTTTTTGCCATTATTTTGCGCCTTGAATTTGCGTTGTTTGTCCGAATCTGTGTAAGGCCGGCATTGTCGCCTGTTATTTTTTCCCCGTCGTCGCGGGAGTGCCAGGTAGAGGCAGAAGGGGCAACACCTGTCTGGCCACACTCTTGTCCATAAGTACCTTTTCCTGCGAGCGTGAAAGCACCTCTTCCATAGTCTCATAATACAGCCGTTTTTGGGTCACATCGGAGGCTTTTTCGTACTCCACGCGCAGGGCGTCAAAGCGGGCGGCCTCGCCCTCGGCGTTCTGCATGCGCGTGGTGCTGTAAGCCAAGGCTTCGTTGCGGGCGGCGGCCGCCTGACCGCGAGCTTTGGGCAAAAGCTCGTTGCGGTAGGCCTCGGCCTCGTTGATGATACGGCTTTTGTCCTCGCGAGCGCTGGCCACATCTTTGAAGGCGTCAATGACTTCCTGCGGCGGGTGTACGTCCTGCAATTGCGCGGCCAGCACCTGTATGCCCGAGCCGTAACGGTTGAGGATTGTCTGGAGAAGCTGCGTGGCGTCGTTCTGGATTTTCAGTTTGCCGTCGGTGATGGCCGCGTCTATCTGGCTGTTGCCGATAACCTCGCGCATGGCCGCTTCAGCTGCGTTGCGCACAAGATCCGTGGGAGCGCTCACGTTGAAAAGGTAGGCCACCGGGTCGCTGATTTTGTATTGTACGCTGAACTGCACGTTGACGATATTTTCATCGCCCGTGAGCATGGAGGCTTCTTCGGGAATGGTGCGCAACTGCCCCTGCTGAAAGGTGACAGACTGCCCGACGGAGCGGAAGCCCACTTCACTGCGCAGCACCTGGGTGACCTGCGGTTTATATACGGATTCAACGGGCGTCGGCCATGCATAATGGGGGCCAGGGCCTTCAGTTCTGTTATACTGGCCGAAGCGCAGAACAACGCCCTGTTCATCCGGGTTGATGATATAGATGCCGGACAGAAGCCACAACAGCACAATGCCCGGGATGATGAAAAAAACGGCTCGTCCGGGTGCGCGAAAACGGGTGGGGATATTTTTGAAAAAATTGTTTCCGTTTCCACTCCCTGTATATGTGCGACTTTTTTCCTGCTCTTCCCCGGAAAGGTTGTTGTCCTTGTTGTCCGGGGGAGGAGGTGTGTTCGGCGGGGGCCGAACTCCCTGCTGTCCCTGTTGTCCTTGCTGCCGTTGCCGCTTTTCTTGCAGTTTGTCCCAGTCCCAATTCATAATTTCGTAAGTACCTTGGTGTCTGTCCCAAAAACATTGTTGATAAAGATGCATGCATACATAGGTCAGGAATGTAAATCGGTCAAGTCGGAGTTGACGTAATTTTTTTCGGACGCGCCCTGCCGTCGACCCTCCTGTCTGGCACGTTTTCCGTTAAAACAGAGTCATGCGGCGCGGGGCTAAGTATCAGCGACATATAGGGCGGGGTTTCGCCAGCTGGGGGGAGACCCCTGCCCACACGTTCTCCCTGCCGCTCCACGCGGCTTGCGAGAATGCAATTCCTGTCGCGCCCCGTGGCGCGCAGGGCTTCGCCTATGGCCGGCATATTGCGGTATGCCTTCATAATAACGGCTGTGTCCGCGAAGCCCAATTCGTTTTTAAGGTTTTGCAGGTCGTTGATGCCGGACAGCAGACGCAGGGTTTCACGCCCCTCGCAGAGAACGACGCCAGCGCGCGCCCCCGCCGCCTGAAAGGAGGTGATGCCTGGCACTATTTCCACGGGCAGGTTCGGCACGTTTTTTCTGATTTCACGCAGCAGATACCCGAAGGTGCTGTAAACAAGCGGGTCGCCGATGGTCAGAAATGCTGCGCTCCTGCCGGTCTCAAGCACGGCGAGGGTCTGGCCTGCGGTGTGCGTCCACGCCTCGCGCAAGATGTCCCGGCGGTGCGTCATGGGAAAATCAAGACGCACTATTTCCGCATCCGGCCGCAGATAGGGCCTGGCGGTGTCGAGCGCCGCGGAATGGTCGTTGAGCGACGAGGCTGCGGCCAATACGGCGTCCACGCCGCCAAGAACACGCACGGCCCTGAGGGTGAGCAGATCCGGCGCGCCGGGGCCCACGCCAACGGCATACAGTGTTCCGAGAGTGACGGATTGTTGAAGCATACGGTGTTGTAACTCTGATTACTGCTGTGAGATACGTTCGGCGGAAAAATGCCGCAATTGCAGCGAGAGTTCCTCTGCGGCGGCTATGGAGTGTGGTCCCGGCCGGGCGAAGCGTTTCTCGTCCCCGTACAGTACGCGCCCTGAGCGCACGGCGGAAAGATTTCTGTAGTGCGGCCGGGCGTCCGGAGGCGGTGCGTCGGGATTCATGGGACCGCGTTGTATGAAGTACACGTCGGGATCGGCCCGAATCAGCGCCTCCTCGTTGCAGCTCACCAGTTTTTTTGGTTCCCGCACCACGTTTACTCCTCCCGCGGCCGTGATGACATCCTGTATGATTCCCCTGCTGCCGGCGGCGAGTAGGTTCTGGTAACGAGCTTCATAAAAAACACGCACGGTGGTGTGTCTGTCCGGGTCTGTCCGAAGCGCCGCGAGGCGGGCTTTCCAGTCGCTGACGAGGTCTCCAGCCTGTGTCCGGCGGCCAAGCAAAACGCCGAGCTTCCCGGTGACGCGGAAGATATCCTCAAAGGATTCCATAGTAAAGGTCAGGACGTGGAACCCCAGGGAACGCAGAGCCTCTGTCTGCGTCTGTGCTTCCTGCCGTCCGGCAAGTTGCAGGATGACGTCGGGTTGGCTGGCCACGATGAGTTCAGGATTGGGCCGCATGTGCGTACCGATGACCGGCAAGGCGGCCAGTTCCGGCAGATCGCCGTCCGCCGCCGTGCGGGCCACGAGACGATCTCCGGCTTCCAGGGACAGCGCAATCTCGTTGAACGCGCCGTACAGGGCTAGGACACGTTGCGCAGGCGCGTCCAGCACCAGCTCATGTCCGAGGTCGTCCGTCACGGTAAGAGCATGGGCGGGAAGCGGCAAAAAGCAGAGGAGGACAAGCAGGAAGCATTTGTACATGTGACACCTTGACATGAGGTTGGAATTACTTCTGTTCAGACAGTTTTTTCAGGCCGGAAAGCCATTGCTCCACGAAAGCTGGATATTCGCCGATCCCTTTGGGAATGTTCTGAACCTGGATGCCGTTTGCGATAAAGCTCTGTCTCCAACTGTCCGCGCCGGAACCGAACAAATCATTCGAGGCGTGGTCGCCGGCGACGGTCATAAGAGGGGCAAGCCAGACTTTGCGTACGCCTCTGGCTTTCATGCCACTCAAAACGGTCTCGAAATCAAGATCTCCCTCGATAGTGCCGACAAGTGCATTCTCGTCCAGATTCTGTAGATAATACTGTAATGCCGGGTAGTATACCCCTGACGGATGGGGGGAGCCATGCCCGACGAACAGAACGGCCTCGTCTTTTTTACGCTCCGGCGGCATGTTGCGTACAAGAAGCCGCGCCACCGAGCGCAAACCGGCTGTGTCGTACAGGAGCGGCGGCGCGACGCGCACCCGCCGCAGGCCTTTCGGCAGGCCCTCGAAAGCGCGGGCGGTTTGGAGCAGATCATTGTATTCCGCGCCGGGAATAATGTGCAACGAAAGGATGGAGACATCTTTCACGCCTTCAGCAGCGAGTTTTGCCAAGGCCTCCTGCGTTGACAACGCCGTCTTGCTACGGCTGTTCGTCTCGATCAGGGATTTGGCTGTCCAGGCCCAGCGGAGTTCCTTGTCTGGATAGGCCGCCCTGATCTGTTTTTCAATATTGGAGTAGGCGCCCCTCGCCTTGTCCACGCTTGTGCCGAAGGCGACGATAAGGACGGCGTCACTGTCCGTCGACGCGGTGACGGACTGGCCGTAAAAGACCGCGCACAGTAAAAAAAACGACATGACAAAACGGCGAACGGAAAAATACATGGAAACACTCCTGCGATATGGCGGGGCCATGTTATTGAGGGAATAAAAAACCTCCATCTAAGTGAGGTTGGAGGAAACGAATTATCCCCGTGAAGGAACCGTTGCGGCAAAGTCCCAGTTGCCGACGGCTTGTCCTTTCAGGCGAATTCACAAAACAGGTCTTCCGGCTTCTTTTCGGCCTTTCCGGGCAATTCTCGGTGGGGACAGTCCCAGTGGCGCGCGGGAAAAAGAAGTTCTTGTTGGTATACGGCGGCGGCTCCGCTCTCGTTTTGCACGAGATTCCCTATTAAGCCCGAGTGGGGCGTTTTATGCATTCATTAATGTCATGGAATAACGCCATTGTCAAATCGGCTGAAAACAATAATTGTTGCTCGCATTGTTGATTCGGACTTGACAATAGTGACCACACTGCATATATTGTTTCCATATTTGGGGGGGTGCACTGGTTTCGACGGGGACGTAGAAGCCGGAGTGGCAGGCCGAGGCGCCGCTGGCCTCGTAAAAAGCGGCAAAAATGTAATTGCCAACAACGATTACGACTCTGACTTCGCTTACGCCTATGTGGCTTAGGCAAGTTTCTTGACCGCAAATATCGGTCACGCTGTTCGGGATGACGCCTGATATTCCTAGGCAGCGACACTTTATCGGGCTGGCGAAGACCGGCGCTCGTCGATGGTGTTCGCGAGATATTACGGCGAGTTTGCTGTGTCGCGGTTGATCAGGACCTAACGACACAAGCGAGATATGATTCCTGATCCAAGCCTGTAGATGCTTTGAGCGGAATGCTCTTCGGACAGGAGTTCGATTCTCCTCACCTCCACCAAAAATAACACCCTCACAAACACCAAGTCCCGTAAAGCCTAAAAAAGCCTTGCGGGACTTCTCTTTTATCGTGCTGACTGCGTCCGCACAGGCAACAAAAACAAACTCCTCATCCTCCCCATACAGGTTGTTACCCGTTTTGTACCGCCGGAAGTTGACTCACTCACAGACATCGGGGTAAACGGACACCAGCGAAATATTATTGGACATAAAAATGACGCATGCTCTTTCCTGCTTCAAGGCCTACGACATACGCGGCCGTGTGCCGGAAACACTTGACGAATCCATCGCTCTCGCCTTGGGTTTTGCCTTTGCCGAAAATTTCGCGGCGCGTAATGTCGTCGTCGGTCGCGACGCCCGGCTCAGTAGCCAGGCCTTGCGCGAGGCGCTGACAAAAGGACTTCTTTCCGGCGGAGCGCGGGTAACGGATATCGGTCTTTGCGGCACCGAAGAAATATATCATGCCGCCTCGCGGCATGGCTTTGACGGGGGCATCATGGTCACTGGAAGCCACAATCCGGCGGACGAAAACGGCTTCAAGCTGGTGCGCGCCGGGGCCATCCCGGTGAGTGCGGATTCCGGCCTCAACGAATTGCAGTCCGCGGTTGCCGGACTGCTGAACTCCCAACGGGTGGCGCAAACTCGGTGGACCGATGAAATCCGGACGCGTTCTGCCTCTTTCCGTACGGAATATGTACGCCAGATTGTGGAATACAGCCGTGCGGCCTGCTCCCGGCCTGCTCCGCTGAAAATTCTGGCGGATGCCGGTAACGGCTGCGCCGGACTTGTCCTTGAAAAGCTTGCTCCTCTTTTACCCTTTGAGCTTGTTTTCCGCCGGATGGAACCGGATGGATATTTTCTCCACGGCGTGCCCAATCCGCTTCTGCCGGAACAACGCGAAGAAACTGCCAGAGCTGTGCTCGAATGCGGCGCGAATATGGGCATTGCCTTTGATGGCGATTTCGACCGCTGTTTTTTCTACGACAGCGAAGGCAATTTTATCGAAGGCTACTACTGCGTCGGCCTCCTGGCCGGGGAACTTTTACAGCGTTGCTCCGGAGCCAAAATCATTCACGATCCGCGCGTGTACTGGAACACGAGGGAGGTTGTTCTCGCTGGCGGCGGAGTACCCGTTATGGGCAAAACCGGACACGCGTTCATCAAGGAAAAAATGCGGATCGAAAACGCTCTTTACGGCGGGGAGATGAGCGCGCACCACTATTTCCGCGACTTTGCCTTTTGCGACTCCGGCATGTTGCCCTGGCTGTTTGTCGCTGCCATGCTCTCACGTACGGGGCGCTCTCTCGCGGAGATGGTGGCGGAACGCATGTCCGCTTGGCCCTGCAGCGGAGAAATAAACCGTCGTGTGCCCAACGCCGAACAACTTATGCGGAACATCCGCGACCACTATGCAGGGGCCGCCGTATACGAAGACCACCTGGACGGCGTCAACCTGGAATTTCCCGACTGGCGCTTTAATCTGCGCATGTCCAACACGGAGCCCGTTCTACGCCTGAATGTGGAAAGTCGCGCCAATCGTCCGCTGCTAGAAGACAAAACAGCGGAATTGTTGCGATACATAGACAGTAATTTCAGTAGCATGAGAGAAGTATGATGAAAACCACACGCATCCTAACTGGCCGGAAAAAAGTATACCGCTTTCTTGTATGATGGCTTTTTGGCGGGCCGCTGTCCAGTTCCTTATCTTGCCTGTAATTAGGAACCGCCGTCACGAGTCATAAAATTCTCGGCATACAGCCATTCAGATGTTGCATCAGGCACAAGGCCTTTGACCGTGAAGAGGTGGCTACATATACGAATTTTAACTCGGCGGCAAAAAGTTCATGTCCAGAAACGCCTCCCGCTACGGCATCTCCAGGGGATTGGCGGAATGACAGTATAGTCCATAGGGCATTGGGCACAAGCTTCCTATTCTACAACCAACTATGCTCTGCATAGGGGAGGCAGTTTCATTTTACACCTCAATCACTTCAAACTCCCTGGAAAACCGTCCCGTAAATACTGCACTAGGTTCTATCGACATTCATAATTAAATGATATTGACATAGCGGTCATTCCGTAAAGGGAGAATCGTAAAACACCGCGCGAATATGATGCTTTTTTGTATAAAGAACGTAATGTTATCGAAAGAATGTTTGGCAAAATTAAGCATTTCATGGGGACGGTAACGTCGCTATTTTGCTTTGGTTAAAATGAATGGCGACAGAACTTAGTGTCTAGTTGGTAAAAATTCGATTATATGCTGTCCCATAACCAAAAGAGTTTGGCCAGTGGTGCTCTTTTGGAGCAAGAACCTGACTTTTCCAGACATAGCATATGGAAATTGTCGCGTTGGGAAAGAATCAGTCTGGCCGGCACAACATCCCAGCGTGTTTTTTCATTACACTCCGACAAGCGCAAGATGGTTGAACATAGTGGAAAGCCGGTTTGGAATGACAACTCGTAACTCCTTACGAAAAAAAATTCAAGTACGACAGAGTTTGCTCAACACATGGAAGTATTCATATCTGTGTATAATAAGACAGCACGTCCTTTTGTGTAGAAGAAGCGCAAAATCAATGGGAGTCAGCTTAAAAATAATGCTCGAAATTTTAACAATTAGACGCTAGGGACGACGGCCAGGACAGGTATTCGAAGCCCAAGAATCAATTTTTTGAATGTGCTGGAGCCGGTTTACAGACTGAACTGGTCGTGGTGACGATGTTTTAGCCTGCGCTTTGTAAAGTCGGTTTTAAGCCCGTCAATGTCCGTGTGTCCATAGAGCATTTAACTACTTGAGATGAGTGCTTTACGGCTAAGGAAAAGCCCATCTGCAAGCATCTTGCGGCAAGGATTTGCTTGTAAAGCCTTATTCAAATTCACCGCTGATACAAGCCGTTGGCCGGAAAAACATTCACTCCCGAATATAAAATTTGTTGCTTTCTTCAACAGCCTGTATGGCAAAGGCCAGCAGCACCGGGCCGGCGATCAGCCCGACAGCCCCGAAAGCGTTCAGGCCGCACAGTATGGCGGTTATCAGCACAAGAAAAGGCGCGTTGATGCCGTGGTGTAGAAAGAGCGGCCGCAGCAGGTTGTCCACCATGGCTACGGCCAGAACTCCCCAGAGTATCAGACCCACAGCCGCCATCGTCTTGCCTGTGAACCAGAGGGAAAGACTCAGGGGCAGCCATATGATGGCCGTGCCCACCACGGGAACAAGAGCCGTGAGTGTGGCTAGCATGCCCCAGAAAGCGGCGTTTTTAAAGCCTGCCGCAGCAAAACCGATGCCGCACAAAAAACCCTGAATCAGCGCCACAAGAGCTATTCCCATCATCACAGCGCGCAACGCCCGGTGGATGGCGTTCGCAAAACGGCGCAGTAGAGCCTGGGGCAAAACGAACACGCGACCCGCGATGATGTATATCAGCCGGGAATACAGCGTAAACAGCACCGTTAACGTGAAAAACAAAAAGAGTATCCACAGGACGGACATGGTGCCGCCCAGCACATCAACGCTCCAGCTCAGGAGCATGTTGGTGGCGTCGTTCATCAACGCCTCAATGTCGTTGAAAAAATCGTTAATCATCTTTTCGATGTGCGGATATTCGGCAAGGATTGACCGCCACTGCTGAAGCGGCGCAAGCCATTCCGGCGGAATCTGAAAGTTATTGGTCTGCAATTCGCGTAGGCGTTCCAGTCCGGAGGAAGCCTGCGGAGCAACTAACAGGATCAGCGCCGCCATGGGGGTTGTCATGCAGGCAAGAAGGGCGAGGGTATAACCGTAAAGGGGCATGTGCCGCAGCAAAGCGCGCTGAAAGGCCGCAAGACGCGGTGAACTGGTGCCGCGCAGCTTGTTACTCCAGTGCCGTGACTTGCGGCGCAGCCTGCGATAAAAGGGTTGGCCGAGGCAGGAAAAGCAGGCGGCGGTAAAGGTGGTGGTGGGGTGCCGCCAGAGTAGCAGAGCCCATGCAAGGGTCGCCAGAAGGTAAAAGACGCGCGGCAAAAAATTGTTCATTTCGCCCCTTCAAATGTTACGCCGATAACTTCATAGATGACGCGTCCGCGCGGGATATCCACCGTCACCTCGTCGCCAGCTTCCCGGCCAAGGAGCGCCTGTCCCACCGGCGAGAGAAAGGAGATGGAACCCGTAGTAGGATTTGCCTCGTCCGGCCCGAGAATGGTAAAATACTTGACCTCGCCGCTGTCCACGTCTTTCACTTCCAGGGTGGCGCCGAAACTAGCCTTGTCGCCCGAGAACTTGTCCAGATCAATCACCTGGTAAAGCGCCAGACGTGATTCGATATATTTGATGCGCGCCTCTGCCATGCCCTGACGCTCCCGCGCGGCGTCATAGCCGGAGTTTTCGCGCAGATCGCCTTCCTCCCGCGCTTCCTTGATAGCCTGAATAACGGCGGGACGTTCTTCCTTCAACCGGGCGAGTTCTTCTTCCAGCTTTTTATAGCCCTGTATGGAAATAGGAATGCTGTTTGACATGGCTGACCTCTTACTCTACGGTATTAAAAGTATAAAGTCGCGAGGAAACAGGGTGCCGCTTCGGTGATCGGGGGGGGGGGCAGCAACGGCGTAACTCCCTCCAACCTAGTCATTGCCTACTTTTTGGTCAAGTCCTGAAGAGTTATTTTTCCGTACACACTGGTTGGGAACATGAAAAAATATTTCCACTACCTGGGGCCGGTGCTAGTGTCCGCCATTTTCGCACTGGCCATCTATCTGCTCTATCAAAAGCTCAAAATCTACAGCATCGCCCAGATACGGGAGAGCATGTTACATATTTCCCACGCCCGCATCGGGATTTCCCTGCTGCTCATGCTTGTCAATTACATGATTCTGGTGGGCTATGACTGGCTGGCTCTCAAGGCCATCCACAAATCTCTACCTTTCGGACGTGTGGCCTTGGTTTCCTTTGTGGGACAGACTGTGAGCTACAATTTCGGCGCGCTTCTGGGTGGCACCACAGTACGTTGGCGCTTCTACTCCGTATGGGGCTTCAACCTGGTGGAGATCGTGCGTTTGGTGCTCATGCTGGCCATTACTTTCTGGGTAGGGGCGCTGGGCTTGTGTGGAGCCATCTTTCTGTTCGCGCCGCCGGTCATCCCCGAGGAACTGCTGACTAAAATGCCCGTTACCGATGTGCGCATTCTGGGGCTTGTCCTGTTTCTCATCGCCTGTTCGTATCTGGTGATCTGTTGCGTCGTGCGCAAACCCGTGAGTTTCCTCGGCAGAGATTTTTTTTTCCCGCCGCCGCACATAGCCTTTGCCCAAGCGGTCGTGGCTAGCATTGACATTGTGGCTGCGGCAGCTTGCATGTATGTGCTGTTGCCGGCCGATATGGGCGTGAGTTTTCTGGATTTTTTGCCGAGCTATCTCATGGCGCAGGTGGCGGTGGTGCTGACCCATGTGCCCGGCGGAATAGGCGTCTTCGAGTTGATCATTCTGCACCTCACCCACACCACACACACACACATTGTTTTTGCCGCCTTGCTGATCTTCAGGCTGGTCTACTACATTTTGCCGTTACTGGCCGCCGCACTGATGTTTCTGACGTACGAGGCCTGGCAGAACAGAGGCTGGTTTTGGGGGCTGTTTCAGAGAGGAGCAGACAGCGACAAATAGGGCGTCTACACGACAATTTATCGGTCAGTATTTTTGTGGAGGCAGTCTTCAAGGAACCGGCTGAAATGAGATTGAAATCTCTTGCAGGAAAAGCGTTCGACCTCTTTTGTCAGTGTGGTCGGTTCAAAATTGTGTAGTCCACTTTCAAGTGTTTTTATAGCCGAGCATAAGCTGAGCGTGTCTTGCGTTGGAAATAATATTCCCGTATGTCCGTGTCGTACGGTTTCCAGCACACCTCCTCTGCCAAAGGCAATAACAGGACGACCTGCGGCCAAGGCTTCAACTGGAACAATGCCGAAATCCTCCTCGCCCGGGAAAAGTAAGGCCCTGCAACACTGCATATAACGACGCAGAGATGTATCATCTTGTCGGCCGAGAAAGGTTACTGTTGATCCGGCCATAGTTTTAAGTTTTTTTTGCTCAGGACCGTCACCGATCACCACAAGTTGTTTTCTCAGACAGTTACAAGCCTGCACGGCCAAGTCCACTCTTTTATACGCTACAAGTTGACCGACGCACAGGTAATAATCTTTTGGGACAGGGTATGTTTTTCTTGATGGAGCAAAAGACTGTACGTCAACAGGCGGGTAAATGACTTCAGCGAATCGGTGGTAATGTTTAGCAATGCGGCGGGCCACATTATGGGAATTGGCCACAAAAAAATCCACTCTCTGGGCTGTGAGAGTATCCCAGATGCGAAGGAGGGGAGCAAAGATACGAAAAGTCATACGTGTAATCATTCCGGATTCTTCCAAATAATTCTGATAAAAATCCCAGAGGTATCGCATTGGTGTATGACAATAGCAGACATGTAGAGTGTTCGCCCCAGTCAATACTCCTTTGGCAGGGCCGGATTCTGAGCTGATAACCAAGTCATACTCCCGCAAATCAAGCTGCTCTAACGCCAGAGGCATAAGTGGTAGATATTTTTTGTAGGCTTTGGAGGCAAAGGGCAAATTTTGGATAAAGCTTGTTCTTACATTGTGTTTGTATATATCGGGAGAAACGGACTCCGGCACATATACATGGGTAAAGACATCCGCATCGGGAAAAAGGTTGAGAATGGCCTCCAGAACCTTCTCGCCGCCGCGCATACCCGTAAGCCAATAGTGTACAACTGCTACACGCATATAGACTCTCTCAGCATTTGCGCGTTGCTCATTTTTTTCTGTCGTTTCTCTTGTACATGCGCATAGCGTACACGCTCCGTGCCGTTGTGACAAGTCCCTGACCGTACGCCATCTTGATTCTATAATCATCAGCATCATGCCCAAAAAACAACAAAACCAATTGAATCAGTCAGCCAGGCATGTTGTCGGGCGGGCGACAGGGGAGAACTTAGAA
>JAITNF010000073.1 GCA_031290615.1 Desulfovibrio sp. | reverse complement strand
GAAAGAAGACCAACGGCTTGAGCAGTTCAAGTTGTTAGCAGAGTCCGCCGAAGGCTGGCGCATATATTCAAACCGTTTTGAGCGGTTCAGTGTTTTCCGGCATCCGGCTTTGCCTGGGGTATTTGACTGCATAGGGCATTTTCGCCTTTATCGCAGTATTCTTTCATTCAAAAATGCACAGCGGTAGCGGTAACGCCAAAAATACGCGCGCCATCTTTTTGGCTTATGCCCCCGACCGCCACCATCCGGACAACCCTTTTACGAATTGCTTGCATGGTTGTACGGGGGAAGTTTACGAGAATCTTGTTTTGTCATACTCTGACCATAGCACAGAATTATTCAATTTAAAAAATTTTTGTTACCGGTAATACTTTGTGTTCCTTGAAAAAAAATAGGGCGGAAAGGGAAAAATCTTCCGTTCTGTATGTAAGCACAGACCTTGCCAGATTGATTTATGCCGTCACGCGTTGGCGTGCTCTGGCAAATCCGTCCGTAGCGTTGCGGATGACGCTTGCATCCACGCAAAAGGCCAATCTGAAATAACCGGGGCAACCAAAGCCTGAGCCAGGTACAGCCAGCACGCGTTCTTCCAGCAACTCATTGACAAATGCCACATCGTCACCGCCGGGAGCCTTGGGGAAGAAGTAAAACGCCCCTTCAGGCATCAGAAATTCATAGCCCGCGCTGGAAAGCGTTTCAGCCATGGTCTTGCGGCGTGCCGCATAGACGGCTATATCCACATGACTGTCCAACGCCGCCGCCATGATATGCTGACCGACAACCGGCGGATTTACAAAACCCAGAATGCGGTTCGTCAGATTCAGCGCCGCCATAACCTCCTTTTTTTCTTCAAGAAGAGGCGATAACGCCACATATCCCACACGTTCACCTGGCAGGGAAAGCTTTTTTGAGAAGGAACTTATACATACCGCGTAAGGATAGAGCGACAGCACCGAGGGCGGATTTGAGCCGTCATAGGAGAGAAAGCGGTATGGCTCGTCAGAAACCAGCCAGACAGGTTTGCCGTATTCCAGGCTTTTTGTTTCAAGCAATTTTACAAGGGAGGCAAGGTCGTCACGACTGTAGACAACACCTGTGGGATTGTTTGGGGAGTTGATCAGGACTACGCGCGTGTTGGGAGTGAATGCGTTTTCAAGCGCCCCGGCGTCCGGTCTGAAAGTGTCTTTTCGGCTCATCACCGTTCGGAATCTGCCGCCGTGATTTTCTGTATAGAAGCCGTATTCAACGAAATATGGGGCGATGCCGAGCACCTCTTCACCGGGGTTGAGCACGGCGCGCAAAAAGGCGTTGATTCCGCCGGCGGCGCCGCAGCTTAAAATTACGTCTTCAACCGCAAGGGGCATGCCGTGTTCTTTGCTCAAATTGGCGGCGAGCTTTTCTCGCGCCCAGGTAAAACCTCCGTTGGACATATAGCCGAAGGCAAAGGGTTCTTCGGCGTGTCGGGCGAAATCCCGAAGAGCTTTGGCCACAGCCGGCGGAGCCGGAAGGTCTGGATTGCCGAGACTGAAATCATACACGTTGTCAACTCCAAAACGCGCTTTGAGCTTGCCGCCCGCCTCAAACATGCGGCGTATCCAGGAGGCGTTTTGAAGATATGCATTTACGGCGCCGGAAAGAATGGACATTGCGGTCTCCTTTTAGTAATTGTTTCAGATGTGCCGGAAAAAAAATATTATTGTGCCTATACCTTTACCTTACTGGAGGTTTTGGATGAGTTTCGAAAAACATGCCAGAACGCTGATTTTTTTTTGGGCTGTTTTGCAGCTTCCCGCATGCGCCGTCAGAGATGCTGACACTTCTTCCGGCATGGCCGTTTCCGTTGAATTGAGTGATACGCACAGATGTTCGCGTATTTCTCCGGAGATCACCGTCGTCGATGCGCCAGACAGCACGGAATACTTTGACATACGCCTTGTCGAATACGGCGAGGAAGACAGCTTTCTCGGTGGCGGGTCTTGGCTGAATGACGGCTCCGGCGTGATTCCGGAAGGCGCGCTGACAAAACATTATCGCGGTCCGTGTCCGCCGCTCGGCCGGACAAAGGACTATGCCTTTATCGTCTCAGCCATGGGCAAAAGCAGTATTCAGCCTGCAACAGTGCGGGTGTATCGTTTCACTCAGAAATAATTGTTTCCAGTTCAGAATTCTTCCTCTTTTGGGATACTGGCGGGAACAGAGCTGATAACGCGGCGACGCGACGCTGTTTTTACCGGAGAAACCGTATCTGCTTTTTGCGCCATCGGTTCGGGCAGGCCATTGTATAGAGGCCAGAATCCCGGATAGAGGCCGGCCATGATTCCGGGATTGCCCAGCCTCAGATGCGGACGCGCGCATGCCGTCAGGGCAAAGGCAAGCGCCCAGATCGGACTTGGCGCATTCCACGCGACGGCCTCTTGTTCCTTTTTGTGCAGTCTCCCGTTTTCAGTGAGTGCAAGGCCGACAGCGTGCAGGAAACTGTGTATTTCTTTTCCCGCGTTGCTGCCGGCGGTTGCTGCCAATGCCGGGACTGCCGCATTACTGCCCTGCAGGGCGGCACAGGCGGCAAGAGCCAAGGGGAGGGGCAGCCATTCGGTCGGGAAACCTTCCGGCAGTTCTGTCAAGCATACTGTTGTGATTCGCGCCGCCCTTCCATAAATTTCATTTTCGCTCTCTTGCAGTTCAAGACCGAATTGTTTGAGCAGTTGCAAACCGGCACGTGCCTGCGGCCAGGACGGCCAGAAGCCAGCAAGGCGGGTTTCCCCGGCCAGCGCCAGAGGTATGGCCAGCAGAAAAAGGGAAATTTCGGGCTCCATGGGAAGGTTGACCTGCTGTGACAGGGATATTTTGCCCGGTGTGACGCGTATGCGGCAATTTTCGGCAGTAACGTCTACGCCGGCTGTTTGAAGCAGCGGCAGAACCCGGTTTTGCAGCAGTTCCCGATGCGGATACCCAGCCATGTCAAGGGTGAATGTTTTTGGATAGCAGGGCGCTGCCAGAAGCAGGGCTTCACCGAGTTCCGGCGGCACGTCATGGGGCAGAGATACCGTATCCGGCAAGACGCCGGAGCATTCCAAACGTACCGGCAGACCATTGCTTTTGGGGATCACATGCGCAAGCCGTGCGTGCAGTGTGGGCAAAAAATGCCGCACAGCGGAAAAATCTGCTAGTTTGAGACCGGCGTCGCCGGACAGCCGGAGACGTGAGGGGCGTCCCAGATAGTGGGCGATAATCAGGTAAAAATTCCAAACGCTGTCGCCAGCGTGCAGGCCCTTGTCCGGTACACCGAGCGGTGTTGACTCATGTACCGTTATACGCCCGTTTTCCCGTGTCAGATTCGCGCCTGCCTGAGTGAGCATAGTTATGCAGTCAAAAATGGGCTCGTTCATAAGGCATGGCGCAAGCGTCAGCGGGCTGCCTGACGTTACGGCCAGCATGAGCAGGCCGCGCGTGGCGCGGCAGGAGAGCGGCGCTGGCATTACTAGATGCACGGATTTTTGTGGAGGCGCCAAATTAAAACCCGTGTGTATCCGGGGCGTTGCTCTTCCGTAAATGCCGTCCGTCGCTTCCTCGGATTTCGGGAAAAATTCCAATTCCTGTATTAGTGAAAAAAATTGGGCGGAAAGTCGGGCGTCGGAACTCACGCGTGCGACAGCAGCTTCCCAAGATGCCCTGAGAGGGCGTTCCTCGGCGGCATCCAGAAAGCCTTTGCTGTTGTGCATGCGCTGCAAAAAATTGTGACGGCGCACAAGAAGTTTCAAGATATCTCTGTCAATATCGCAGACAACGTCACGCAAAGAGCGGCGTGCTTTTGGGAAGTTGGTTTTATCCATGGTTTGAGCGTCCTGTGTCGTGTGGAGATTTTGTTAAACGGCGTCGTGAAGCGCGGGGATGAAAAATAATAATCTTCTCATTGAAATTAATATATAATAGCCACATTGTCCAAAAGAATCCACAAAAAATTATAAAAGATGCTTGACTCAAAGGTGTTTTGCTTGTTATTAAAGGCGTAAGCCCCCGCGTCTTTGAGATGCGCAGCATGAGAGGTTAACCGGAAAGCCGGTAACGGCTGCCTGTGCCTCACTGGTACAAGGGGATTTTTGTAACATTTTACGAGTTGGAGGATAACTTTATGCCGACGTTTGTCGATCCGTCCAAATGCGACGGCTGCAAGGGTGGCGAAAAGACGGCCTGTATGTACATTTGTCCCAATGACCTCATGATCCTCGATCCCGAAGAAATGAAGGCCTACAACCAGGAGCCGGACGCCTGCTGGGAATGCTATTCCTGCGTGAAGATCTGTCCCCAGGGCGCTATCACGGCACGCCCATATGCTGACTTCGCACCCATGGGCGGCACCTGTATTCCCATGCGCTCGGCCGATTCCATCATGTGGACCGTCAAATTTCGCAATGGTCAAGTTAAACGTTTCAAATTCCCCATTCGCACGACGCCGGAAGGCTCCATCAAACCGTACGACGGGTATCTCGAAGGCTCCGGCCTGAACGACGAGCTGTTGTTCACGGAAAAGGCTCTGGCTGTCCCTAAAGAAGTTCTCGGCAAAAAATTTGAGATTATCGAGGCTGAAAAGGCTGTCACCGAGATGGAACACGGTCGCTGAGCCGCGCTTAACAAAAACGTGCGATAAGGAGATCATTATGCCTATGATTCCAGTGAAAGAAAAAACCAAGGGCGTGGAAACTGCCGAGCCGGCAGTAAAAGAACATCAAGTTGACCTGCTCATCGTGGGCGGCGGTATGGGCGCATGCGGCGTGGCCTATGAAGCCGTGCGCTGGAGCGACAAACATAATCTGAAGATACTGCTTTGCGACAAGGCGGCGCTGGAGCGTTCCGGCGCTGTGGCCCAGGGCCTTTCCGCCATCAATACTTATCTCGGCAAAAATACTGCCGACGACTATGTGCGTATGGTCCGCACAGACCTTATGGGCATTGTGCGCGAAGACCTGATTTTTGACGTTGGCCGTCATGTGGACGATTCCGTCCTTCTGTTTGAGGATTGGGGCCTACCCTGCTGGATCAAGGGGGAAGACGGCCACAATCTGGATGGCGCCCAGGCCAGGGCCAGGGGCAAATCACTGCGCAATGGTGACGATCCTGTGCGTTCCGGCCGCTGGCAGATGATGATCAACGGCGAATCCTATAAATGTATCGTGGCCGAGGCCGCCAAGAACGCGTTGGGCGAAGACCGCATCATGGAGCGCATGTTTATTGTGAAGCTCCTGCTTGACAAAAATACCCCCAACCGCGTCGCCGGTGCCGTGGGCTTCAATCTCCGCGCCAATGAAGTGCACATTTTCAAAGCCAACGCCATCATGGTGGCCGCCGGCGGCGCGGTGAACGTGTACCGTCCCCGCTCCACCGGCGAGGGTATGGGCCGCGCGTGGTATCCAGTGTGGAACGCCGGTTCCACCTATACCATGTGCGCGCAGGCCGGCGCGGAAATGACCATGATGGAAAATCGCTTCGTGCCTGCCCGCTTCAAGGACGGTTACGGCCCTGTGGGCGCGTGGTTCCTGCTGTTCAAGGCAAAAGCCACCAACTCTAAGGGTGAAGATTACTGTGTCACCAACAAGGCCATGCTCAAGCCTTACGAAGACCGCGGTTACATCAAGGGAAATGTGATTCCCACCTGTCTGCGCAACCACATGATGCTGCGTGAAATGCGCGAAGGCCGCGGTCCTATCTATATGGCTACCGACGTTGCCCTGAAGACAACCTTTGCCACCCTTGACGAAGAGCAGCAGAAGCATCTGGAAGCCGAAGCTTGGGAAGACTTCCTTGACATGTGCGTGGGGCAGGCCAACCTCTGGGCCGCTACCAACACCATGCCGGAAGAACGCGGCTCCGAAATCATGCCGACTGAACCGTATCTGCTCGGTTCCCATTCCGGCTGCTGCGGCATCTGGGTTTCCGGTCCCGACGAAGCCTGGGTTCCAGACGACTATAAGGTTAAAGCCTCCAACGGCAAGGTTTATAACCGCATGACCACTGTTGAAGGGCTGTTCACCTGCGCTGACGGCGTGGGAGCATCCGGCCACAAGTTTTCCTCCGGCTCGCACGCCGAAGGCCGCGTCGCTGGCAAGCAGATGGTGCGTTGGTGCGTGGATCACAAGGATTACAAGCCCGAATTCAAGGAAACGGCCGAAGCTCTCAAAAAGCTCATCTATCGTCCTCACTACAACTATGTTGAAGGCAAGGCCGCTTCCACCGATCCTGTGGTCAACCCCAACTACATCACGCCAAAGAACTTCATGATGCGTCTTGTCAAGTGCACTGACGAATACGGCGGCGGCGTTGGTACATATTACACCACGTCGAGAGCTTTGCTGGACACTGGCTTCAACCTGCTCGGAATGATGGAAGAAGATTCCGCCCATCTGGCTGCCCGCGACCTGCACGAGCTGCTTCGCTGTTGGGAGAACTATCACCGCCTGTGGACTGTGCGCCTACACATGCAGCACATTGCTTTCCGCGAGGAGTCTCGCTATCCAGGCTTCTATTATCGGGCTGACTTCATGGGCCTCGACGATGCCAAGTGGAAGTGTTTTGTGAACTCCAGGTACAATCCCGCTACCGGCGAGACGAAGATATTCAAGAAGCCCTATTATCAGATCATTCCTGACTAATCGGCTCTTATGTACAGAAAAGGGGGTGGCCGCTGGGCGGTCGCCCCCTTCTTTCCGCCTTTCCGCTGCGGCCAAGCGTCCTTTGTTGCCGGGCCGCATGAAACTCGCAGGAGGATATCTAGGATGTCTAATGCCATTCTCGTCATGGGCGGCGGTTTTGCAGGCATAACTGCCGCCATTGAAGCGGCGGAGCTGGGACACGATGTTTATATAGTAGAAAAATCGCCTTGGCTTGGCGGTCGTGTGGCCCAGCTCAACAAATATTTCCCTAAGTTTTGTCCTCCCTCCTGTGGTCTGGAAATACAGTTCCAGCGCATCAGGAAAAATCCGCGTGTAAAATTTTTTACGCTGGCTGAAGTTGTCGGACTCTCCGGCTACAAGGGAGACTACACGGCAAAAATCCGTCTAATGCCGCGCAGGACAGCCCACCATAACGTGGACTTTACCTTGTTGGCTTCCGCGCTTACCGGTGAAACAGACAACGAATTCGACTTCGGTCTGTCAAAGCGCAAGGCTTTGTACAAGTCCATGCCATTTGCCTTTCCCGATCGTTATGCGCTGGATGCGCAAAGTCTTTCCAAATCAGATACGGCGCTGGTAGCCGAAGCAAAATTTGTTGAGCCTGCAGAAGAGCCGCGGGAGGTAGTGTTGAATGCTGGCGTTGTTGTCGTGGCGACCGGCTGGAAACCGTATGATGTGACCAGGTTGACAAACCTTGGGGCCGGAGCGGTGGAAAACTGTATTTCAAACATGCAGTTGGAGCGTCTGGCTTCTCCTTTTGGGCCGACACAAGGCAAGATTGTCCGTCCTTCGGATAACCGCGCGCCCACGAACATTGCTTTTGTGCAGTGCGCCGGCTCACGGGATCAGAATCATTTGAATTATTGTTCCTATATTTGTTGCATGGCGACTTTCAAGCAATGTCTGTATTTGCTGGAGCAAAATCCCAATGTCAGAATTACGGTGTATTATATTGATTTGCGAGCGCCCGGCCGTTATGTGAACATGCTTGAAAAAGTCAGGGCGCAGCCGAATGTGTCTTTTATTAAAGGTAAGGTGGCGGATGTCGTTCAGGCGGAAGGCGATAGGGTGACGCTTGTGGCCGAGGATGCCGTGCGTGGTGAAAAATTGATCCTTACCTATGATCTTGCCGTGCTGGCCACCGGTATGCAGCCGTCACTGGCCGCCGGGAAACCGGCATTGCCCTTGTCTTTGGATGAAGACGGCTTCGTTGCGGGGGGTGAAGAATCCGGTATTTTTGCCGCTGGTTGCGCCCGCATGCCGCTGGATGTGACGCGCACTGCGCGGTCCGGCACAGCCGCTGCCCTGAAAGCGGTGCAAACGGTAAAAGGGAGGTAGACGGCATGGCCGGAAAAATTGGCGTCTATTTTGATGTGCAGAATATCGGCGGGAGTCTTGACATAGAGGCTCTGGCTGCGCAGACGAGCGAGAAATGGGGCGATCTTGTTCCGATGGTCAAAACATGCCCAGTGCTTGCCTGTGCCCTGGACGAAATCAAGGTCGACATAACGTCCCAGAAACTGGACGGAGTTTTGCTGTGTGGCGCGTCTTCCAGGGCGGATGTCTGTCGTCTGCCTGTGCAGGTTGAATATGTAAACCTGCGCGAGCAGTGTGTGCTCTCCTATAAAAATCCTGACGGCAGCCCGCCCGATTATGCGGCCGGCGCGCCTGAGGCGCTTGCCATAATGGCCCGCGACTATGTGAACATGGGTGTGGTGAAGCTGCAGAAGAGCGAAATGCCGAATCCCGCCGCCGTCATCGGCGTTGAGCGGATTCTGGTGATCGGTGGCGGAATTTCGGGTCTTACGGCTGCTGTGGAAGCGGCCGCCATGGGTTATGAAGTTGTTCTGGTGGAAAAATCTGGTCAACTCGGTGGCGCGGCGGTCAACATTCCTGTGGCTTCTCCGTTTGGGTCCAACTGGACGGACAAGCAAGCCATCAATCTGAATATGAAAATCAGCGCAGTGACGGGTCATCCCCAAATCACTGTGTATTTGAACGCGCAGATGGAAAAACTCGGCGGGCAGCCGGGAGAATTCAAGGCAAGCGTTGCAACGATGCAAGGTTCTGTCAGTGTTGATGTCGGAGCCGTCGTTCTGACCACCGGCTGGAAGGCTCTGGACGACAAATATCTTGCACCTATGGGCTTGGGTAAAATTCCTCTTGTAGTGAGTGCTGCCCAATTCGGCAAGATGATGCTTGCCGGAAGCGTTTCAGCCAGACGCATTGCCTTTGTGCTGGATACCACCTTGGCCGAAGACGCGGTGCGTGAAGCAGCCCAACATGCGGTCGGGCCTGACAAATTCGGCGGTGCCGACGCGACTGCGGAAGAAGCCGGTGACAAGTTCGTCAAGGAAGACCTTGAGAATATAAGGCATCTCGCCTACTCCAATGCAGTAAACAGCGTCGGCATTCTGCGTCTTGCCAACAGCGTCTGCGAGCAGACAAACGACGCGACCCAGGCTTATATATTGTACAAAAACATGACCGTGCCCGGCATATTGGAGCGCTTTTACAAAACAATGCAGGATCGCCCCGGGGTTATGATGACAAAGGCCGATGTGACGGCTATTCGTGAATCCGGCGGGCATGTTGTGGTTGAGTGTAGAAATACGTTGCTAGGCATGGACTTTGACCTTGATGTGGATATGGTTGTCCTGCCCACAGGCATGGTGCCCACAACGGCCAAGGATGCCGTAGTACAGTTTGATTATCGTCAGGGACCGGATTTTCCGGATTTACAACTAGTTGACGGCTTTGTTGATTCAAATTATATATGTTTTCCGTATGAAACCAGGCGTACCGGCGTGTATGCGGCAGGTTGCGTGCGTCAGCCCATGACAATGGACTCCTGCGAGGAAGACGCCAGGGGTGCGGTGCTCAAGGCCGCGCAGTGCGTTGAAGCGGCTTCGCACGGCGTGGCTGTGCATCCACGATCCGGCGACATGTCTCGGCCTGTTTTCAATTTTGTGAGATGTACCCAGTGTAAACGTTGTACCGAAGAGTGTCCTTTTGGGGCGTTGGACGATGACGAAAAAGGCACGCCAAAACTCAATCCCGCGCGTTGTCGGCGTTGCGGCATCTGTTTCGGAGCCTGTCCGGAGCGTGTGATTTCGTTTGCGAACTACAATATCGACCAGATCGGCTCCATGATACGTGAAGTCTTCGTTCCCAGGGACTTCAAAAAAGAAGGCCCGCGGGTACTCATCCTTGCCTGCGAGAACGACGCCTACCCTGCCCTGGACATGGCCGGCATGCGCGGCAATACCTGGAATCCCTATGCGCGGATTATTCCGGTACGCTGTCTGGGATCGGTCAACGCCATCTGGGTGTCCGATGCCATGAGCAAGGGGTTTGACGGTATCATGCTGCTTGGCTGCAAATACGGTGCCGACTATCAATGCCATTTTGTCAAAGGATCAGAGATATGCGCCAGACGCAAGGAAAATATCGTCGAGACGCTGAACCGTCTCGGCGTACAGCCCGAACGGGTGGAGCAGCTTGAAGTGGCCATTGATGAATACGACAATATTCCCGACCTGATTGACGGCTTTGTGAACCGCATTATTGAAATGGGCCCCAACCCGTTCAAGGGCATGTAGGAGGTTGGCTTAAATGGTACAATATACCCTCAAACCGGATATGAACTTTGTCCAAGATCTTCAGGAAGCGGGGGGAAACAATCTCAAGCGTTGCTTTCAGTGCGCTACCTGTTCTGTCGCCTGTCCGCTCGCTCCGACCAATGCGCCATATCCGCGCAAGGAGATGGTCTGGGCTTCCTGGGGATTGAAAGACAGACTGATGCGGGATGCGGATCTTTGGCTTTGCCACAACTGCGGCAACTGCTCCGATCTCTGCCCGCGCGGCGCACGTCCAGCGGATATGATGGCCGCCGCCCGCGATATGATTTACAAAGATCTGACAACGTTTTCCGTTGTGGGCAAATGGATGAGCAAAGCCTCGGGTCTGCCTTGGCTCTTTCTTGTTCCGGCGGTGATCTGGTTTGTCATCTGGGCCATACGGGCCGTCTGCAAAGGAAGCTGGTTTCCCCGTGCGGCAGACGGCCGCATTGTTTTCGGCGAAATATTCTATGGGGATTACACCATTGACCCCATTTTCATAATTACCTTTTTCGGTGCCTGTTTTATTCTTTACCGCGGAGCGCGGAAACTTTGGGAGATGTTCAAACCCGAGGGCGAACTGCTTGTCGTCGGCAAACAAAAATTCTGGATTTGCTATCTTGTCAGTGTGCTGATGGATGAAGTCGTCACACACCGAAAGTTTGATGACTGCGAAGACGGGCCGGTCACAGGCAAGGTTGTACCCAACCGCAAATTCGGGCATGCCGCTCTTGTGTACAGTTTTACCATTCTGGCTTTTGTGACGGCAGTCGTCGCTTTGGGGCACTGGGGCGGCAAAATTATACCGACCATCGAGATTCAAACGCCCATGCCGTTGACTTTTCCGATCAAGATTTTGGCCAATATCGGCGCGTTGCTGCTGCTTTGCGGTCTCGGCGCGTTGACATGGAGACGTCTATCGCTTTCTCGGTCAAATCACGCATCAGGTTTTTATGACTGGTATCTTTTGGGTATTCTCTGGCTTGTGGCCGCAACCGGCATTTTGTCACAATATTTCCGGCTTGCGGACGCGTTGCAGCCAGCCTTTGTGTTATATTATTTCCATCTGGTTTTTGTCTGGATGCTTTTTGCGTATCTTCCCTGGTCAAAACTGGGGCACTTTGTCTACCGCACGGCGGCACTTGTTTATGTCCGCATGTATGGAAGAAGCTGAGGAGGTCGATATGTCCGATACAGATCGTAAAGTTTTCCCCATGGAAAGCATTCTTGCCCTTGTTGCGGGCAAAGAAGGCAAGAACATCAAGGAGATAGCCGGGTATATTACCGGGAGATCTCTTGCCCGCGACTGCTGCGTCAAGTCGATCGGACCCTTTGCCGCAGCCTGGCTGGCACGTTTGTACCCGAAATTTCTTGAGCTTGAATGGAAGGAAGATATGTCGTGGGATACTTTTGTCTCCAAAGGAAAAAGGATCCTCGGCGACAATGCTTCCCTCACGCCGATGGATGGCCGGACCAAATTTCTGGTGGATCAGGTGTTGGATTATCTTGCGGAATCTTTCAAAAATTTGCAAATTCAGACAAGCGCGGCAGCGGAATTGGAAGGGCGCGTCCGGGCTCTTGAACCTGTGGAAGCCATGGCGGCGTCCTTGCAAAAGAAGTGTGACGGTCTGGAAGACAAAATTAAATTTATGAACACGGATATGGGCGCGTTGCGCAGACAGGTAGGCGAATTTCAGGGCAAGGTGGCCATAAACCATAATGAACTGATGCAGAACATCAAGGACGCCATCAAGGACGGCCTCAAGGGGCTTGTAGTAGGCGGGGTCGCCGCTGGTGCCATGGCGAACGCTGATGCCGGGGAAAGCGTAGCCACTGAAGAAAGTAGTGTGCCCGATGATTTCGGTTTCGGGACTTCCGGCGTCAGCAGTGACGGTTTTGGCTTTTAGCGTCGGTAATAATTCAAATTCCAAATAACAAAGGCTATTCGGAATTTGGAATAATAGTAGGGTTTTCCCGCAGCATTTGTTGTATTGCTTCAAATGCCACATATTTGCGGGGCGTTTGTACAAAAAAGATGATGAGGTCGTTACGGAACCGCCTTTCCCGTTTCTTGGAGCAAATTAATCTTGAAAATGCTTTGGATGATGTTGCCGTGAGACATGTAACAGTATAAAATTATTGACAATTTACTAAAATTGCCGCGCAAAAAATTAGTATTTTCAGCATGTTATGTTTATAAGACAACACCATCCAAGGCTCGGGGTACTGTTTTTCTGTTTTTTCCTGTTGTCGGCTTGTGGTACAAAACATGTGGCGCCATCGGCCAAGATTCACCTGACATCCTGGATGAACACGCCTGAAGATGTTCGCAGATTTCCGCAGGATCTGAATGTCTACGCAAATATTGCCGGTCGGGACAAATTCTTGATGAATGTGGCGGAGCAGACGGCATTGGACGCTCGTTTCAACCAGATTTTTTTTGGCCCGTGGGATATGAGCGCAACCTCCGTCCGCAGGAAGGATGCCACGGCCATATTTCGCAAGGCCAGCGGATACAAATTGGGCGGTGTCCCTTGGCAGCAGGTGGAATGGGAGAAAATGGGACGCAATGCCCTGATGGAAAATTTCCCCGCGCGGCACGAACACGCCGTCACCCTGCGCAATACCGATCTGCGTGAAATGCCCACCCACGAACCTAGATTTACCAAGCCAACTCCTGATCCTAGGGCTGATCCTTTTGACATGTTTCAGTATTCTCTCCTGCCGCCGGGAACGCCGCTTTTTATTGCACACACCACACTGGACGGGCGTTGGCATTATGTGGAATGCCCTATAGCTGGAGGTTGGGTGGACGCGCTGGACGTTGCGCTGGTGGACGCTGATTTTGAACGGGTATATCGTACCGGAAGTTATGTCGCACTTGTGCGTGACAATGTGCGTCTGGCAGACGCGTTTGCTGGCGTAGGCGCCGTATTTCCGGCCATTGGCGGCAAAAATGCCGCCAATGGCCGGAATATTATGTTTCCCGTCAAAGGGTTAGATGGTATGGCGCGGATCAGTGAAATTGCTCTCGGCCCTGCGGATGCGGCGCTCAAACCCATACTCTTTACCGCCGGCAATGTCGCACGCATAGGCAATGTCATGATGGCTCAACAATATGGCTGGGGGGGCATGTTCGGCAACAGGGACTGTTCGGCCCTGACCCGTGACATCATGATGCCGTTCGGCATCTGGCTGCCGCGCAATTCCCTTGCCCAGGCGCGTAGGGGGGTGGTGCATCACCTGGACAGCATGAGTCCTGACGTGAAAGAGTCATTTATATTGGGCAACGGGGTGCCTTTTGCAAGTCTTGTGGGAATGCGCGGGCACATAATGCTCTATGTGGGAAAATACAAAGGGCACGCCGCCGTTTTTCACAATGTCTGGGGTATTCGTGTTGTTGACGGCGTCAATAGTAATGCCCGCCTTGTTATTGGCCGGTCTGTGGTGACCTCATTAACACCCGGAAAAGAATTGAAAAATATGTATCTGAGCACAACATTTGCGGATCGTGTTCGTACATTGACAAACTTGGCGGACAAGCATTTTTGAGCGTGATTGAAATTCTGATAACCCCGGAATCGGTTGGACGACGTCTTGACCGTGTTCTGCGGGACAACGTGCCAGATATTTCACGGACAGTGCTACAGAAAGTTGTGGCTGCCGGAAATTGTTTGGTGAACGGCCGTGTAGAAACACGTCAGGATGTAAAAATCAGATACGGACAGCGTGTTGTCATTCAGCTTCCCGAAACACAAACTGTTTTGATGCCGGAAGCAGGTGAGGTGGATATACTCTGGAACGACGAGCATCTTTTGGTCTGCAATAAGCAGGCTGGCCTCACCGTGCATCCTTGCCCTTCTTGTCCGGAAAATACGCTGGTGCAGCGTTTGCTTGCCCGTTTTCCCCAGCTTGCCGGTCTGGACAGTATACGGCCGGGCATAGTGCATCGGCTTGACAAGAATACCAGCGGGCTTTTGTTGGCGGCGCTGGACGAACCGACGCGCCTTGCCCTGAGTACGGCCTTTGCCCGCCGCGAGATTCACAAGGAATATCTGGCTCTGGTCAGCGGATTTCCACCTGAACAAGGGCGATGTTCCGTTCCGATAGGCCGACATCCGACAGTGAAAATCAAGATGGCATCACTGTCGGAAAGACATGGGGGCAAAAGCGCCCTCACAAGCTGGAGGCGTCTCTGGAGTACACCGGACAAGAACGTTTCCCTCTTGGCCGTGCGTATCAAAACTGGTCGAACCCACCAGATTCGGGTGCATTTGGCGTATTTGGGACATCCCCTCTTGGGGGATAGGCTGTACGCGCCAAAACCAGTGCAGGAACTGTCCCCCCGACAGATGCTTCATGCTTGGCGGTTGGATTTTGTTCATCCACATACTGGAGAAACATTGCGTTTTGCCTGTCCTCCGCCTGAAGACGTGTCGGAGGCTGCCCTTGCCGCATGCCGACGTATGCAGCGTCTGGTGATTGTCGGTAACCCCGGCAGCGGAAAAAGTGCCATTTTGCGGCAATTCATCGCCAAGGGTTTTCCGGTGATAAGCGCTGACGATATTGTAAGCGATATGTACGCTCGAGGTGGTGAGGCGGCACAATGGCTGCAACAGCGTTTCGGCGGGAACATGCTTGCCGCTGATGGAGCGGTAAACAAAGCGGTGCTCTTTGAAGCCATGACCGCCGATCCTGATTTTTGTCGGAAACTGGAGGAATTTGTGCATCCCTGTGTGAGAGAGGCTGTCAAAGATTTTTGGAGAAGGCAGGAAGAGTCGGGAAATGCGTTGGCTGTGGCAGAAGTGCCGCTGTATTTTGAATGCGGCTGGGGAAATTTTTTTGCGCCTGCCCCACTTGTTGTGGGCGTACAGTGCTCTTTTCCCGAGCGCCTTCGCCGTACTGCAAGTCAACGCGGATGGACGGAAAAGAAAGCAATAATGCTGGAGAGTCGACAATGGCCTGAATGTCGCAAGATGGCTGCCTGCAATATGGTTCTTGACAACAGCGGAACTCCGGAAGATATTGGTCATCTGGCTGAGGATTTGCTTGAATACATTGACCGGCATGTTGAAAGCCGGGCATGCGCGGAACTGGAGAAACTGGAATCGTTATGGAGTGAGGTCCGGTGTGAAGGCAAGAGCTGTTAAAACACATGAAATTCAAATGGCGCACCGTCTTGTCGGGAATTCTGACGTCTGCTCGCGGATTCATGGCCACAGCTATAAATTCGAGATTGCCGTGGAGCGTTTTTCCCACGGGATTGGCGAGCGGGGTATGGTGATGGATTTTTCAGACATCAAGGCCCTGTTCTGCGGATGGCTGGACGACAACTGGGATCACCGCCTTCTTCTGTGGGAAGACGACCCTCTTTTGGAACACGATAATCTGTTTCAGAAAATAGAATCCTGCGCTCCGGGATCTGTCGTGACTTTGCCGGGGAATCCCACTGCCGAGAACATGGCCGAATATTTGTTGACGAATATTTTTCCCGTTTTGCTTGAGGAAAAGAATATTCCAGTTGTGGTGGCCGGTATACGGGTTTACGAGACCAGCCAGTGCGTCGTTGAATGCATGAGGTAGGGGCGTGTTCCGCGTAAGCGAAATTTTTACCAGCATCCAAGGAGAGGGAAATTTTTCCGGCACTCCGGCGCATTTCATCCGCTTCCAAGGTTGTCCGGTCAGATGTTATTTCTGCGATTCCAAGTGGACGTGGCTACGCAATGACGGCTCGGCGGTCTCTTGCGAGTGGGAAGATATCCTGCAAGCCGTGACTCGCCTTAAGAGAAAGTTTCCGAATGTCGGCCACATCGTCCTGACCGGCGGCGAACCTCTGTGGGAGAATCCTGACATTGGCCGGCTGCTGGCAGAGCTTTGCCGTTCCAGTGACTTTACGATTCAAATTGAGACTTCCGGCATGGTGGAGAACGCCTCCCTGATCCGCTTTCTGGACGCTGAATCTGTCATTGATCCGGCGGGCGTACGCATCACGGTCAGCCCTAAGGCTCCGCAGGTCGGAATGGATGAATACCTCCCCGTGAGCAGGCAGTTGTTGCGCGCCGCCCACGAAGTGAAGTTTCCTGTTGCCGAAGACATTGACGTCACCACTCGCATTCCGGCATTCATGGAAGAGTATGCGGACTGTTTCATCGCGGGAGGGCGCCGCCCGTTGATTTATCTGCAACCGGTCGATTTCGGAGATCCGGCTGTCAATTCCGGGCTGAATCGACTTGCCGTGTCTACTGCTGTTGAAAAAGGCTGGGCGGTATCGGTTCAGGCGCACAAATTTTTTGGCGTGAGATAGGCACCTCATGAGTCAAGGTTTTTTGTTACACGAAGGCCGTTGTATATTAAGATTTGCAATTCATTAATTTTTCAGGCAATATATACGACCGGATTGTCTGTTTTAGCGGCCTGCAAAAACACACTTTTTACTTCCATTTAAAAGAATGCGAATTTCGGTTTAATCACAGACGAGAGGACATATACAAAATGGTTCTCAAAATGCTCCGGGAATATCCTCTCAGCAGGCATGACCCAACGTTTGATTTTGTCAAGAAAATCAAAATTTTTCTTTCTCAATTCTATTCATCCATAATGTTTAAAAAATGTTGAATTTAAATAAAATTTTTTTGAATAATACAATATTATCTTGTATAACATTATTTATATATTTAAACATCACAAATAAAAAATCATGATTTTTCTGGAAATAAGAATGATGATATAATACCACATATTAATAATCCAAATACCACAACAAGATTTATCATAGCATGAATATGAACAAGATAAAATACATCTAAAAGCATTTTAATGCCTATATATATAAGAATAATTATAACTGATTTTTCTAAATGGCACAAATGCCTTTTAGCGGCCACTAATAAGAAATAAAGAGATCGCAAGCCAAGTATCGCAAAAATATTACTTGTATATACTAAAAATGGTTCCTGGGTGATAGCTATTATGGCTGGTACGGAATCGAAAGCAAATATAATATCTGAAATTTCAACTACAACAAGGCATAAAAATAGAGGCGTGGCTTTCCAAATAGATTTTGAATTTTCCTGAACCTTGACAAAAAAATCATGCCCTTGCATAAAATTATGTACAGGAAAAAAATGGCGTGTAGCTGATATTGCCCAATGATTGGAATAATTGACAATGTCTTCTTCATCAGATCCCATATGTTGCCACATTTTCCAAGCTGACCATAGCACAAAAAGTCCAAAGGCAGCCAAGGCATATGAACCAAATAGCAATATCAATGAACTGCCGAGAGCTATAAAAAGCATTCGTAAGATAAGAGCTCCTAATATGCCAAAATATAATATTCTGTGCTGCAAAGCATCTTTTATAGCAAATGAGCTAAAAATAGCCATAATAACAAATAAATTATCAACAGAAAGAGATTTTTCGAGCAAATATCCAGATAGAAATAGATAGGCAGAGTCTGATCCGTACGAGTAGCCAATATAAATTGAGAATATGACTGATAAAATAATCCAAAAAATTGACCAATATAGTGCATTCTTTAATGATATAGCATGGTCATTTTTATGTGTATATAAATCAATAATTAGAAAAATCATTACGCAGACAAGAAAAATACAGAGGTGTATAACAGAGTATTCGCTAGACATGATATTACTACCTTCTATAAAATAGGAGCTATTGACTATTAACCATTATAAGTCTACATTCATCCTCGCGCGAGAGTAGAATTTTAATATTTTCTGTCAATTCTACTTTTTTCATTTATGGAATTTTTATCTTAGTTTCTGCATTTATTAAATCAGGTAAGTTCTCATTAACCAACCACCAACCACCAAGTATTATTGTGCAAAAATATTCAACATGTCGTTTCTGCGAATCAGTTAATTTTTCATTTGGAAATATATTTCTATAACAATAAATAATTTACTATTTATATTATTAGTAATATATGTGTTTAAATAATACTAAGAATATTTATCAACTAATTTTTCTAGTTCTATTTCATTTGTCTTATTTTGTTTATACTCTATATTAAATTTATAAAATATGTCATCCAATAGACGTTAAATAGGTTAATTAGTCAATTTATATTGTCTTTGATAAAAATCAATATAATAAGTAGTATTTGAAAAAAACTTGATCAATATTTTGCTTGTCAGGAGTTATATCCATTTTTATATTCACCTTCTTTGTGTATAAAACTATTTGTTAAATATAATTTTCTTCGTGTAAACTCACGCTTGGCCTGTTTAGTATTTTTCAGGCACCTAGATAATTTGTACTCCAAAAGCTGGTACAGTAAAGCTCTTGTTCCAACTTGGCGGTAAGATAGGTAAACAACTTCTTTATTCCTGTCGATGATGCGCAATTGAAAATCTATCGCCAGCGCAGTGGGGAGCCGCGTCGGCGTATGCCCACACTGCGTTATGCTGGCTTTTGGAGATAACGCCGAAAAATGCGGACTGAAAAACGGACAATGCCACGCTCGTTTATAATGGACTGGCAGTGGTAATATTCATGACAATTTTCTCCTATGAAGGTGTTTTTGGCGCGGTTGAGCCTTTTCGCCTTTTCTCGGCGCTTTGCTTTTTCGGGATCAAGACCTTCCGTTTTCAGCGTCCTAGCTTCATCACGTTTTCTTCGGGTCTGCTCCAGCGACACCTCCGGCCCACCTCTAGTTGTCCTTGCGGTATTTCATTTTCCAATGCTTTCCGCCGGACGGATTTACCTGTAAAAAGAGACCATCGTCATCGAACAGCTTGTACATGGCGCCTTTGGTTTAGCGTTGGCTACTTGTGTGGCTATAAGCGGTTTTATCAATCTTGCCACAGCGTTATCTCCGATATAAGAAGAACCTTAAAATAATCAGTCAACATCCTAACTAAACTTCTAATTACTGGTAAATGTCAAGGTATTTTTGGGGACTTTTTGAGGAGGTAATTTTTTAAAATATATTGAAATAACATGATTAATGTGTCCTAGCATGTCTCTCGCAAATAATCTAAGTCATTGACCCACTCTTGCATCATACGGCGGAGTTCAGGCAGATATTCTGCATAATTGTATGCCGCTCGAACTCAGTTGCGTTCGCCGTGGGCAAGCTACCTTTCAATCTAGCCCAGGCTAAAGGCATCCAGCAGCTTCACTCCCTTTGTTGGGCTGTACCAGCATCAACTAATAGAATATAAATAATAACAATATATTGAACGCTATTTTGTCTTTTCAATCCCTACAATGGATTGGATATCAAAGCCAACAACAAAGACTTGCTAGGTTCTATCGACATTCATAATTAAATGATATTGACATAGCGGTAGGTCTGTCTGTGCAACGTCGACATTTTTTGAGAGATGACCAATGGGAGCGGATAAAGGACGCATTGCCGGGG
>JAITNF010000059.1 GCA_031290615.1 Desulfovibrio sp. | reverse complement strand
CAAGAAAAAAACGTAAAAAAATGGTAAAAAGAAAGATGTGCTATTCTTCTGATAAAATTGTTCATAGAATGTTAATGTAATAAAACATTGGCAAAAAACAAAATTTTTTTTCTGTTTCTTTGATTAGGAACGCGGTTATCATCTTGATGAGAATAGCGCTCTTATATTCACAGTTAATTTTTTTACCCCTATGATCAATGACGCAAAAACATTTGGGCGGTTTGTCAGGCGATTGCTTCCATGGAAAGGCTGAACCGCTATGCTTGTGAAAGTATGGCGAAATACACGGTAAGCGCCTGTACCGATGCGAAGGGACAATAATCTCAAAATCTCTCACGCAGAGGCGCAAAGAGGGGTCTCTGCGCTTGTGGTTGGTGAGCTTGTCGAACCCCTAACCCCTGCGTCTCCGCGCCTCTGCGTGAGGCTCCTCTTCAATAATCCTTAACCTGTTGACATTGGATGGCCTGGTCAACAACCATATTGACTTTTCTGGAATAGCGAATTACAATGCAAACACATTCGATTGTGGAGATGAAACATGGAAAAAAATGTCAATGTACAACAAGTCAAAGATGATGCGGAAACGTTTTTTCGATCTGGCGGATTTTATTGCTCAGAAGCGCTGGTCGCTTCTATTCGCAAAAACATCGCGCCTGAAATGCCTGAAACAATGATTGCGGCCGCGTCAGGGTTCCCGATAGGCGTTGGGCGTTCAAAATGTATGTGCGGAGCGATTTCCGGGGCGGTGCTGTGTCTTGGGTATTTCTTCGGACGAACGCAGCCTTCTTCCCCGCAGGATCCTAAGAGTCAAAACTCGCTAAAACTTGCCAACGAACTACAGGAAAGTTTTCGACAAAATCATAAAGGCGTGCTATGCTGTCATGTACATATCAAAGGAATGGATATGGCAGCAGGTGAACACAAAGATCAATGCGTGGCATTTACCGGTGAAATGGCGGCAAAAACCGTGGAAATTGTTGCCAGAGAACTCAATTTCAACGTAGTGGGGTAAAAAATGATACGCATAAAAAAAATACCTATTCCAATTGTCTTGATACTATTCAGATAAATCGTCAAAGTATAGTGAACCTAAGGAGGTTTATATGAAAACATTAGATATGCAGGGTCAGCCCTGCCCGATTCCGGTGGTAAAAGCAAAAGAAGCCCTGGCCGAACAGGATGCTACGGGCGTTGTGGTTTTGGTGGACAACATTGTCGCGGTGCAGAACCTGGAAAAGATGGCGAAGGGAACAGGATGCGGTTTTTCTTATGCTGAAGATGGGGCGTCGCTTTATAGGGTGAGCATCGTCAAAGGCACAGGGCAATCGAACGAGCCGCAGAATGTTCCCTCGGATGTTCCCGCTACCGCCGAAGACAGAAAGACGGGTCCGGTGGTTCTGATAACTGCGGACAGCATGGGCAGGGGGGCCGATGATCTTGGCCGCCTGCTTATCAAGGGGTTTATCTTTTCGCTGACCCAATTAAACCCGCTGCCTGAAGCGGTTATATTCTTAAATGGCGGAGCGCGGCTAACGACGGAAGGGGCCAATACCGTCCCGGACCTCAAGACCCTGGAAGAGAAGGGCACGGGAATATACACCTGCGGAACCTGCGCCAATTACTATAAGTTGACCGAGTCTTTGGCTGTCGGAAGCATTGTTGATATGATGAATATTGTCCAGCGTCTGGGAAAGGCATCTGTCGTGATCACGATATGATATACGCAAATTATGCCGCCACAACGCCGGAGCTGT
Organism: Desulfovibrio sp.; assembly: GCA_031290615.1. Classification (GTDB taxonomy): domain Bacteria; phylum Desulfobacterota; class Desulfovibrionia; order Desulfovibrionales; family Desulfovibrionaceae; genus Desulfovibrio. The sequence goes on along the minus strand of JAITNF010000059.1, from coordinate 1,109 downwards.
CCCCTGTGGTGGTCAAGGAACTGTGCGAATACGTGGGCGGGACACACCTTAACGCTGCCCGGAATTTTGAGGGTCTGGAGGCGGGAGCGATAGCCCTGCGCTCCCGCAGAGCTATCGCAAAGCTCTTTAATGCGCCAGACCCCTTGAAGGTGCTATTCACAAGCGGCGCAACGCAGTCCTTGAATATGGCGATAAACGGCTTCCTGAGACAGGGAGACCATGTACTCTCGACGAGTGTGGAACACAACGCGACAGCCCGTCCTCTTGAGGCCCTGCGAAAAAGCGGCGTGATAGAGCTTGATTGGCTTCGTTGTGATGCAGACGGTGTTCTGGACGCCGAAACGATCCCCAAGGCAATACGAAAAAACACACGGCTGCTCGTCATGTCCCACGCGTCAAATGTTCTGGGCACGATACTGCCCGTCACAGAAGCTTTTAGGATTGCCCGCGAATATGGTATTCTTACTGTTTTAGACACGGCCCAGACCGGGGGTGTCGTACCGTTTACGATGGGAGCTTGTTGCGATGTCCTTGCCTTTACCGGCCATAAGGGACTTGGCGGACTTGCGGGCTCAGGCGGCTTCGTGATTGGGGAGGATGCTGCCGCGCATATACGGCCATGGATACGAGGAGGCACCGGCAGTAGGTCAGATTCTCTTGATATGCCGGAGTTTATGCCGGATAAGTTTGAGCCGGGCACGCAAAACACGATTGGCATACTCAGCCTTGCCGTATCTGTAGAGGAGATTTTACGCACCGGCGTTGAAAAAATACGGGAACGCGAATGCGCGCTCACCGCGCGCTTCATGGCGGGACTGCGGGAACTGAAAAAGATTACGCTCTACGGAACCGGCGACCCGGAGCGTAGTGTTGCGCTTGTTTCAATTGCTGTCCAGGGATACGACGCCGGAGAAGTCTCAAGATACCTGTTTGAAAAGCACGGCATAATTACCCGTAGTGGGCTGCACTGCGCTCCTCTGGCGCATAAGACTGCCGGGACCTATCCGGGCGGGACTGTTCGTTTCAGTTTTGGGAGCGGAACAACGGAACCGGATATTGACGCAATGCTGGAAGCACTGTCTAAAATGTAGGGGAAGCTTTTGGCATGG
>JAITNF010000020.1 GCA_031290615.1 Desulfovibrio sp. | reverse complement strand
TGATTTGCCAACAAACAATCACACATCAATGACACGGAAGTATACGGACCTCAGCCAAAACCCGGTTGGTACGCTTCAGGGGTCCCTCATTTTTACTTCCACTTGAAAGAATGCGAATGAAGAGAGGACATATACAAAATGCTCCGGGAATATCCTCTCAGCGATGAAACGGCAAGTTACAGCGCCGCGTGCAGGGCGGCGCAAACATCCTCCACATCCTGAGCGCTAAGTCCAGGATGCAGGGGCAATGTCAGAAGTTCGCCATGCAATCGCTCGGTAACTGGCAGGGACACGGCTCCGCCGCCGAAATACGTCAGAAGATGGTTGGGTTTGTAGTGTACGCCCGTGGGGATGCCATTCCCGGCAAGGATATCTTTCACGCTGTCTTTGCGGCCATGTAGCATACGTACCGGCAGAATATACGGCACAATGTAATCGTTAGGATCAGTCTGCAAAAAAACGAGGTCGTCCAGACCGGCCAGACGCTTTTTATACAGAGCGGCAAGCGCGCGCCGCGCAGGAATGAATTCCGACTCCAGACGCGCAAGTTGCACCCGTCCCAGGGCGGCCATGATATTGCTCATATGGTATCGCCAGCCCTGACGCGTTACGTCTGGATCCCATGACCGAGCGCCCGCAAAACGTTTTTGCGCGTCCGCTTCCACCGAAAGCAGACGCGCATCCGAAACACGACACGTAGCTTGGGCATCAAAAGACACTACACAGCCACCCTCGCCGGATGTGATATTCTTGATGCCGTCAAAGCTGAAACACACCATATCGCCGAAACTTCCGATTTTACGCCCGTGATGAGTACAACCGAAGGCGTGCGCGGCATCTTCCACCACGCGCAGACCCTTACGCCTGGCGAAATCGTATACTTCATCAAGATGCCAAGGATTGCTTGCATAGTCCACAGGCATAACAGCGAAAGTTTTTGCACTGAGACGTTTTTCCGCGTCCACCAAGTCCAGTGTGCCGGTTTCGGGCAGACAGTCACAGGCAACGGGCGTACATCCTGCCGCGATGATGGCCTGAAACGATGCCACAAAGGTCAGTGAGGGCACAAGCACTTCTCCGCCGCCGTGCGGCGCAACGGCCTCAACAGCCAGATGCAGAGCTGCCGTGCCCGTGTTTACGGTGATAATCTGCCCGGAAGAAACACCGAGATACACCGCCAACTCTTCTTCAAACAGTCGAACCTCATTGCCCATGCCGAGATAGCCGTCTTCCAGCAGAACACGACTGACGGCACACGCTTCGGCCTCTCCGACAATGGAACGTGAAAGGCGCAACGCCATGAATCCCCTCCGGATTTTAAATCGTTTAATACGGTTGATAATTCATTACAAATATCAAGCTTTTCCGATCAAAGAATAAACAGCTTTCATATCAAGGCGTTGTTCAACAGTATCCGCCAGCCTGTCAAGCTCCGGGCCAAGAGTATAAAAATTTCCGCGAACAGGGACAAATCCCGCTTTTTGCCGCAGGTGATCCAGAAAAACGTGGCGGAAGTCGTCCGCGTCAAAAATGCCGTGCAAATATGTGCCCCATACATGTACACTCCCACCAGGTTCTCTTCGGCCCCAGCCAAGAATCCGCCCCTGATCGTCTTCCAGCACCGGTATCGGCATATCGTCGCCGACGTGTGCGCTCAGACCATGATGAATTTCATACCCTGCCACAGACGGCTCAGTTTCCGCAAGCGCTGCGAGGACTCTGCCCTTCACACGGCACAGGCGCTTTGCGGGGGCCAAATGGGTGTGCAGCGGCAGAAGCCCGAGGCCTGTCGCCTCCCCGCCGTCTTCAAGCCCTAGGGGATCGGCGATTTTTCGCCCGAGAAGTTGCAGCCCACCGCAAATACCTACAAGCGTCCCCCCCTCATCGGCATAACGGCAAAGGCATTCCGCCAGACCGGCCTGGCGCAAAAAACGCAGATCAGCCAAGGTGTTTTTACTGCCGGGTATAATAACGGCATCGGGCTTGCCCATGTCTACCGCAGTACGCGCAATACGTACACGCACGCGAGATTCGTGGCGAAAAGCGTCAAGATCTGTAAAATTGCTGATATAGGGCAAATCCACTACTACTACATCCAGAAATTGAGAACGGCCCACATGCTCCGGCGTAGGAGCGGTAAAGATTCGCGGACTTTCTCCCTGCTTGAAACTGACTGAGTCTTCCTCGGGAAGGCATATATCCGCCAGCATGGGCACGACTCCCAAAAACGGCTTTCGTGTGCGGCGGCTGACGGAGTCAAGGGCCGGTTCAAGCAATCCGGCGTCACCACGAAATTTGTTGAGCACATATCCAGCCACACGGCTCCGGTCAGCGCGACCGAGTAAGCACATTGTACCGACAATCGCAGCAAAAGCCCCGCCCCGGTCAATGTCCGCCACCAGCATGACACCGGCACCGGCAAAATGGGCCATGCGCATATTAACAATATCATGTGCTTTCAGGTTGATTTCCGCCGGACTGCCGGCCCCTTCCAAGACCATGACATCTTTGCCCGAGCTCAGGCTCCGGTAAGCGGCACGCACTGCTTTCCATGCCGTTATTTTGTAGCTCTGATATTCGCTGATGCGCATCAGTCCTACATGTTTTCCCATGACGATGACTTGCGATCCCGCGTCTGAAGTCGGCTTGAGCAGCACAGGGTTCATGCGCGCATCGACATCCAGACCGCAAGCTTGTGCCTGCAAGGCCTGAGCGCGCCCAATTTCCTTGCCGTCCGCAGTTACATAAGAATTCAGGGCCATATTTTGGGCCTTGAACGGGGCTACAGAAAGACCACGACGTGAAAAAATACGACAAAGAGCAGCAGTTATCAGACTTTTTCCCGCATTAGAAGAAACACCCTGCACCATAACGGCGGGCACGGTAGGAGAGGAAGGCAAATTTTTTGAGACAGATCGCATACTCTTTTTCTGAAGGGAAGAATATTATCATTCTTCAGTTAACACTCTCTGCTGTCGCTGCACAGAACTCCGGGGGGATTTTAGCGGATCCTTCAAACCATGCCGGCAGCGGCAGAGAAATGGGCAACAGGGCAAAAATAAGACCGCTAAAAGCCATCCTTCCGGCCATGGGGGCAGCCATGGTTCCAAAGCCAAGCGTAGAGCCTTAAAAGTCCGGCGGTGCCGAGGCCCAATCCGCCCCACTACACAGGGCCGTCGGTATACATTGAGATAAGATGGCTCAGGATGGATGGCGACAATTCCTTGCAGTACAAGGACAACCACTGCGCCGTACAAGACAGTCAGCAGCGTCTCACAAGTTTTCGCCGTCAGTCGAAGGCCAGCCCAGAACACTAGGCTGTTCCGGATTAATCTGCGACCCATCGTTTCCACGCTGAATGGTAAACAGCGCGAGCAGAGCACAGGCTGGGACCAATCCAAAAATAACGGCGTAGGCGCTGAAACCCAAAGAGTCCGCCAGCAAACCTCCGCCAAGCATGCCGATTAAATTTCCTCAGCGGTACAGGCCATTATAACTACCATGTGCTTCCGAGGTGGAAATCTTCAATATGCAAAAGATGGAGCCTAGCCACAACAGCGACCAGTCAAATCCCCAAAGGTATCTGGCCAGTATTTACCAAAAGAGTCCCTGCAAAAAACTATAGGAAAGTGTGGTCAGTATGCCCAGCACCACGGCTGCACAAATGCCCGTACGCTCACTGATGCGGGAATAGCGGTCCGATGAATGGATTTAGCGGCAGGCGCACCAAACCCAGTTTCTGATAGTGTACGGACAACACAATATACAGCATAAAATCGCCCATAAGGCAAAGTGCGGTGACAAACGCGAAGATGACGATGTATTTTTGTTTTTTGAAGCGGTGTCCATGAAACAGTTATCTCTACGCGCCTACTGTTCTGTGTATAATAGTCGCAATATCAGGAATACGTCAAGCAAAAGCTCTGGTTACTTCAATATTCGTGTGGCGTGAGTCCAGGATGTGAGAAAAATAAAAAACATGCCGTCGCTGCCCTGACAAATTTGTGCATTTCCCATCCATCATTACAATAGTTTCCAAAGAATTCATGATGTTGAATTATATTGCAGCCGGTTTTACCGGTTTTATCATCTTGAAAAAATCTTGTCTTCCGGCTACTTAACAAACCAACGAATTTAGAGCATATTGCGAGGGTGAGCATCTTGAAATTAATCTGCTCCATGTGAGGATATGATGAGCAACAAACCGGACAAAATCATTTATTCCATGATTCGTGTTTCCAAACGGCACGGACAAAAGGAAGTGCTGAAGGATCTCTCGCTTTCCTATTTTTACGGGGCAAAAATTGGCGTACTGGGAATGAACGGCGCTGGCAAGTCGTCACTGTTAAAAATCCTTGCCGGTGTGGATTCCGCCTTTGACGGGAAAACCGTTTTAGCGCCGGGATTTACTACCGGTTTTCTGGAGCAGGAGCCACTCTCCGGTGAAACTCAAGCCGTGCACGAAATTGTGGAAGAAGGAGTCAGTGAACTCACAGCTATTGCCAGAGAGTACGAGGCCATCAATGCCCGTTTTACCGAGCCAATGGAACCTGATGAAATGGATGCCTTGATAGCCAACCAGGCAAAAGTGCAAGAATTGATGGATGCCAAGAACATTTGGGATTTGGACGCACGCCTGGAAATGGCAATGGACGCGTTACGTTGCCCACCTCCCGACATACCGGTTGACCGCATCTCAGGCGGTGAACGCCGACGCGTTGCCTTATGCCGGCTTTTGTTGCAGAACCCGGACATCCTGTTGCTGGATGAACCGACAAACCATCTTGATGCCGAATCCATTGCCTGGCTTGAACATTATCTTTCTACCTTCCCTGGCACCGTTATCGCCGTCACTCATGACAGATATTTTCTGGACAATGTTGTCGGATGGATACTGGAATTGGACAGAGGACGGGGAATTCCCTGGAAGGGCAACTATTCTTCATGGCTGGCACAAAAGAAAAAACGTCTGGCTGGCGAAGAAAAAATGGAGTCCGGACGTCAAAAAACACTAGCGCGTGAACTGGACTGGATACTCATGTCGCCCAAAGGCCGTCATGCCAAGGGCAAGGCAAGAATCAACGCTTACGAAGCCATGCTCTCCCATGAAAGCGAAAAACGCGCGTCCGACCTCGAAATTTACATTCCACCGGGCCCGCGTCTGGGAAAAAGTGTTATTGAATTGTCCAACGTTAGTAAAAGCCTGGGAGAAAAACTTCTCATGAAAAATGTTAACGTACTTGTTCCGTCTGGGGCCATTGTCGGTATTATCGGGCCGAACGGCGCAGGCAAGACAACTCTTTTCAGGATGCTTTCAGGGGAGGAACAGCCGGACTCCGGTATCTTGAATGTGGGGGAAACAGTGCATTTTGCCTATGTGGACCAAACTCGCGCGTCCTTGACGCCGGGAAAAACAGTATACGAACTCATCAGCGACGGGCAGGAAAACGTCCGTCTCGGCGGGAAGGAAGTAAACGCGCGGGCCTATTGCGCACGCTTCAACTTTTATGGCGCAGATCAGCAGAAAAAAGTGGACGTGCTTTCAGGCGGAGAACGAAACCGCCTGCATTTGGCCCTCATGCTCAAATCAGGCGCAAATGTTCTGCTGCTTGACGAACCCACCAATGACATTGATGTCAACACCATGCGCGCTCTTGAAGACGCTCTGGACAATTTTGCCGGATGCGCCCTTGTTGTAAGCCACGACCGATGGTTTCTAGACCGCGTGGCAAGCCATATACTGGCTTTTGAGGGGGCCTCTGACGTTGTTTTTTTTGAAGGCAATTATTCCGAATACGAAGAGGACCGCAAAAAACGTCCGGGTAAGGAAGCGGAAACGCTGCACAGAATAAAATTTCGTAAATTAACGCGTTGACCTGAACTATTGAGGTAAAAAAATATGCCTGACTGCAGCAGAGAGAGCCTGTATTCTCTGTTCATGTTTGCGTGTTTATTCCAGCCATTACTCATTCTGCGCCTGTTGCGGATTCAGCGCCAGCACAACCGCTCAGGTTGCTCACCGCGTTTTGCATGGTATGGTGTTGAATGGAAGTAAACAGCGCAAAACCGATAACGGGATCCATGACGTTCAGAGGCTGCCAGAGTGACTGTGATGTCAAGGCCGGTAACCAAAAAGCCCGTCTGGTTGACAACTTTGGGAATGACCGGATTCACCTTTCCGGGCATGGAGGGCCGGAGGCCAGCATGCGCAAGTATTGCATATTTTCGTCAGCTTGACGGACGTTCACTTCAGCACGCCTGAAAGCTGAACATATGCACCGATGTAGGAAGTGACTTCACGAGATCCATCGACAAAACAAAGTCAACGCCCGTGAGTTCAGTCAGATGACGCACCACCGCTTCCGGGTAACCGGCTGGAACGTTCACGCTGATGCCGATAGCTGTTGCGCCGAGGTTGATTTCCCTGAGGAGAGGAGAGATGCGGCTTCTTTGATGCGATCTATTTCCTCACCAATAATAGTGGTGGCGCAACCATGAAATTCGGTGCCGATGGACATGGACACGGTATCCTTCAGGTACATGCGCCATATTTTCAGCACCCGGAACTCCTCGCCATTTGCTGTAACGGCCTAACTACCTTAGTTCTGCGAGTACCCTACTAAAGGCGGTGGGATAGGGGCATCATTGGTCGACGGTGCGTGCGCTTTATTATGATTATGATGCAAACAGGGCTTGATCACAATCAAAGCGATGTATGGGGCAACTTGGAAAGAAATACCAATTTCATAACTGGAGGCCCTATCGTATGGCACACTGTTGCTGTCAAACCTGGAGTGAGAAGGCTTGGTGAAAAATTTGGGAATATGTTGGAGAGATGATGGATGATGGCTTTATAGATATTAAGAAGTTCATATCGGATATAAAAAATTGATGGAAGATGACGAACTTTATCAATATGAGGGAGACAGCCGTCACCTACAATCATTAATCATTCAGAGAAGGTGTGCTTAACTGCCTGCTGTTTCCCAATTTGCTTCCAACAATCCTGGGAAAATTGCGGGGGCATGTCGCCGTTATTCCCAACTCCTGCATGATTCGTCCTCTCCCCCGTGAGACAAAAAATTCGTCCGTTCTTCTGAGCATAAGACGACTGGTGCCAAACAAGCAAAACCATGTCCTGCTGGAAGCCTTCTCCCTGTTGGCTCCGCGTTTTCCACAGTGACGGCTCCAAATTTTCGGAACGTATCTATGCCGCAGCCTCACTTTTTTGTATCCCTTCCACAGTAGAAGGCTTCCCCCTGACGGTTGTGGAAGCCATAACAAACGGTTTGGCCGTGGTTGGATTTGCAGGCTGCAGCGGCGTTAACTCCCTTGTGGCGCATGGGCGCACGGACCTCGGCCGACGTGATGAGGTCGCAATACCTGGGCGAGGCAGGCGGAACGGCCGTACAACGCTTTGCTCCAGAACAGATTCTTGATGACTGAGAACAACTGCTCGCCGGCAGCGCGGCATGCCGGGCAATACCAGTTTGCGGCGTATACAAAAGGCCGTGCGGCACTGTTTTTTCGATGGGGAAAATCATAATCATGAATATTGGATTGACGCTCATTATATAGGCCTCACCGGGGGCATGGAACGCTTTGCGGCCGGTCTTACAAATTATTTGCTTAAAGTCTTTTTATTTCACATACGGTGACGTGGACAGTGTTGACGTTCCAATTCAATATTTTTGCGATTTCGGCAGTAGACAATGCTAGTTCCACTCGTAGCCAGACACACAAAAGCCGAAAAATTCAAAACCTGGCCACTT
>JAITNF010000080.1 GCA_031290615.1 Desulfovibrio sp. | reverse complement strand
GCGCATATTCGTTTCGGCTGAAGACTAATCAATAAAAACAAGTGATGCCGCCTGGCGGGAAGCACTCCACCGACTCCACTGTTCACGGGCTACGCGATTCTCTCTGTCTTGTCCGGATGCCAGCGGTGTTTTTTTGAACGTAATGTCAGGCTTGGCAAGTGCCTGTAAATCACAGAAGCAGAGCAATTTTTGTTAAATCCAGCTTTACTCCCTTCAAGAGTTATTGAAGGCTCATGTGTGGCCTACCTCTCGCCAGACGTTCTGTCTCATTGCTTTCGTCTTTTGCGTTTGCCTTTAACCAGTTTTGAATTATAAGCAATATTCTACTTACACACCGAATAATATGAATATGCGGTAGGAAATAAAGCCAATCAGGCCCGTTGCCGGTATGGTTAAAATCCAGGCTGTCATCATATGCCCGGCCAAGGGCCAGCGTACGGCGGAAAGGCACCTGGTGGAACCGACACCGAAAATACAGGCGGAAATTGTGTGTGTTGTGCTGACCGGAGCGCCAAAAAAAGAAGCGCTGGAGATAACTAAAGCGGCTGATGTTTCTGCCACGAAGCCGTGTATAGGTTCCATTTTGAAAATGCGGTGCCCCATGGTTTTCACGATCTTCCAGCCGCCAAAAGCCGTGCCTAGGGACATGGCCCCGGCGCAGACCAATTTGACCCACAAGGGGACTTCCAACGAGTCAGTTTTCCCGAAGATCAGCAGAGTCAAGGTGATAATTCCCATTGTTTTCTGGGCGTCGTTAAGGCCGTGGCTGGTCGCCATAAGTCCGGCGGAGACAATTTGCAAGCGACGGAAAAGCGTATTGCCTCTGGCGCGATGGAGATTGGCACAAACCCGGTAAATACACCACATAAAAGCCATACCAATAGCAAAGCCAAGCACCGGCGAAGCCACAAGAGGCATTAACACCTTGTATACAATACCTTTCCAGTTTAGCGCCCAAAAACCGGCATGAGCTGTGGCCGCTCCGATAAGCCCACCAATAAGGGCATGAGAAGACGAAGAAGGAATGCCGAAATACCAAGTAACAAGATTCCAGGCTATTGCGCCGGAGAGGGCGGCCAGCACCAAAAAATGGCTGCTCTCAACGACCTCTGGCACCACAATTCCACCCCCGAGTGTCATGGCAACTTCAGTGCCGACAAGCGCCCCGCAGAGATTGAGCAGGGCGGCTGCCCCAACCGCGAAACGCGGCGTCACAACCTTTGTGGAAACCACTGTGGCGATGGCGTTGGCGCAGTCATGGGCACCGTTGGTAAAATCAAAGATCAACGCTACCAACACGATGACAATCAGCAGAAAGGAAACATCAAACATTCTTCAGCACCGCTTCCTCAATCGTTTCAGCTAGCGCGGTGCTCTGTTCAACCAGCATGCCGAGGCGGTCATATATCTGGCTCCATTTGAGTATTCGCATGACCGTCAACGGCGTAATTTCCTGTTTTTCGTCCATAAGCTCGGCAAGACACGTGGAGAGCAGCATATCGCACTCATTGCGCAACACTTTGAAAGCGCGGGTTTTATGGCAGTCCCGGCCTTTTGAGAGATCTTCCAACATAATTTTTGTCAGATCAATCAGGCCGATTGCAGAGCGCGTCATCCGCAAAGCTGGGAAGCGGATGCGGGGAAATTCAAAAAGATGCAGGCGTGTACCCAAAGACTGCATGCAATCTATGGTTTCTTCCTGTTTCTGGTTGATACGCAGAATATCCTCCCGATCAATGGGGGTGATGAATGTTTTGGAAAGAGAACGGATAATCCGGCCGTACAGTTTATCCGCTTCCTCTTCCAGCAAAGTCATTTCCTTGTGGATTTGCGCTTGCTCCAAGGAATTTTCCATCATTGCCAACAGAAACACGGCCATTTTGCGCAGCAGGTTGTTTTGTGCGAGCAGCATGTCAAAGAAGGGTGCCGATTTTGGCAAGAATGAGGCCAACATTGAAAATTCTCAAGTAATAGTTATTACAAACTTGACCCATTCTGCCTGACACGGCATTTTTTGTTTTTTGGTCATACCGATAGCCATACCATGGATTCCAATATGTCGTATTGTATCAAAAAAAGACAGAATATGCAATGCCATGGTGCTGCCTCTGTGGAGTAGTTGCGTGTAGTTTATCATGCAACTCCGCTTGGTAAATGTTCAACAGTATCGGAAGGCCTGAGAAATACTGCCTCTTTCGCCTTGAGTAACGTCAGAGATTCGGCGATGACCTGGTCTATTTCGCTTTCAGGATGATTGAGATGGAACAACAGAATACTTGCCGCTTCGTGCCCGCAACGCTTTCTTATTCACCTTTTGTGTCGTGAGAGTCGCGCCTTCGTCCAGCAATAGCGGATGACCCAGATGTCCGGATTGCCGAAACGCGCGTCCAGATCGTGGCTGATCCAGACGGTCTGGCGTACTTCCTCAGGCTTCCCAGCGGGGCAGATCCCGCTGTTGGGGCCTCCCGTCCACAGAAAGTTTTTCAGATAGTTTTGCAGGTTCACGCCAAGATCCTTCACGCCTTTGCCGGTAAAGGCGTGAAGGATAAGTCTTGCTGCTGAGGATGGGTTTTTCAGTCAGCAGGGGCATGAATATGCCGTGCACAGTTCGGCCATATCTCTGCCTGGCCAGCTGGATCCACGCTCCAGGCTATGTCCATCGCGTAGATGGGAGCCTTGTAGGAGTGCCCAAGGGTTTTGGCCGATCATCCACGTTGGCGTAATAGTACAGCACGCTACCGTGTGGAGGGTCAGTCAGCAGAGTGCCATTCTTTTTGGCCTCGGAAAAATAGGAATCTTTGACGGCGAAAAGGGAGAATTCACTGGCGTTGCCCAAAAGAATCAGGGGCACACTGTTGAAAATTTTGGTCTGTAAGCCATCCTCGGGCAGAACCGCACCATCCGTGTATAGGTGATGGAAGTCGGCCATGCGGATGTTACCGTTGTCGAAGGGGGTCACTAGGCATTGCGAAGACAGGCTGTAAAGATAGGCGCGTACTTCGCTGGAATCCTGTTCTAGCCATCTTGCCGCGTCTTCAACATTTTTTTGATGCCGTCCTCCACGACAAAACGGGCGAGTTTTGCGGGCCGTTATTTTACGCATCAAGTCCGCATCCGTCAGGGTCAATCCGCCGCTGAACGAGAGCTGAAATTTGCCCGCAAAGATAGGAGAGGTCAGGATAGCAAGGATATCGCGGACGTCTGCGGAAAAACCGGAAATGGTGATGTTGCCTGGGTTGCTGCCGAAAGAGGCGATGTTGTCAATAATCCAGTCCAGAGCCTTGCGTAGGTCCAGAAGGGCAGATCGCCGGTGCGCAGGGCAGGCAGATTGTTGAAACCCGAATATCCAGACGGTGGTGGTTCACCGTGACACTACGGCGTTCAGTCGGACAGATAGGTGTGTGGAATCAAATTCCGTGCTGTACCCTGTCGGTTGTTGCCTCCGTAAATGTAAAACAGAACGGGGAGGCCGAGCTTCCCGTGTCAGGACGGTAAATGGTGAGGTTGAGGGCTTCGTCACTTCCCTTGACTCCATCCCTGGTCAGTAGGGTGGCGATGCGTTCTCGCATCAGCAATCTGACGCCAGGCCAAGAATCGGGATCCTGTAGAGCGCGCTAGCGCAACTTTCCTTCCGGGGTTTTGCCGTAAGAGATGCCTTCCCACACCAGGGTGCCTTCCAGCTGTACGCCCTTGACCGCGCCAAAGCTGGTGGTCTGAACAAGACCTCTAACATAGGTGTCCCCCACCGATGTTAGGCACGGTTCCGGCGTGCGAGGTCAGCGACGTAAGCAAAGACAGGGAAAGAAACAGGACGAAAATACCAAGTTGATTCTTTTGCCAAGAATATTATCAACTTAATTATATTTATATTATATGGATCAGAAAATCGCAAGCGTTTTTTTCATAGTGTTCCGACCCCGACAAAAATTTTTGCCTCGCGTACATTTTGCCAGGGCAGATGCATCCAAATTTTTGAGAGTGTTCATCAGCCAATAGATTTTGCCTGTCTTTCTGAATTTTAAATCATTTAATAATGTGGTGTAATCTGTTGATAATTCATTGGCCGTAAAAACAGAACCTGCTTATTTCGTTTATAATCAATCTGTAGGTGAACACTCTCAATCTCAATAGAAGAAGTGGAAATGCCTTCTCATCCGCCTGTCTTCAAGGCCAAAACGCGAAAAATCGCTCGTCAAAGCCGCGCTAGGACGAGTTTGACGTAAACACGCCCTCCAGTACGGGCAGAATTTTGGGCAGGTAAAAAAATACGCAGACAAAACTCACCTTGACCTCACGTTCTGTCCGGCGTATACCGCAAGTTAAGGTAATATTGTGGGCCTGTTTCTGAAATTGATATAACCTGCTATTACTTTACATAGTTGATCATTTAGCGCGGAGGCTTCCCATGTTCGGTATTGGCATACAGGAACTGTTGCTTATTCTTGTGGTGGCGCTTTTGTTTTTTGGCGCAAAAAAACTACCGGAAATCGGCGGGGGACTGGGCCGGGCCATACGTAATTTTCGCCGTGCCGCCACAGAACCGGATGAAATTGACATAACTCCCAAGGAAAGTAAGGATCCCAGCGGCGGAGATCCCCGCAAGGCCTGAAAAATGGGAACAAGCGATGAAAGCAGAGCAATTATCCGTTTTTGGAAAATCGCGTTCGGGCTCTCTGGCGGACACGTCGGATTTCGGCGTTCTGTGCATGATTGTGTGCGACAATGCCAAGGCTCAGGGCATATGAAGAAAATGGGTTTACCTTGGGACGCACCAGCGTGGTGACCGTAGAAGTGGCCGACAGGCCTTGACGAGATTTTACAGCTTGTTTTCAGCCACGGCATCAACGTGGAATACATGCACGTTCAGCGCGAGCGGGAAGCTATTCTGATTTTCCGCTTCGACAAGGTGGATATGGCCGTGGAGGTGCTCAGGAATAACAACTTTACCATCATTCCGTGGGATGCTCTCTGCCATGCATGACCCTAAAGTAAATATTATCTAACACCGTAAATAAATATTCTTACATGGAGATATTTATATCCCATTCATCAACCATAACATTATATCACAAAATTAATACGAATATCAAGAAGAAATTCTTGATGCCATAGGCAAGATTTTTAATTTCTATGCAGAACAACACAGTAGTTCTTGTGGTACATATTGTAAGATTTGATATTCGTTATGTAGAAGGTTTTTCGAGAGTGCTAACCAATGCTGACATCATGAAGAAATATAAACGTCAAGGACTTGATCTTTATTGTCCCAATTTGGGATGGACAAATCCCCAATTTTAGCTGGTGGTTTTAGCGTTTTTTGTTTGAGCTGTGGTTCATGAGCGACTATCGTCATGGAGCGAGCAGTGTTTTCGCCATTCCCCCGCATTTGGTTTGGATGACCACCTGTGAATGGCAGGGTAAAACACTCAATCTCATTGATACCCCAGGGCATATAGATTTTACTATTGAAGTGGAGCGTTCTCTGCGCGTGCTGGACGGCGCCATTGTCCGTGTGCCGTCATCCGTGTCAGTACTGATTTCCAGCGGTAACCCAACGGTAAAGTCCGGGAGAATCGCCAGCACAAGGCGATTCACGCCCAGGAGAGTAGAGCGTGCTTCCATAAAAGGCGTATGGGGTGATGAAACGCTTTACTGTTACAAATACCTGTCGCACACTGGTCATATTTAGGACAAACAATCCCCTGGAACGTCTTAAACATGAGATATGACGTCGTACACAAGCAGCAGGAGTTTCTCTTATGGAATTCGTATTGATATTTCAAAGGGAGGGGCAATCCACACGACTCCTGTACGCCGGGAAGGAGTTATGGGTTGAAACATGCGGACAAACTTTATTTGGAGGAAAATTGAAAAAATTTGTGGAAAGTGCTTGACCTCGCCTCCAATATTGTTTATTACACCCCCAGTCCTAAATGAAATCACTTTTCACGGGGCGAATCTTGGACAGCATGGAAGGGCAGATTGAATTTGTTTTCAGTTGTGCCCATTGACGTGAATGCTTCGGCGCTGTATGCCGGGCTCAATTATTAGGTTTGACATGTTAGGCGTTGCCAATTGCCGGACAATATCGAGCTGTTCCAGCCCATTCAGGACCCAGCGCCCGAGCGGTGGTGGCCAAGGGCTGTGGGGAAAGGTAGGGGGGGGGGATGAACCCCGTTTAGTAACTCTGTTTAGTAACTCTGCGGAATCGTTTTGCCGTTTTGTGGCATGTTTCGGGAGCGCCATGGAATGTTTGCGGATGACGTCGGTATGTCTGCGTGTCCCATATCCTCCGGCTTTCCTGAAAAGATTAGACGTGACGAACGCATTGCGCGCGGCGATTTTTTTGGCAGGCCGTGAATTTTGTTTTTCAAGCCCGCGTGTCGCGCGGATTTTTTTTGCAATTATTATGGAGTAGGCATAATGACGACAGTGAGCAGCGAACGCATTCGCATTAAGCTTAGATCTTACGATTACCGCATATTGGACAAGGCTGTCGCCGAAATTGTGGATACGGCACGCAATACGGGTGCCGGTGTAGCGGGGCCTATTCCTTTGCCCACAAATATCCATAAATATACCATTCAGCGCTCCGTGCATGTGGATAAAAAATCGCGTGAGCAGTTTGAAATGCGTATCCACAAACGTCTTATGGATATTCTGGAACCGACACAGCAAACCGTTGATGCGCTTGGCAAGCTCTCATTGCCTGCAGGTGTGGACGTGGAAATCAAGCTCTAGCGGGGCAGTCATGGCTGAAAAAATGGGAATACTCGGGCGCAAGCTTGGCATGACCCGCATTTTTGCTGGTGATGGCACGGCGGTTGCTGTGACTGTTATTGAGGCCGGGCCTTGTCCTGTGACGCAGGTGAAAACAACGGAGAATGACTGTTACAACGCCCTGCAGATCGCGTTTGTTCCAGACAGGAAAAAATGCGTCAGCAAAGCCATGCGCGAGCATTTCGCCAAGGCGGGCACAGGGCTTTTTCGCTATCTTAAAGAAATTCGTTTTGTGGGCGCGCCGGAGCGAAAGCAAGGTGAAAATTTTTCTGTGGACATGTTTGCCGTGGGCGATGTGGTCAAGGTGACGGCCAAAAGCATCGGCAGGGGCTATCAGGGCCGTATGCGCCGCTGGAATTTTGCCGGCTCAAAGGATACGCACGGTTGCGAAAAAGTGCACCGAAACAATGGTTCCATTGGTAACAACACATTTCCCGGGCATGTTTTCAAGGGACGTAAAATGGCCGGGCATTGGGGCAATGAGACTGTGACGGAGTCCGGTCTTCTGATTGTGGGAGTGCGCGCTGACGACAATGTCCTGCTGGTCAAGGGCTCGGTGCCAGGTCCGAAAAACGGAATCGTTCTTGTTCGCAAGCAGTAGGGGATGCAGAAAATGGCCACTGTTAAAGTATACGATCAGGACAAACAGGAAAGCGGCACAATAGATCTCGCCGCCGAGATCTTTGAAGTCGAGGTGAGGCCGGAAATCCTCCACCTTGTTGTGCGCGTTCAGTTAGCGGCCAAACGCGCGGGCACGCATCAGGCAAAAACACGGGCCATGGTTTCCGGCGGTGGCGCGAAGCCTTGGAAGCAAAAAGGTACAGGCCGTGCCCGTTCCGGCTCCAACCGTTCCCCTATTTGGCGGGGCGGAGCCATTGTCTTCGGTCCCAAGCCTCGTGACTACAGTTTCAAGGTCAACAGCAAGGTGCGCGTTCTTGCTCTCAAAATGGCGTTGTCGAGCCGTCTGGCCGCTGATGACCTCATTGTTGTAAAAAATATTGTTCTGCCGGAAGTGAAAACAAAACATTTTGTCAGGATTGCGGAAACACTGGGGCTAAAAAAATCCCTTATCGTTACTCAGGGGAAAGTTGCCGATCTTGAGCGTTCGGTTCGCAATATTCCCGATTTGACACTGACTACGCCCGACCGGTTGAATGTTACGGAAATTCTGAACCACAAACAGCTTGTCCTGCTGGAATCCGCAGTAGAGCTTGTGCATGCCCGTTTTGCCGGGAAGGGAGTCTAGAATGGAACTTGTCAATGTGCTCCTGAAACCTTTTTTGACGGAAAAAACCACCATGCTAAAGGACGAGGCCCGGCAGGTAGCCTTTTATGTCCATCCCAGGGCCAACAAGCTGGAGATCCGGCTGGCTGTGGAAAATGCCTTTGATGTGAAAGTAGAGGAGGTTAATACTGTGCGCCGCGCCACGTCTGACCGTGTTCGGAAGGGACGCGTCGTCGGTCGTAAGCCAGGATGGAAGAAGGCGTATGTCACTCTTGGTCGGGATGATAAAATTGAGTTTTTTGAGGGAGTGTAATCATGGCTGTCCGTAAGCTGAAACCGACTTCCGCCGGGCGTCGCTTCCAGACGGTTTCCGATTTTGCGGAAATCACGCGGAGGAACCCGGAAAAGTCGCTCACCGCAGGTCTTCCCAGAAAGGCCGGGCGCAATAATCTTGGCCGTGTGACAAGTCGCCGTCGCGGAGGTGGCGTCAAACGTCTGTACCGCGTTATTGATTTCCGGCGCGACAAAATTGGCATTGAAGCCCGTGTGGCGGAAATTGAATATGACCCTAACCGTACGGCCCGGATTGCCATGCTGCACTACCTTGACGGGGAAAAACGCTACATTATCGCCCCGGCAGGTCTGCATCAGGGCGATAATGTCATCGCGGGCGAAGTGGCGGACATCAAGCCCGGTAATGCTCTTCCCATGCAGCGTATTCCTGTGGGTACCGTTCTGCACAATATTGAGCTTTATCCCGGCAAGGGCGGTCAGTTTTGCCGCTCCGCCGGCTCTTATGCGCAGCTCATTGCCAAGGAAGGCAAATACGCGCTCCTGCGTCTCCCCTCCGGGGAAGTGCGTAAGGTGCTGGCGAATTGTTTTGCCACAGTGGGGCAGGTGGGCAATATTCATCATGAAAATATTTCGCTCGGAAAGGCTGGGCGAAATCGTTGGCTCAATCGTCGTCCCTGTGTTCGCGGCGTGGCCATGAACCCCGTTGACCACCCATTGGGCGGCGGCGAAGGCAGAAGTTCCGGCGGGCGTCATCCAGTATCTCCGTGGGGTATGCCTGCCAAGGGCTACAAGACCCGTAACAGGAAGAAGGCATCCACAAGACTTATAGTCAAACGTCGCGGGCAGAAGTAGGTAAAGAGGAGAGGAGCAGCTTATGCCGAGATCATTGAAAAAAGGTCCTTTTGTCGACGCTCACCTGATGAAGAAAGTTGACAATGTTGTTGTCGGTAACGATCGCCGTGTTCTCAAAACTTGGTCGCGTCGTTCCACAATACTGCCGGAAATGGTTGGTTTGACGTTTGCTGTGCACAACGGCAAGAAATTCGTGCCGGTTTTTATTACCGAAAACATGGTTGGGCACAAGCTTGGCGAGTTCTCTCCCACGCGCATCTTTCACGGGCACGCCGCCGACAAAAAGGCTAAGGTCGCCAAGAAATAGGAAGCACTATGGAATCGAAAGCTATTGCGAAATTTCAGAGGGTCTCACCGCGTAAAACCCGTCTTGTAGCCCGCAATATTCAGGGCCTTGGCGTGGAAGAAGCCATGAACGTGCTTCGCTTCACGCCCAACAAGCCTGCCCGCGTCCTCTACGGCGTTTTTATGAGCGCTATTGCCAATGCTTCCCGGTTGGGGGGAGTGAATATGGATGCCATGAAAGTCAAGGAAATTGTGGTCAACGAAGGTCCCGCGTGGAAGCGATTTTTGCCGAGCGCCCAAGGGCGTGCTGGCAAAATTTGTAAACGCACCAGCCATCTTACAGTAATACTTGCAGAAGGACAGGAATAGCTATGGGTCAGAAAGTTCATCCGTTCGGCTTCCGGCTTGGGTATAACAAGAATTGGCAGTCCCGCTGGTTCAGCAAGAAGAAAGAATATTCTGCCTTTGTTTATGAGGACAGCAAAATTCGGGTTTTCGTCAAGAAATTCCTCTACAATGCCGGGCTCTCCAAGATAGAGATTGAGCGGGCCAGCGGCAAGGTACGCCTTGTGCTGTTTACCGCGCGCCCGGGCATTGTCATCGGCCGTAAGGGTGTGGAAATTGAAAAATTGCGCGCGGATCTGCGTCAGAGATTCGGATGTGAATTCGCTCTAGAAGTGAATGAAATCCGTCGTCCAGAGGTGGATGCCCAGCTAGTGGCCGAAAGCATTGCCCAGCAGTTGGAACGCCGTGTGGCATTCCGCCGCGCCATGAAGCGCACGGTCTCCATGGCCCGCAAGTTCGGAGGGGAGGGCATCAAGGTTACTTGTGCAGGTCGTCTGGCCGGGGCAGAAATTGCCAGAACCGAGTGGTATCGTGACGGTCGAGTGCCCCTGCAGACCCTGCGCGCCGATATTGATTACGGCTTTGCCGAATCCCGGACAACCTACGGTACCATAGGCGTCAAGGTGTGGATATATAAAGGTGAAATCCTTGCTAAAGAGGTTGATCAATAATGCTTGCGCCCAAAAAAGTAAAATTCCGCAAATGGCAAAAAGGCCGCTTGCGTGGCTTGGCCACCCGCGGTGCAACCATTGCTTTTGGCGATATCGGCTTGAAAACTGTGGAACACGGGCACCTGACGTCCGGACAGATTGAGGCCGCACGTATTGCCATGATGCGCCACATAAGACGTGGCGGAAAGGTGTGGATTCGCGTTTTCCCGGATAGGCCGGTCACCGCAAAGCCCCTAGAAACTCGTCAGGGTTCGGGCAAGGGCGCGCCAGTAGGTTGGTGCGCTCCCGTCAAACCTGGCCGCATTCTGTACGAAATCAAGGGGGTAAGTCTTGATTTGGCCAAGCAGGCCTTGACCCGCGCAGCCCACAAGCTGCCTGTGAAGACCATTATTGTGATGAGGGAAGGTGTGTAATGGCCAGCAAAAACAAATCCGAAAAATTCGTCCGTATTCCCTTTGTGGACCTGCGCGTTTTGAGTGCGGAAGATCTGCGCGGCAAAGTCGCAGCAGGACGTCGTGACCTTATGGACGTTCGTATGAAGCACTCCGTCGCCCAATTTGAAAAAACCTCCGAGATCAAGGCATTACGCAGGCATGTGGCGCGCATGTTGACCATTTTGAACGAAAAGCAACAGAGGTCTTGAAAATGCAAGCTCCGGAGAACCGTAAGGGCAGAATGCTGACCGGAATTGTGGTGAGCGACAAAAGTGATAAAACTATTGTTGTTCGCGTTGAAACTCTGGTTAAGCACCCCCTGCTCAAAAAGTATGTGAGGCGCCGCAAGAAGTTCACGGCTCATGACCCTATGAATGAATGTGGTATGGATGACAAGGTAAAAATTGTTGAATTTCGTCCCATGTCGCGCAACAAGCGCTGGTACTTGGTATCCATTATTGAAAAGGCAGTATAGGGTAGAGTCATGATACAGGTAGAATCAACCCTTCAGGTTGCCGACAATTCCGGCGCGAAGAAAGTCGCTTGCATAAAGGTGCTTGGCGGCTCACGTCGCAGGTATGCCTCGGTTGGTGACATCATAGTGGTTTCCGTCAAGGAGGCTATTCCCCACAGTAAGGTTAAAAAAGGTGACGTGGTGAAAGCTGTGATCGTGCGTACCGCCAAAGAGGTCCGGCGTAACGATGGCTCCTACATCAAGTTCGACGGCAACGCGGCCGTGTTGCTTTCCAGCCAGGGAGAGCCTGTGGGCACGCGTATTTTCGGACCAGTGGCCCGTGAGCTTCGCGCCCATAATTTTATGAAGATTATTTCCCTTGCGCCGGAAGTTCTTTAGGAGATCATCATGAAAATGTATCGCATCCGTAAGGACGACAAGGTTATGGTGATAGCTGGCAAGGACGCGGGTAAAATCGGCAAGGTTCTCAAAATTCTTCGCAAGAAGAATCGTGTGCTTGTTGAAAAGACCAACATGGTCAAACGTCATATACGTCCGAATCCCTACGCGCATCAGCCAGGCGGTGTTGTGGAAAAGGAAATGCCCATACATGTCTCCAATATCATGGTGGTGTGTTCCGCATGCGGCAAGGCCACAAGAGTCGGTTACAGACTTATTGAGGCCGAAGGCGGTCACAAAAAAGTCCGCTTTTGCAAAAAGTGCAATGAAGTTATGGTGATACGATGACACGCCTTAAAAAGATATATATAGAGAAAGTGGTTCCTGTACTGCAAAAGGAGTTCAGCTACACTTCACCCATGCAATTACCCAGTCTTGAAAAAATCTCTCTGAACATCGGCCTTGGCGCAGTGATGCAGAACAATAAGATGATGGAAGAGGCCGTGGCGGAACTCACAGCCATTGCCGGACAGAAGGCTGTGGTGACGCGTGCCAAGAAGTCCATTGCTTCCTTCAAGTTGCGCGAGGGCATGCCCATTGGCGCACGCGTTACTTTGCGCAAGGAGCGCATGTGGGATTTTCTGGACAAACTCATGAATTTTGCTCTTCCACGAGTGCGCGATTTCCGGGGTATTCACGATCGCGGTTTTGATGGCCGTGGCAATTTCACTCTCGGTATCAAGGAACACACCATTTTTCCCGAGCTGGAAATAGACCGCGTGGAAAATTTCAAGGGTATGAATATTACTATTGTTACTACGGCGTCCACAGACAAGGAAGGCAAATTCCTTCTGGACAAACTCGGTATGCCCTTTAGAAAATAGGCGCATCCGTTTACACTATATATTCAGGAGCATAGAGTATGTCGCGTACTTCGCTCGCCGTCAAGGCAAAGCGCAAAGCCAAGTTCAGTGCACGCGCCTACAACCGTTGTCCGCTCTGCGGTCGACCCAGAGCTTTTTTGCGTCAGTTCGGCGTTTGCCGCATCTGTTTCCGTCATATGGCTTTGCGCGGCGAACTGCCGGGCGTGCGCAAATCAAGCTGGTAGCCAGCTTGTTTATCAACTTATTGAGGAGCTTTCGATGTTGACAGATCCTATTGCGGACATGCTTACACGCATCCGCAACGCACATTTGGCCCTACACAAGGAAGTGAATGTGCCGCGCTCGAAGATGAAGGAGTCACTGGCCGCCATACTCAAGCAGGAAGGTTACGTTGAGGATGTTGCCGCTGCAGACAAAACCATCACCATTACTCTGAAGTACCAGAAGGGCAAGTCCGCCATTCAGGGCCTTAGACGCGTGAGTACGCCGGGTAGACGCGTGTATGTCGGTTCAAGCGATATTTCGTGTGTCCAGAACGGCCTTGGCATTTGTATTCTTTCCACATCCAGCGGTGTGCTGGATGGAATGACCGCGCACGAGAAGAAAGTTGGTGGTGAACTTCTGTGTGAAATCTGGTAGGCGGTGGTTTATGTCTAGGATAGGTAAACTGCCCATTTCCGTTCTTTCGGGGGTAGATATTTCCATCGGAACGGATGTTGTGGAAGTCAAAGGTCCGAAAGGCGTTCTCAAAACGCCTCTCTGTTCTCTGCTCAAATATGAGTTGGCCGATGGCAGGATAACCCTCACACGGCAGGAAGAAACCCGCCAGAGTCGATCCCAGCACGGTTTGCGGCGTACTCTTCTAGCCAACTGCATTGAAGGCGTCACAAAGGGTTTTGCCAAGGCACTGGAAGTCATAGGCGTCGGTTATCGCGTTGCCGTCAAAGGCAATATCATTGAACTGACTGTGGGGTATTCCCACCCTGTTCTTGTTGAACTTCCCGACGGCCTCAAAGCCGAGGCGGAGGGACAGATATTGACCATCAGCGGTATTGACAAAGAGCTGGTCGGTGAGTTTGCCGCCCAAATCCGACGGATTCGCAAGCCCGAACCTTACAATGGCAAGGGTATCAAGTATGTGACCGAGACGATATGTCGTAAAGTCGGCAAGTCCGGCGGCAAGAAGTAGGGTAACGTTATGAATTTTACCAAGAATGAATCCCGCAAGCGCCGCAAAATACGCATCCGCAAAAAGGTAAACGGCACGCCAGTCCGTCCGCGTCTTGTGGTATACAGATCAAATTTGCACATTTATGCACAGCTTGTGAATGATATGTCGGGTGTAACATTGGCAAGCGCCTCCACTCTTTCCCTTTCCAAGGCCGAGCCCGGCCTGTGTTGCAATATGTCAGGTGCAAAACGTGTGGGCAACGAAATTGCCCGACTGGCCAAGGAGAAGAACATCACTAGAGTGGTGTTTGATCGTAACGGGTATCTTTATCACGGCCGAGTAAAGGCTGTGGCCGACAGCGTCCGCGAAGGCGGCTTGGAGTTCTGACATGCGGCAGGAAAATTCCGAAACTCAGCAGAATGAACTGGGCGAAATCGAAAAGATTGTTTCATTAAACCGCGTGGCAAAGGTTGTGAAAGGCGGTCGCCGGTTCAGTTTCAGCGCCCTCGTGGTTGTGGGCGACGGCAAGGGCGTCGTCGGCTTTGGATTGGGCAAAGCCCATGAAGTTCCGGAAGCCCTCCGCAAGGCTACGGAACGTGCGCGCAAAAATCGTGTTCGCGTACCCCTTGTTGACGGTACTCTGCCTTATGCAGTGCTTGGCCGCTTCGGTGCGGGTCAGGTTATGTTGAAGCCGGCATCCCAAGGAACGGGCATTATTGCCGGCGGCGCCGTGCGCGCTATCATGGAGGCCGTCGGTGTGCGCGATGTGCTTGCCAAGGCCATCGGCACAAATAATCCACACAATGTGCTTCGCGCTACGATGCAGGGTCTTGTCGTCTTGCGCAGCTCTGAAGAAGTTTCTTCCCTGCGCGGCAAGAAGCTGGAAGCTCCGAGGAAATAACCATGCCGGAAATCAAGGTAAAACTTATCCGTTCGCGCATTGGTACAACACCCGCGCAACGCAGACAGCTTGACTCCCTTGGCCTCAAGCGCCGTGAAATGGTAAGGACGTTCAAGGATACTCCTGCCATTCGGGGAATTATTCAAAAAGTTTCACATCTTGTCGCTGTTGTTGATTAAGCCGCAGGATCAGGAGATACAATGCAACTGCACGATCTTTTCCCCTTTCCCGAAGAGCGCAAGACGCGCCGTCGCGTGGGCAGAGGTTCCGGCTCCGGCTTGGGCTGTACGGCCGGCAAAGGGCACAAGGGACAAAACTCCCGTTCCGGCGGTGGTGTACGCCCCGGCTTTGAAGGCGGCCAGATGCCATTGCAGCGTCGTCTGCCAAAGCACGGTTTCAAGAACGCCCTTTTCAAGGTTACCTATGAGGTCATCAATCTTGATTCGCTTCTCGGGGCTTTTGAAGGCAAGAGCAGTATCACGCTGGACGACATTTACGCCCGTGGTCTTGCCCGTGCGTGCGCGCCTGTGAAGATTCTTTCCCGCGGCGAAGTTTCAGGTGCCCTTGCTGTGGAAGCCCACCGCTTCAGCCGTGCCGCGGCGGATAAAATCATCCAAGCAGGCGGCACTGTCACTGGGCTTGAAGCGGCCGGTAAAAGTTAATAATCAGAGCAACAAACAATCGAGTTTTTATGGCTGCAACATCGGCAAATAACATGGCAGGTCAGACTGATCTTGCAAAGCGTCTTTGCTGGACCATGTTTATTCTCTGTTGTTATCGAATCGGCGTACATGTGCCCATTCCAGGCGTAGACGCCGCCGCCTTGGCATCCTTTTTTGAAAGCATGTCCGGCACTTTATTCAACATGTTTGATATGTTCTCCGGCGGCGGCCTGAGCAATGTTTCAGTGTTTGCCCTAGGGGTAATGCCCTATATTTCCGCATCCATCATCATGCAGCTTATGCAGGTGGTGAGCTCGGATATTAAGCGAATGGCCAAGGAAGAAGGGCAGGCTGGACGCCGAAAAATCACCCAGTACACACGTTACCTTACAGTGCTGATTACTCTGGTTCAGGGGCTCGGTATAGCTATGGGCCTTGAAAACATGACAAGCCCCACCGGTACCCCGGTGGTTATGGCTTCAGGATGGAATTTTCGCCTTGTGACGATGATGACTTTCACGACTGGTTCTGTGCTTGTCATGTGGTTGGGCGAACAAATTACCGAGCGCGGTATCGGCAACGGCATTTCCCTGATTATTTTTTGTGGCATTGTTGTGGGTATACCGCGCGGCATTATACAGTCTGTGGCCCTGATTCAGGCCGGAGACCTGAACGTTTTCATGGTCATTGTCCTTTTGGTTTTTATGGGGGCAGTGACCGTGTGTATAGTTTTTATGGAACGTGCCCAGCGGCGTATCCCCATAAGTTACGCCAAACGCCAGATCGGTCGAAAAATGTTCGGCGGACAGAATTCTCACTTGCCGCTTCGTCTGAATACAGCGGGTGTTATCCCGCCGATATTCGCCTCTTCCCTTTTGCTTTTTCCGGCAACTATCGGCCAGTTTTCCGCCAATGATTACGTCAAGCGGGCTGCGGAAATTTTTGCGCCGCAGGGTTTAGCCTACAATATTCTTTATGTTGCGCTGATTTTCTTCTTTTGCTATTTCTATACGGCGATTATCTTTGATCCCCAGGATATGTCTGAAAATTTGAAAAAGGCGGGCGGTTTTATACCCGGAATCAGGCCCGGCGAAAAAACCCGGCAATACATAGATACTGTGCTTTCACGTCTCACTCTTTCCGGCGCGGTGTATATTTCCCTTGTTTCATTGCTACCTATGTTTTTGATAAGCAATTTTAATATTCCGTTTTATTTCGGCGGTACAAGTTTGCTCATACTTGTGGGTGTGGCGATGGACTTCATGAATCAAGTTGAATCTTACATGATTTCAAATCAATATCAGGGACTTATGCACAAGGCGCGTAAAGTCGGAAAAGCGTAGCCTGCGGAAATATATTTGCTATACGCTCCCGCAGACGATTGGAGCATGAAAAAATTTCAGGGTGTCTACATAAAAAACGAGCGTGAAATTGCCTGCCTTGCGGAAGCCAACCGCATAGTGTCAAATATTCTTGACGCCATTGGCGAGATAATTGCGCCAGGTCTTGTGACCATGCGCATTGAGGAACTCACGCAGGACATCTGCGCTGAGCAAAAGGTTAAACCGGCATTTCAGGGTTATTTCGGCTATCCCTACGCCGTTTGTTGTTCGGTGAACGAGCAAGTAGTTCACGGTTTTCCTTCCGACAGAAAGCTTGTGGAAGGTGACATAGTCAGCATTGACGTGGGCGTTATTTATGAAGGCTTTGTAGGCGATGCCGCACGTTCCTGGCCCGTGGGCGTGGTGAGTGAAGAAGCCCGCAGGCTTATGCGGACTACCGAGGATAGCCTTTATGTCGGTATAGGCATGGCCAGACCGGGCAACAATGTTTTTGATATTGGCGCTGCTGTGCAGCAGTTTGTTGAAGCCGCCGGGTTTAATGTTGTGCGGCGTTTTGTCGGGCACGGAGTTGGCGTAAAAATGCACGAAAAGCCGGAAGTTCCCAACTTCAAGCCGGTTTTGCGTGGTGTAACGCTCCGGCCGGGGATGGTTATAGCCATAGAGCCCATGGTGACGGCCGGAACGTATGAAGTGGATATTCTGGACGACAAATGGACAGCTGTCACTTGTGACGGCAAACTGGCCGCTCATTTTGAGCACAGTGTGGCCATAACTCACGACGATCCCAAAATTTTGAGTATTTCGGATCGTGGTTTCAACCGTCATACATTTAATGCTTGACAAGCTTGGCAAAAACTGGCAAAATTTTTTGTTCTTACCTTAAGTTATTTTGGCGAACGCCATTACTGGAGCTATCTATGAAAGTAAGACCTTCCGTCAAAAAAATATGCCCCAAGTGCAAACTGATACGGCGCAAGGGAGTGCTTAGAGTCATCTGTGAAAACCCCCGGCACAAGCAACGCCAGGGCTAAGGCAGGAGTGAATCTGTGGCGAGAATAGCAGGTGTTGATTTGCCCCACGGCAAACGAGTGGACATTGCGCTCACCTATATTTACGGGGTAGGCCGTTCTACGGCCCTGGAAATTTTGGATGCCACCGGAGTCAACTTGGAGCGGAACATTGATGACCTCTCAGCTGATGAAGTTAACGAGATCCGCAAGGAGCTTGAACAGCATTACAAGGTGGAAGGCGATTTGCGTCGTGAAATTTCAACCAACATCAAACGGCTTATGGATATCGGTTGTTACCGAGGTTTACGCCATCGGCGAGGGTTGCCGGCCCGTGGACAGCGTACCCATACCAATGCGCGCACCCGCAAGGGGCCGCGGCGCGGCGTGGTAGGCAAGAAGAAGTAGTTTATTCGTAACCGCGGACAATGCCGCATTTTAGCAGTGCAGTATGTTCAGTCAAGCTGAGGGATAGTCATGACAAGACCCAGAAAAGTGGTCAAAAAGAAGGAAAAAAAGAATGTGCCTGTTGGTTTGGTGCATATTCAGGCTTCGTTCAATAATACCATCATTACCTTTACCGATACGCGTGGCAATGCAGTCGCATGGGCTTCTTCCGGGCAAAGCGGTTTCAAGGGATCACGCAAATCCACGCCTTTTGCTGCCCAGGTAGCGGCTGAAACGGCGGCGCGCAAGGCCCAAGACAACGGCATGCGCACTGTGGGCGTTTATGTCAGGGGACCCGGTTCAGGCCGAGAGGCCGCCATGCGCGCTATCGCTTCCGTGGGTTTTCGCGTGGCTTTCATACGCGACGTGACGCCCATTCCTCACAACGGCTGCCGTCCGCCAAAGCGCCGTCGCGTCTAGTTTTGTCCCGGTGATATGTAAATCGGAGAGGACATTCCATGGCCAAATATATTGAAGCCAAATGCCGTATTTGTCGTCGTGAAGGGTGCAAGCTTTTTCTGAAAGGCGACAGATGTTTTACAGATAAATGTGCCTATGATCGCCGTCCCTATGCGCCGGGACAGCACGGCAGGGCGCGCAAAAAAGTGAGCGAATATGCGGTTCAACTGCGCGAAAAGCAGAAAACACGCCGCGCGTATGGTGTTTTGGAACGCCAGTTCCATAGTTATTTTGAAAAAGCTGAAATGCAGAAGGGTATTACCGGCACCAATCTCCTCATTATGCTTGAGCGCCGTCTGGACAACGTCGTGTTCCGTCTTGGATTTGCCAATTCGCGCAACCAAGCCCGCCAGCTTGTCCGTCACGGCATTTTTACCCTCAACGGTCATAAGGTAAATATTCCTTCACTTCAGGTAAAGGTAGGAGATGTTGTTGCGGTTCCCGAAAAAAATCGCAAAATTCCTGTCCTTGCCGAAGTGCAGGAAGTAATTACCCATCGTAGCTGCCCAGCTTGGCTGGAACCGTCCGGCACCGATTTCAAAGGTACAATCAAGGCCCTGCCGCGGCGTGGCGACATACAATTCCCTGTCAATGAGCAGTTGATTGTCGAACTTTATTCGAAATAGCGGGGGGTCGTATGCTTATTAAACAGGGCGAACGTCTTATCAATGCACGCAACTGGTCCGAGCTGGTCAAGCCGGAGCGTATTTTGCGGGATGGATCATCCGACGGTGCCCACGGCAGGTTTATCTGTGAGCCCTTAGAGAGAGGGTATGGAACTACCATTGGAAATTCTTTGCGTCGCGTTCTTCTGGCGTCTCTGCAGGGGGCGGCTATTGCGGCCGTGAAAATCACGGGTGTACAGCATGAATTTACAACCATTCACGGTGTGCTGGAAGATGTAACTGATATTGTGCTCAATTTGAAGCAGGTGCGGCTATGTATGGACACTGACGAACCTCAACGTCTGACTCTTCGTGTTGAAGGCAAGGGGGCTGTGATTGCGGGCAAGATTGTGGCAACTCAGAATGTAGAAATTCTGAATCCCGAGCAGCACATCGCCACTCTGACCGAAGATATTGTTTTGGAAATGGAAATTGAAGCGCGTATGGGCAAGGGCTATGTGTCCGCCGACATGCATGAGGGCCTTTCGGATGAGATCGGCCTCATCAAGCTTGATTCAAGTTTTTCGCCCGTGCGCAAGGTCGCATACAGCGTCGAGCAGGCTCGCGTGGGACAGATGACCAACTATGATCGTCTGATATTGGAGGTCTGGACAGACGGCTCGGTTACGCCTGAAGACGCTGTTGCCTACAGCGCGAAAATCATAAAGGATCAGATCTCGATCTTTATTAATTTTGATGATCATGTACCCGGAGAGCGAGGCTCAGGCGGTGCTGACGGCAGCGAGTGGAACGAGTCCCTCTTCAAGTATATTGACGACCTGGAATTGTCGGTGCGCGCTACCAACTGTCTGCGTTGCGCCAACATTTCGCTTGTGGGAGAACTTGTACAGCGTTCCGAATCTGAAATGCTCAGAACCAAGAATTTTGGCCGTAAATCGTTGGATGAAATCAAGAGTGTGCTTGTGAATCTCGGCCTTGATTTTGACATGAAGATTGATGGATTTGACAAGAACTATCAGGAATGGAAAAGGAAGCAGCAAAATGAGGCATAGCAATTCCGGCAGGAAATTTTCGCGTACGCCTGCGCACCGCAAGGCGTTGATGCAGAATCTGGCCAAGGCACTCCTGATTCACGGCAGGATACGGACTACGGAAATGAAGGCCAAGGATTTACGCCGTGTGGTTGAGCCGCTGATTACCCTTGCCAAGCGTAATGATCTCCACTCCAGGCGCTTGGCGTACCGCGCGTTGAATGATCACGCTCTGGTGAAGCGTCTCTTTGATGAAATCGGCCCCGTTTTTTCCGGTGTGTCCGGCGGTTATACCCGAATTTTTAAGTTGGCCATGCCGCGTAAGGGCGACAATGCCCCTATGGCTGTCATTGAGTTCTCCGCGCGGTCTGACTGACAACGGCAGATAAGGAAAACAAGGCCAAAACCGTCCGCCGCCTGCCGCCGCAGAATTGTCTGCTTTCTGAAATTATAGGTGGCTTAGGCATCTTTTGCGGTCGAATCGCGTTTTCTGCGTCGCCACTGGTTTAGTGCCACAAGGCCAACGAGCAGCAGGCCCGGCAGGGAAAAGATGCCCTATTCCGGTTGTGCGGCCGGAACTTGGATACCGGAAATGCTTGTGGGAGTATTCATGGAAATCCCCAGTTTTTCGGCGTGGCTGTTCACCAGTACACATCCACAACAAGGGTCCTGTTCTTCCACATCAGGGCAAGGCCGCAGCTTCTCAGGCGTTCCCTGCTGTTTTGCCGGTAAAAGGCATGACCGAACCTGCTTTTTTATCTAGCCGTCAGACAGCTCCGTGCTCACTTCCAGCCGTATGTGACCTCTCGGGTTCCAACAACGCGATCACTTCATCAACCTTGTCCGGGGCAAGATTCCTATACGGCGGATAAATGAAGTCTTGCGGAATGTCCGGGCGAAAAAGGCACACCATGGCCAAGAGAAGCATGACGCACTCCCACGCGCGGGTGCGTACGAACATAAAGCCCTGTGTGGCGCAGCAAAAGCATACGCAGGCGAGGGATGCCGTATCACCCAGAGAAGCTGGCCGGCGTTTTGAATGTTCAGCAGCAGCAGTTCGGGGTGGTAGGGAAAAACAAAGGGCAGCAGAGCCGTGCGCAGCTCGTAGTAAAAGCCCTGCACCCGTGCTGAAGGGATTACCGGACGCGGCAAAGGCGGCCAGGGCGACGGCGGCGTTGAATCAGCCATCACTCCAAAATACAGACAGAAAAGATGTACGCCGAATATGGGGAGCGCTAGACCGTGGGCTGCGGAGAGGTTGTAAATCACCGGGACCAGGAGCGTTGATACGATGGTGTAGTTGGCTGTCGTAGGCAGACCCATGCCCAGGATGACGGCCAGTACTGCCGTAAAAATTAGCACCAGCGGCAGGTGTCCCATGGCGAGGGTTTCCACCACGCTTACAAGTACTTGGCCTACGCCTGTCAGACTTATCGAGCCCACCACTATGCCCGCGCTGGCCGTTGCTAGGGCAATGCCCACCATGTTTTTGCCGCGCCGGCCAGTGCTCCCATTAGGCGGCTTAGGCAAAAGCGTAGCACGGGCCATATGGGTTCCCCGCGCAGGAAGGCTGCAAAGGTTTTTTGGGTAATCATGATAATGCCATGGTCATGCAGGCGTAAAAGGCCACCAGCCCCGGTGGCATGGCGAGTTACATGAGGCACCAGACAAGAACGCAGATGGGCGTAGAAAATGCAGGCCGGCGAACAGCACAGGGATTACAGCGGGTAAATGCGTCAGGAGGTTGTTGTCGTCTTCACTCAGTTCAGGAAAACGCAGGGATAGCGCCACCATGCCTCCATAGGTGGCGAGCAGCAGAAAAGCAAAGACAAATTTGGCGTATTCGCCGAAAACAGCGGGTATCCAAGCGCTTGCGTAATGGATGACGTCCATGAGAATGAAAAGGGCGGATACCGCAAGGCCAATGCCGACGAGTCTGCTTTTCAGGGTACTGTTGCGCGGCAGTCTCTTCAGATCCATTTTACAGGATTCCAGATGCACGATGAGCAGCAGTGAGGCGTAGGTCAAAATGGCCGGTAAAAAGGCGTGTTTGATGATGGCCGAATAGGGCATGTTGGTGTATTCCAACATCAGAAAGGCGGCCGCTCCCATAACGGGTGGCATTATTTGTCCGTTGGACCCTGCCGCCACCTCGATAGCACCCGCTTTTCATCATCATGATGGTGACAGTGCCACAGGTGAGCACATTAGCGATGGACGAGCCGGATATTAGGCCGTGTAGGCCGGAGGCCACCACGGCCGCCTTGGCAGGGGGCCGCCCCGAAAATGCCCGAGCAGGGCAAAGGAAAGTGTGGTGAGATAGTGCCCAGCCCCTGCATATTCCAACATGGCCCCAAAAAGCACAAAGAGAAAAACAAAACTTGCGGAAATGCCTAGGGGCACGCCGAATACCCCTTCCTGTGTCAGCCAGAATTGTGAGGCCGCGCGGGATAGGCTTGTGCCCTTGTGGGCAATGAGGTCCGGGGCGTATGGCCCCAGAAAACGTAGGTCAGGAAGACCACGTCTACGATTGTCATGGGCAGGCCCATCACCCGCCGTGGCTTCCAGCAGCAGAACAACGCCGACGCAGGCGACGATAATGTCTTCCTGTGTGTGGAGGCCAGGCCGTCGGTCAGTTCCTGCTGAAAGACGTAGAGGTAGCAGGCGCACAAGGCTGCCAGAGTCGCAAAAATCCAGTCATGGATGGGGATGCGGTCGTTGATACTCGCCTTCCTAGCGGGAAAGCCCAGAAAGGCTATAAAAATGCCGAAGGCAAGATGGAGTGAGCGCGTTGCCGTGTCGTTGAATACGCCGAAGCCCAGCTTATAGGGTAAGGGGGATGTTGTCCAGATTTGGGAAAGAGACCAGATTATGGGCGTTATCAAAAGTACGACATGGGGAAAGCCATGCGGTTTGCGCTGTCCGGTTTTTTTCCAGTAGCGTCGCCGGGAATTGGGATTTTGCGTAAACGTCCTTTTGCGGCGCGTTGAAAGTTGTTGAATCCATTCTCGGTGGAAATTTTTGTTGTCCACACTTCTTGCGCCGCCTTGGCGCAAGAAGTGTGGACACGGGAAAATATGAAGATCCCCACGGACCTGTTCCGGTTCTAAAGATCGGGAAGTCAGGCATCGGATTTACTTCATCAGCCCTGCTTCCTTGAAGTACTTGACAGCGCCGGGGTGGAACACGGAATTGCCTTCCATCATGTTTTGCGGTGTCAGTTGGGCCAGAGCAGGGTGGAGTTGCTT
>JAITNF010000078.1 GCA_031290615.1 Desulfovibrio sp. | reverse complement strand
CAATCAAAAATACCTCCGGGTTGAGCATGGAATAAACTGGTCTGCCAATAAACAATCATCAACTGCACGGAAAATTTCCGGGCCTTCGCCAACACCAGGTTGGTACGCTTCAGGGGGGTCAGGCAGGACTTCGACTGTTAATAGCCATTTATGGGCAAGTATGAGGGAATGACTGGGGCGGGTGTATGACATGGAATTACCAACCCTTGTTCTGCATAAGACGGATGAGGTCGCACACACGGTTGGAGTAACCCCATTCGTTGTCATACCAGGAAACCACCTTGACCATGCGGCCTTCCTGCACTGTGGTATAGGGAGCTTCCAGAATGGAAGAAGCTGGATTACCCTTAAAGTCCATGGAAACCAATGGCTTGTCGTTGTACTCCAGAACGCCCTTGAGGTATCCCTCCGAAGCGGCCTTGAGTTTGCCGAGAAGTATGTCGGTGTCGGTGTCCTTTTCCAGAATGCCGGAAAAATCCACCACCGAAACCGTGGGCGTGGGCACGCGCAGGGAATAGCCGCTGAACTTGCCATTGAGATCGGGGATTACCTTTGCCACGGCTTGGGCCGCGCCCGTGGAAGTGGGAATGATGTTGCAGGCGGCTGCGCGCGCACGCCGCGGGTCCTTGTGTGACATGTCCAGAATGCGCTGATCGTTGGTGTAGGAGTGGATGGTGACCATATTGCCTATCCTTATGCCGAATTCGCGTTGCAGCACTAGGGCCACAGGGGCAAGACAGTTGGTGGTGCAGGAGGCGTTGGAGACGATATGATGTTCTTTTGGATCGTATTTGTCGTGATTGACGCCCATGACGATAGTGATGTCTTCTTCCTTGGCGGGCGCGGTGATGATGACCTTTTTGGCCCCGTTTTCCAGGTGTACGGCAGCCTGCCTGGCGCTACGAAAAATGCCCGTGCTCTCCACGACAATGTCAACACCGTAGTCGCGCCAAGTCAAATTGGCGGGGTCGCGTTCCGCAAAGCAGTGTATGTTCCAGTCGCCGACGCTGACTTCCATGCCGTTGACCTTGGCATCCAGGTAGCCCCTGCCGTACACGGAATCGTATTCCGCCAGGTGAAAAATTGTCTCGGCGTCAAAAAGGTCATTGATTGCCATAACTTGGATGTGTTCCCGAAAATTTGCGTGCAAGGCGCGGAAAACCTGACGGCCAATGCGTCCAAAACCGTTGATGGCGATATTGATTTTTTTCATGGCGCTTTTCTTTTCCTAGTTAAAGCATTTTACGCTTAAGATGCTTGCCTTACGGCATTATGGTGCTGGCTTTGCAACCCATGGTGACAGCGGTTTGCTCTGTGATTTTATGCAGAACTTGCCCAGGTTCCAGGCTGGAATTGATCACCAGCGCCACATCTCTAAGAGCGCGAAAATAGTCTTGTGCCATACTGATCTACTTTTATTATGATGTATCCGGCTCAAGCAGGCGGCGATCGAACAGACAGACCCATAACTCCGCCTCCACGTCAGTGTCGAAAATTCGCTTTAATGCAAGCGTCAGGATTTTGTTTCCTGCTGCATTTTAGTAGCGTTTTTTTCGGAAGACTTCATCTGCACCTGTCCATCAATAATGCCACCCTCTTCGGTAAGGAGGCTCGGTGTCTGCAAAATACCTTCCAGAATGCCGGCGGAATACACAACAACCCGGCGTTTGGCCGTGACCTCGCCGCTGAAGCGGCCGGACAGTAGCAGTTCCCCCACCTGCAAAACGCCTCCGACGCTTGCATCCTTGCCTACGTTCAGCGTGCCGTCGCTGGTGATCTCGCCGGTGAATTTACCTTCAATGCGCACTGTTCCATTGAACGTTAGTTTGCCTTCATATACCGTGTCGGAACCCAGGAAGGCGATTTCATCCTTGCCCATACTACCCCCGATTAAAAAAACTTAGCGGAAAAACATGAACCGCCGCATGGAAACATTGAGTACCATGCCTATCATGGTGAAATTGAGTACCATAGCGCTACCCCCATAACTGATGAAAGGTAGGGGAATGCCCACCACCGGAATCAGTCCAATCACCATGCCAATATTGATGAAAATTTGCCAGAAAAAATAAAAGAATACGCCCGCTACAAGCAGACTACCGAAGCGATCCTTGGCCTGCAAAGCCGTGGAGAAAATTGCCAGCAGAAAAAAACAGAACAGGATTATCAGCGCAAGACAGCCTATAAAACCCCATTCTTCGCCGAACACGGCCACCGCAAAGTCCGAATGGCGTTCCGGCAGAAAACGGAGCTGGCTCTGGGTGCCTTCCGTAAAGCCCTTGCCCCAGAGCTGTCCGGAACCGACGGCGATGCGCGACTGCAGAATGTGGTAGCCTGTACCGCGCAGGTCGTTGCCGGGATTCAAAAAGGTCAGGATACGCTGGCGCTGGTAGTTGTGCATGCCCACAAACCACATGAATGACGCCGCGCAAGGCGCAAAAAGCAGACATATTTTGAACACATAGCCGTGCAGGCCGTGAAACAGAATCATGCCGGTCAGAATCAGCAGGATCATCAGCGTAGTGCCGAGATCCGGCTGGATGACGATGAGCACGCAGGGAAATACGGCAATGGCGAGAGTGGTAAAAAAATCTTTCCAGCCAAGGGAGCTTGCTTTGCGCGCCAAAATGCGGGCAGTGAGCAGAATCACGGCGAGTTTGGCTATTTCTGAAGGCTGAATGCTCATAAAGCCCAATGAAAGCCAACGATTCGCGCCGTAAATGGTTTTGCCGGTCATCGTCAACAGCAGAAGCAGCGCCAGGACAACGAGAAAAAAAGGCCAAGCCAGGTTGCTCAGCCTGCGGTAGTCAAAACTCATGACCGCCAGCATGCAGCCGAGGCCGCATATGCCCCAGACGAGCTGGCGCTGGTAAAAGCTGGAAAAGCTCATACCGCTGTCCAACCGTGTGCCGCTTGCCGAGTAGAGGTTGCCAGCCCCGATGAGGAAAAGCAAAAGCATGGAAACTAGGAGGCTCCAGTTGATATAGCTAAAAAGACGCGTGTCCATACTATTGTGCCTGCGTCGCCTTGACAGTCAGGTTTTTCTCTACACCGAAAAGACGATCGTAGATTTTTCTGGCCACAGGGCCGGCCACACTGGAGCCGCCGCCGCCGTGCTCCACCATGACAATCACCACATAGGTTTTGCCATTTTTAGCCCCCCAGGTGGCTATCCAGGCGTGGTCACGCTGGGCATATTCCATTTCGGAGGTGCGCAGGCGTCTGTCGCCCGCAGACATTTTCAACTTGACAACCTGGGCTGTGCCTGTTTTGCCGCCCATGTCGGCATCCTTGCGGGCAACCATGCGTGCCGTGCCGCTTGACGCCGTTTTGCGCATGGCGTTCACCACAAAATTTTTGGTATGCGCGCTTGCGGGCAATCGCCCCATCACAACGCGCTCACCGTCTTCCACAAGCTGGGGCTTGAGCAAGTCCCCGCCGTTGAGCAGAGCCGAAACATAAACGGCGATCTGTATCGGCGTGACCAGCGTATAGCCTTGGCCGATAGAAATATTGTAGGTTTCCCCGCGCACCCAGGGCTTACCGAAACGGTGACGTTTCCAGACGCGCGAAGGCACAAGGCCTGAGCGTTCATGGGGCAGGCTGATGCCTGTGGGGCGACCAAAACCGCTTGCTTTGGCGAAATTTTCTATTTTGTCGATACCGATTTTTGCGGCCATAAGGTAGAAATATACGTCACAGGAAGCGACGAGGGCATTTTCCATATTCACGGCGCCGTGCCCGCCGTGCTTCCAGCAGTGAAAAATCTGTTTGCCCAGCTTGACCTGACCGGGGCAGAACACGCTTTCTCCGGGGGAGATGCCGTGCTCCAGAAACAATGCCGCCATCACAAGCTTCCACACGGAGCCAGGCGGGTAAGCGCTCTGTATGGAGCGATCTTGCAGCGTAAAGCGGTTGTTGGTACTCAGGGCATCCCAGTCGCGTTTGGAAATGCCGGCCGCGAAGAGATTGTTGTCATAGGCTGGGGAAGTGACAAGGGCACGCAATTTGCCGGAATCCGGCTCCATGACCACCACACACCCCGCCTCGCCACTCAGAGCCTCCAAAGCCGTCTGTTGCAGAGACAAATCAAGGGCAAGACGTATTTCGTTGCCGTTGCGGGGTTCCTTTTTCAAAAATTTATCGAGCGTGTGTGTGTGGGCATCCACTTCCACGTCGTACAAGCCCTTCTGCCCACGCAACTGTTTTTCCAGTTCCAGCTCCAGCCCCGCCTTGCCCACAAGGTCACCCATTGCGAGGGCCGCGTCCTCCGCCATTTCTTTCTCGTTGACCTCGGCGACATAGCCCAACACATGAGCAAAAATATACTTCTGGGGATAACTGCGCTTGGTGCGCACTACGATTTTTAGGCCAGGCCAGGCGTATATTTCCGATTCAATGCGACTCAGAAGATCAAAACTGATGTCCGCAAGCATGAGAATGGGCTCGAAAGATTTGGCCTTAAAATGGTCCTGCTGGTATTTTTTCCATATCTGGGACACCGGAATGCCGGACCAGACGCTTATCTGCGTGAGTGTGGCCGGAATGTCGCGGCAGTCTTCTCGCACCAGAGACAGGCCAAAGTCCGCGCGGTTGTCGGCCAGAATTTTGTCCGCGCGGTCCATAATGCGCCCGCGCAGCGCAAAAATTCGTTCCTGGCGTAAACGGTTTTCCCTGGAAAGCCGGGAAAACTCCTCCCCGCACTGTATCTGCAGATACCACAGGCGCGTCACCAGCACAAAAAACAGTATGCCGATGAGTATTTGCATTAAAATCAGACCGTTGTGTGGTTGCTGATAACATTCTTTCTCCACCTGAATCTTAAGCCATGAGTGAAGCACCCGCTTGCATTGCGGTTTTTCCAAATTCAGTGAAGGAAGGGCGGAGTCATTATGTGACGTCATCGTACTTTGTCCATCGTCGCGTCATCGTGCAAAAATACCAGGCAAACGGCAGAAAGACAGCTTGGAGAAAGCACTTATCCAGAGTTTTTTCCATGTCGAAAGTGATATTTTGCAAAGACGCCATGAACCAGTCAAGAACATAATAGGGCACCATCAGACAGGCGGAAAGCAGAAAGACAAAAAGAAAATTTTCCACCTCAAAAAACCACAGGCTCATACGAAAAATCACCACCACAACCGAGTACAGAAAGATGGATCCGCCGAAAAATCGCGTGCCCATGCCCTCCTGCAAAAAAATAAAAAACGGCGCAAGCCAGAACATGTTTTTGTAATCCCGATTCTGGAGCAGGATGAGCAGCCCCACGACAAGAGCATCCAGACCGGGCAACAGCGACTGTACCACAACGGCCGACGTGATAAAAGCGGCCCACCAGATCATGTTGCACAACATTTTCATGGCTTCGCCATTTTCTACGGCGCAAGCGGGACGGCAAATCTCGTCGGAACGTCGTCAAACTCTTCCGGCAGGCGCGCAGTGCCTGTGGGATCCAGAAGAACAACTTCTTCCAGATGGCGCAGATCCACCAGAGGAACGGCCTCCACAACCAAAAATTGCGTATAGTCGGAATGTGCCACTCTGGTGACGCGCGCCACCGGTATCCCCTTGGGAAATTTCTGATCCACCCCGGCGGTTATCAACACATCGCCATGCTTGATATTGGCGTCCCGCCGCATATAGATGACTTCCAGCTGTAGTTCCGGACCCTTGCCGATGAGAATGCCGAAGGCGCGGCCCGTCTGCGAGGATATCGCCACGCGGCTGGTGGGATCCGTGATCAGCAGCACGGTGGCCATGTGCGGACTGGCGCGTAGAATACGCCCCACAAGGCCATTGTTGGTGATAATCGGCGTATTGGGACGCCCTCCCATCACATAACCGCGGTTTATGACGATGCTGGCCCGCACGGCGTTGGGCCCCATGCGACCTGCCAGAACACGTGCACCCAAGGGCTTCCAGCTTGGGGACTTGGGCAGGTCAATAAGCCCGCGCAGACGTTCGAGTTCCGCTAGGGATTCTCTGTCCTCCACAAGCCGCGCTTCAAGGCTGTCCAGACGGGCCTTGAGTTGTTCGTTTTCTTCCCGCACGCTGACGAGAGCAAAATAGCGACGCCAGTAGTCCAGAGCGAAATCCCGCAGGGTGTGCATGGACGTGAGAGCGACGCCCGTCAGTTCCAGACCGATGTTTTCGGCCAACTCGTCCAGCGTTCGGGTGCGTTGATTCCATGTGTACATACCCAAAAAAAGTATAAGCAGTACGCCTGCGAAAATCAGGATATGTCGGAATATCAATAGATAGTGTCGTCGTGAGACATATAATAATCTAAAGTTATTGGAAATTTACTAAAACTTTAATTGCTGTATCAAAAACAATTAATCAATACACACTTCTTTGAGAATATGCAGATTATCGAGGGCCTTACCGGTGCCCATGACCACTGTGGAGAGCGGGTCGTCAACAACGGTGATGGGCAGGCGTGTTTCCTCGCGCAAAAATTGGTCAAGCCCTTTCAGAAGAGCGCCGCCACCGGTTAGCACAATGCCACGGTCCACAATGTCGGCGGCCAGTTCCGGCGGGGTCTGCTCCAGGGCCACCCGCACGGCCTGAACAATGCTGTCCACCTGTTCGGCGATGGCTGCGCGTACTTCCTGGGAAGTGATGATGTTCTTCTGCGGAATGCCGGTGATAAGATCGCGGCCCTTCACTTCGACCTGCTGTTCTGGATCAAGGGGATAGGCCGAAGCTATCTTCATCTTGATTTCCTCGGCTGAGGATTCGCCGATGAGCATGTTGTACTTGCGCTTGACGTGTATCATGATGGCCTCGTCCATCTTATCGCCGCCCACGCGCACCGAGCGCGAATAGACGATGCCAGCCAAGGAGATGACGGCCACCTCCGTGGTGCCGCCGCCGATGTCCACCACCATGTTGGAAGTTGGGTCCTGAATGGGCAGATCCGCGCCTATGGCCGCCGCCATGGGCTCCTCGATGAGATAGACTTCCCGCGCGCCGGCGGACTGGGCCGATTCCTTGACGGCGCGTTTTTCCACCTGGGTGATGCCCGTGGGCACGCAAATCATGATGCGCGGCCGCACCAGACGGCGCGCGTTGTGCGCCTTGGCGATGAAGTGGCGCAGCATGGCTTCCGTAACTTCAAAGTCGGCGATGACGCCGTCCTTCATGGGGCGTATGGCCTGTATATTGCCGGGGGTTTTGCCCAGCATGCGCTTGGCCTCCAGACCGACAGCCAGCACCACGTTGTTGCCGCGAAAATTTTTTTTGACGGCTACCACGGATGGTTCTCGCAGAACAATGCCCTGCCCTTTGACGTAGACACAGGTATTGGCCGTGCCAAGATCAATGGCCAAGTCATTGGAAAACATTCCTAAAACTAAATCCAGAATTTTGGACATTATATTCGTTTGCCTCGTTACGCGGATCAAATTTTGTTGCTTTGGCCGTCCTGAGAACTTGGCGACGTTTTTTTTCAGAACCGGAGGATATTATCCTCCCAAAGCGCTGTTGAAGTCAAGAATTAATGATAGTTTTGCTTTAAGAATATTTTTTTTGAAAATATACCTATATATCTAGCTAAAATTACAAAGATTAGCAATACTCTCATCAGGTGAAATATTCTTTATGCAAAATTCTCACATTAA
Organism: Desulfovibrio sp.; assembly: GCA_031290615.1. Lineage (GTDB taxonomy): Bacteria > Desulfobacterota > Desulfovibrionia > Desulfovibrionales > Desulfovibrionaceae > Desulfovibrio. The sequence goes on along the minus strand of JAITNF010000078.1, from coordinate 18,460 downwards.
TTTCAAGGGTCATGCCTAGTTAATTGACCGGTTAGCGTTTAGTACGCCAGGTACGCCAACAAAAAACAGGTATTCTGTCCGTGCAAGGAATAATCCGTGGTCGCGTTGAGCCTGAAGCGTTATTCATTCTGACGGTCGGCGAGGTTATGACGGCCTTTGTGGATTTTGGCCGCCAAAAACACATCCGGTGTTGAGCATGAAATCAACTGGTTTACCAACAAACAATCACACATCAATGGCACGGAAGTATACAGGCCTTCGCCAAAATCTGGTTGGTACGCTTTAGGGGTCCCCTCCTTTTTTACTTCCACTTGAAAGAATGCAAATTTCGCTTTAACCACATGAGGATTAAGGACATATACAAAATGCTCCTGGAATATCCTCTCAGCCAAGCATGACCCAAATTGAAATTATGTAGCGCAGAATTGCCATGCGCTATGACCAATGATCCCATTCCTTTTTCTCCGCTATTTACATTGCTGCCGGTGTCATATTTTATCTTAATTAATGAGTCCTGATCCCAGTCATGACCCAAAAACAAATGTTGGATTATCAAAGCGGTGGATCGTTGCGCAAGGAGGACTGTGTCCCGGATTTCCGGCAATCGTGATATCGCAATCTTCAGAAAACTGTATGCAAAAGTACTCCATTTGAAAAAATGTTGGATTATCAAAATTGTATATTTTACAGCGACAAACGGAGGTCTTCGCAAAGATTCCGCCTAACGCCAGACATCGAACCGGAAAAGTCCATACGGGGACAAGAGAGTGAGACAACAGTAATACCCGGCATCATTCGGGCCGAATGACGCGCTGGACAAAAATGATTTTAAAAACAGCATACATGGTGGATGATTCACTCAAACTTTGGGTAGCTCTCACAACGCCATCTGTTTTTGTCCGATAACAAGCATGTTTCCTGTCTAGCTTAATGTTACCAGTCTGTCTTGAATGACCGGTGAGAAGCGCAAATTCGTCAAAAATGCGGGGGATTTCAAAAATGGGCTTGACGTAAATTGTCCCCTCCGGTTATTATGGAAAGAGTATGTCTATGACTGTGTATTTCACAATCTTGCCTCTTACCGGAGCGGCGTGCCTCTGAGACGTAGTAATATTGCGGGAACACGCATGACTCTATCTTAGTTGAAACAAATGAACATAGTTGAAACAAATGAACATATCGGAATGTTTTCGCAATTACAGAGAGGAAATACTCTACCTGTGGACAGAGGCGGTGTATGCGACCTATCCGTTTGAAACAAAAGGGCTGCTGGGGACAGTAATCGACCCTTTCGGAAATCCCGGGGGCGACATGACCCGTGAAGCGGCTCAGGCAATGTATGACGCCGTCGCCGGCGATGAAACAACCGTTGAAACCGTCAAAACCGCCCTAGAACGCTTCGTAAAACTGCGCGCTGTACAAAAGGGCACTCCAAGCCGTGCCCTGGGGGTTTTTTACCTGCTGAAACCCATCATGCGCGAACGCCTTTTGCCGCTCTGCGCGGCTTCCGGAGAACTTAACGGCTATCTGGCGGCGGAATCCCGGCTGGACAGCCTGACGCTCCTGGCTTTCGACATCCACATGGCAGCCCGCGAAACTCTGGCGGAATCCCGCATCATGGAAATCCGCGACCGCTATGCCCAGGTGGAGCGATGGGCACAGACACACACAAGGAAGGCCCACTTATTATAGGCTGAGATAAAACATATCAAGCGAGGTAGAGGATGTTTTTATCACTATTGCTGGTGCTGCTCATAGGGGCTGTTGCCTGGGCGGGGTCAGCTGTTGGCTTTGCCTCTCTGTTCGGCGTGGCGTTGCCATACTTGGCCCTAGCCGTTTTCATTGTCGGTATGGTCTGTCGCATGGCATACTGGGCAAAATCGCCTGTGCCTTTCTGTATTCCAACTACTGGCGGCCAAGAACAATCGCTTGATTTCATCAAGCAGGCAAAATTTGACTGCCCTAATACCAGGATAGGCGTGTTCGTGCGCATGTTCCTGGAAATTTTTCTTTTCCGGTCGCTCTTCCGCAACACACAGGCCGACCTTGTCGGAAATAACGGCACTGGAACCGTGTATTATTCCTCCAAATGGCTTTGGTGTTTTGCCCTGGTCTTCCATTACTGTTTTCTGCTTGTCTTCCTACGCCATTTCCGTTTCTTCACAGAACCTGTGCCATTCTGGACAACCTGCCTGGAGACGCTGGACGGGGTCATGCAGATCGGGGCTCCGCGCTTTTTCATGACCGGGGGCATACTGCTTGCAGCGCTACTGTTCCTCCTAGGAAGGCGCGTTTTCAACGAGCAGTTGCGCTACATTTCCCTTGTCAATGACTACTTCCCGCTATGGCTACTTGTCGGAATTGTCTGCACTGGCGTCTGTCTGCGTTACTTTGACAAGGCGGAAATCGCCATGGTCAAAATTTTCATTATGGGGATCACGCATTTTTCGCCTGTTTCGCCGGATGGCATAACGCCCCTCTTCTTTGCGCATGTCACTCTTGTGAGCGCGTTGCTCCTGTATTTTCCCTTTTCCAAACTTGCGCACATGGGGGGTATTTTTTTCAGTCCCACGCGCAATATGGCAAACAATTCCCGTCGCGTGCGTCACATCAACCCCTGGAATCCGCCAAAGCAATATTTCACTTATGCGGAGTATGAAGACACATACCGCGACGTCATGGCTGAAGTCGGACTGCCGCTGGAAAAAGAACCCGACAGGGCCGCTGAGTAAGGAGTAGTATTATGGCCAAACTGCCCGCACCGCAAGATCTCTTAGCCTCACGCCCCCCCTTTCAGGGGGAGCACTGGCTTGACATAAAGCCCGACTTCGTGCCGGGCGGCTTTTGCTATCCCGCCAAAAAAGAAACCATGGAACTTTTGCACATGCCCAATCCCCACGAATGGGACCCAGCGGCCGATGACTGGGGTCTGCCGGAAAATTGGGAGCAGACTATCTGCGACGCTTTTGCCGAAAGGCTTGAAAAGCACCGTTCGCTAAAACTTTTTATGGATATTTGCGTGCGCTGTGGAGCCTGCGCGGACAAATGCCATTTTTTCCTCGGCACAAATGACCCGAAGAATATGCCTGTCCTCCGGGCGGAACTGCTGCGTTCGCTCTACAGGCGCGACCACACCATGCTCGGAAAACTTTTGGGCAAAACGATCGGCGCGCGGGGTTGGGACAAAAATGTCGTCAAGGAACTCTTTTGCTATGCCTACCAATGTACGGAATGCCGCCGATGTTCGCTCTTCTGCCCTTACGGAATCGACACGGCGGAAATAACCATGATTGTCCGGGAGCTTCTGCACGAAGTGGGGCTCGGCACACACTGGATTATGGACCCGGTAAAAAATTGCAGTTTCACCGGCAACCATCTGGGCATTCAGCCGCATTCCTTTGTGGAAATTGTGGAAATGCTGGCTGACGACTGCGAAACCGTCACCGGCATTCGCCCCAAAACGCCCTTCAACCAAAAGAACGCCGAGATTCTCTTCATCACTCCCTCAGGCGATGTTTTCGCGGATCCAGGCATATACACATTCATGGGATATCTCATGCTGTTCCATGAACTCGACCTTGACTATACTTTCTCCACATACGCCTCGGAAGGCGGCAATTTCGGCTCCTTCACCTCATTCAACATGGCCAAGAAACTCAATGCCAAAATGTATGCGGAGGCGGAGCGCCTGAATGCAAAATGGATTCTCGGCGGTGAATGCGGGCACATGTGGCGCGTTATCAATCAGTACATGGACACCTATAACGGCCCGGCACCGGCCAACATGATCCTCCCTGTTTCCCCCATCACCGGTACGACCTTCACCAACGCCTCGTCCACAAAAATGGTGCATATCGCGGAATTCACGGCCGACCTAATTCACCACAACAAGCTCAACTTTGACCCGGGCCGCAATGACCACATCATAACCACTTTCCATGACTCCTGTAATCCCGCGCGCGGCTTAGGGCTTCTGGATGAGCCGCGTTATGTGCTTAATGCTGTCTGCAACAATTTTGTGGAAATGCCGGAGAACACCATACGCGAGCAGACATTCTGCTGCGGAGCCGGATCAGGCCTCAACACCGAAGAAATTATGGAACTGCGCATGCGTGCGGGAATGCCGCGCGGCAATGCCCTGCGATATGTACAGCAAAAATTCGGCGTCAATCACATGGCCTGTGTGTGCGCCATTGACCGCGCTACTCTGCCGCCTCTCGCCAATTACTGGGCTCCTGGCGTTACCGTGAGCGGTCTGCACGAACTTGTCGCCAACGCCCTTGTGATGAAAGGCGAACAAAAACGCACCATGGATTTGCGCCAGGAGGATCTGCCGGGCGTTGAAGAGGACGAGTCTGCGGCACAGGAGGGGGAGGGCGAATAAATGTATAACGCCAAAACTGTCATAACGGGAATAATTATCTTTATAGTCCTGTGTACTGCCCCGTTCTGGGTCGGTCTGACGGGAAAAAACTATAAAAGCACCGGCATAGTCCTGCCAAAGGATGAAAAAAACTGCGTTGAAAATGTGAAATTCATGCGCGCGGAGCATATGCGTCTACTCAACGAGTGGCGTGATGAAGCCCTCCGTAAGGAAAACCGCACCTATATCGCCTCTGACGGCAAAAAATGGAGCATCAGTCTGCAGAACACCTGTCTGAATTGCCACAGTGATTACAAGGAATTCTGCGAAAAATGCCACGTAGCCAACAGCGTTTATCCCTATTGCTGGACATGCCACATTATTCCCGGGGAGAGCAAATAATGAACAAAAACAGACGAAGCTTTCTGAAAGCAGCTGGCCTTTCCGTGTTTGCCCTGAGCGGCGGTCTGGCGGCCGTGCCCGGCGCGACACAAGCCCGAACAGCCCCGGGTCGCTATGACAGGGGTGATAACGCCCCGCACGCAAAACGCTGGGCAATGGTCATGTACACACGCAAATTCACGGGCCCCGAGGACTACGAACCACTAATCGTAGCCTGCCACAAGGAACACAATGTGCCGAACATTCCAGGCGCGCAGAACATCAAATGGTTCTGGCTCGATAGCTATGAACACACGTTCCCAGATGACATGAACGCGTATCTGAACGAAAAAATCCGCGCGGCCTCATATCCTCTTTTGTGCAACCACTGCACAAATCCCCCTTGTGTCCGCGTTTGCCCGACACAGGCCACCTACAAGACGGAAGACGGCATTGTGGCGATGGATTATCATCGATGTATCGGCTGCCGCTTCTGTATGGCGGGTTGTCCCTACGGTGCGCGTTCGTTCAATTTTATAGATCCGCGCAAATTTCTTCCCGCCGCAACGCCAAACCCTGTTTTCCCCACGCGGATGATCGGAGTTGTCGAAAAATGTACTTTTTGCTCGGAGCGTCTGGCTGCGGGCAAAATTCCCGCCTGTGTGGAAGCATCGAAAGGACGTATTCTTTTCGGCGACCTTGAGGACGCGAGTTCAAACGTGCGTCTGGCGCTTGCCTCCAATTTCAGCATACGCCGCAAACCTTCGCTCGGCACGCAGCCCGGCGTCTATTACCTCATTTAGGGAGAACAGCCCATGCTTGAAAAACTGCTTTCGGCTCCCAAAACATATTATGGCTGGCTGGGCTTTCTGCTCTGCCTTATTGCCGGCTGCGGCCTTGTGTACTGGCAGCAGTTGCAGACAGGCCTTGCCGTCACCGGCATGAGCCGGGATGTTTCCTGGGGCCTTTACATCTCACAGTTCACCTATTTTGTCGGAGTTGCGGCATCGGCGGTCATGTTGGTGCTGCCGGCCTATTTTCACCATTACAAAAAATTCAAACGCATGATTATTTTCGGCGAGTTCATGGCCGTCGCCGCCGTCGTCATGTGCGCGCTATTTATCGTCGTTGACTTGGGCCAGCCGCAACGCATGCTCAACGTCATGCTCCACCCCACGCCAAATTCCATCATGTTTTATGACATGCTGGTGCTTATCGGCTATCTCACGCTGAACATCATCATCGGCTGGGTTACGCTGGAGGCGGAGCGCCTTGGCGTGGAACCGGCCAAATGGATCAAGCCCCTCATCTATCTCTCCATACTTTGGGCCTTTTCCATACACACCGTGACGGCTTTTTTGTATGCCGGCATTCCCGGCCGCCATTACTGGCTTACAGCCATCATGGCGGCTCGCTTCCTCTCGTCGGCCTTCTGTTCCGGGCCGGCCATCCTTCTGCTTCTCCTCTTCCTTGTCCAGCGCCTCACAGATTTTGATCCCGGCAAAGACGCCGTCAAGACACTCGCTACAATTATTGTCTATGCCATGTGCGTCAACGTATTCTTCTATTTGCTGGAAATCTTCACGGCATTTTACAGCCAGATTCCGGACCATGTCGAGCCTATTATCTTTCTTTTTGCCGGACACGACGGGCATCTTGCCTGGGTAGGCTATTGGATGTGGACGGCCGTAATTATGGCCTTCCTTTCTCTTGCCATCCTAATCCCCCCGTCCTCGCGCACCAATCCTTCCCTGTTGTCCGTCGCCCTCGTCATGCTGGTGGCGGCCACTTGGATTGACAAGGGGCTGGGGCTTCTGGTCGGTGGCTTTACGCCGAACATGTATGAAACAATCACTCCCTACATGCCGACGGTACGGGAAATCATCATCGCACTGGGTGTTTACGCCGTCGGCGCGCTAGTTTTATCACTGCTCTGGAAAATTGCCCTCGGCGTAAAACGTAAGGCGGAAAATTTCTCTGGCTGAACGCGTCAAGACTCGCAACAAAATCCCCGCGCTATCGCGGGGATTTTGTTGTCGACTTTCGATTCTTTCCTTGCTCATCATTACAAAAAAATTTAAAAATAATCATTACACACTATTGTGAAGTCAGAACAAGGAGAACGCAATGCACAAGGTGATAAATGACGCCATCGGCCTCTGTAAAATCCTGCTCCGTAGCGGCTACGACGCGTATGTCATTAACGCGCCATTGCAAGAACAACTGCTGATCAAGACGCAACAGCCTGCCGTTGATATCGCCTGTGAACCGGACGTGCCCACCTTGCTCAAGCTCTTCCCGAAAGCCCGCGCCGAGCCGGAGCAACGCGCCTTGGCCGAACTGGAAGAAGATGGCGTCCTGTTCCGCTTTTATTCTATTGACATTGCGGAGGCAGTCCATCCTGAACTGTCACTGCTACGCATTACCCCCACCATGACGAGCCTCATGGATCCGCAAAAACGACTCCAACTTCGCCTAACTGGTTTAGGCAGCCCCGCACCGAGTGGGGATGCCTATGACGGTCTTGAAAATTTCAAGAACGACGCCATACGTCTGGAGGGTCTGCCGGACGAAACCCTGCGCCACGACTACATGCTGGCCATCCGGGCCCTGCGCTTTGCCGCCAATTACAATATACCCATTGATCCCAATACATGGCTTGCCATCATACGCGCGGCAAGCCGCGTGCTGGATTATGTCGCCCCGTCGGACATTATGGACGAATGGCGCAAGGTTTCCGCCGAATCTCTGTACCGTTTTGTCCGGTTGCTCTACGACGCCCATATTCTCCAAGGGCTGATTCCGGAAGTGGCCGCCCTTTCTCGCATACGCCAGCAAGGCAATGACGGAGGCGGAGAGGAAAGCGTTTTCGAGCATACTCTCAACTGCGTCAAATACTATCCCGAAGAAAATTTTCATTACGACTGGCTCGGAACAATGAGCATGTTGTTTCATGACGTGGGCAAGCTCTATACCGGGGAATTTTTTGACGGACAGTGGACCTTTTACCAGCATCACAGGGTCGGATCCAAGGTAACGCGCAAAATTTTGCGCCGCCTACACTTCAACACGGAGGACATAGACTTGCTCTGCCATCTTGTGAACAATCATATGCGGTTTCATTTCATGCTTACGGACAAGGGGATACGCCGTTTCAAAAGCCTGGACGAATATCCCCGCCTGATTGCCATGACTAAAGCGGATTTGCTGGCGAGCAACGGAAGTTACACGTCTTTCAACCACAATATGAAATACCTGGACAGGGCGGAAACTCCGGAACAAATGCTGGAACCCCTCCTGAACGGTAACGAAATCATGACGGAAACCCGGCTCGCCCCCGGTCCATTGGTGGGTGTCATTCGAAAAACGCTCCTGCAGGCGCAGATTGCCGGTGATGTGACGGACAGGCAATCAGCCATTGACTTTGTTAATAATTATGCAAAAAAATCAGTATGTTGAAAATCTATCTACAGTTTGTGAGCCGCAACATGACGCGGCGCGCGTCTACGCAATGGATGTCTGGCACAATCAGTTGCACGAAAAACTAAGGCTGGATGCGCGGGTAATCAGCTTGGATGGCGTCAACCCGGTTAATAATTTTTGTTTTCAGGAATAATTTTCATATTGCGGATAAATACAAGATAGCCTAAATATGACTAAAGCCATTTAATAGGGTTTTCACATGTCGCACAACAAAAACACTCCCATTTATCTCATCGCCTTCCTGCTCTTTTTGGGCGGAGTCAGCTATCTCTGCTATTTCGGCTTTTCGGAAAACAGCATCTACTTTCTGAATGTGGCTGAAGCCAGGACCGCGTCGCCCGACAAACTTGTCAACGCCCGCCTTTTCGGCACAGTAGCCGAGGATGGCCTTAAAAATCCAGCAAATGGATCAGGCGTTATTTTTCGTCTGGAAGACAAGGACAATACCGCGCAGACCATATTAGTCAATTACGTCGGCCCTGTGCCCGACACCTTCAAACCCGGAGCGGAAGTCATTGTTGAAGGCGGCATAAGCGGCAAAGGCTACTTTACGGCAAAAACCCTGATGACTAAGTGCCCGTCAAAATATCAAAAAGAAAATCGCAAAAGCTGACCCTCTCACGGAGTTCCATGTACGTTTTTGCCTCTACCATGCAGTTTCTGACGTTGCTGTGCGCCCTTTTCGCGGGCGGACTTGCCCTGTACGACATTTGGCGCGGGCGTAACGACATGCTGCCCCTTATTGAAAAATTCCACTGGATCATAACCGTAGCGTTGCTGCTGGCCTCTGCCGTGCTGCTGCACGCCCTTTACCGGCATGCTTTCGAACTGCAATACGTCGCCAGCTACACCGACCTGATTCTGCCTGTTTTTTACCGTTTGACGGCTTTTTGGGCTGGACAGCAGGGCTCCATGCTGTTCTGGGCACTGGCTGTCGCCCTAGGCGGCATCCTTTTTGCCGTGACCCGCGCCTGCAAATCCCTCAATCCGACAACCCGTTTGTGGTACTGGGCGTTTTTTTACGCCATTATGGCATTTTTTGCCCTCATACTCACAACATGGAGCAATCCCTTCCTCATGCAGACGCCGCCGAAAGACGGCAACGGCCTGAACCCCATGCTCCAGAACCCCGGCATGATATTTCACCCTCCCCTCCTCTTCCTGGGCTACGGAGGCTTTACAGTGCCTTCCTGTCTGGCCTTGGCCCAGGCGTTTTCAAACAGGCGGGATGAGGACAACGCATGGTTCCGGCTGACGCGCCCTTTCATTCTCTTGGCTTGGCTGTTTTTGACTGCTGGCATTATACTCGGCGCATGGTGGGCCTATATGGAACTGGGCTGGGGCGGATACTGGGCCTGGGATCCGGTGGAAAACGCTTCGCTGATTCCGTGGCTCATCAGCACGGCGGCTTTGCATACCCTGATTATTGAGGAGCGTTGCGGCAAACTGGGACGCATCAACGTCGTCATGATGGTTCTGACGACTGTTTCCGCGTTTTTTGCCACATATCTGGTGCGCGGTGGCGTCGTTGAATCGGTACACGCTTTTGGCGACGGATCTGTGGGCACGCCGCTAACGATTTTTGTGCTTGCCGGGCTGATTATCGCTTTCTGGAGCGTTTTTTGCGCGAAAGCTGAGGGCAAACCCTTAGCCGGACCGAACAGCCGCGAGGGTCTGCTCACACTTCTGGCCTGGGTGCTTCTGGCCCTTGCCGTCATCATTCTTGCGGCGACCCTCTGGCCACAGATCAGCAAACTCTGGACAAGCTCCCCCAAGGGGCTGGGCGTGGCCTTCTACAACAGCGTCTGTCTGCCGCTTGGAGCGATCATTATCATCATGATGGCAATCTGCCCTTGGCTGCGCCTGCGCGGGGGGTTGAACAACAAAAATGTCTTTTACGGGCTTGTCGGCTGCATGGTTATCAGCGCCGCGGTGCTCTGGGCAAATGGCTACCGCCGGCCTACGGCACTCGTCGCGGCAGCGGCGGGCATCGGTCTGGTATACAATGCCGGTGTTATGTTCAAAAATACGGCCATGTTCCGTAGTTCCTCCGCTCTGGGCGTTCTGGGCGCGCATCTCGGCATGGCGTTTGTGACAATCGGCATAGCGTTTTCCGGCCCGTACGCCGAGGACAAAGACCTTACCCTTGCCCAAGGCCAATCCGGCCAGATACAGGGTTATACAGCCACCCTGCTTGACATCGGCAACGGACGCAAGCCCGGTTATGAATATACCGCGGCTCGGCTGCAAGTGAAAAAAGGCGAAAAAATCATCGGAATTATCACTCCGGAACGCCGCATATACGACAAATTCGGCTCCACGCAGTTCTCCGAGGTGGACACCATCCCCAGCCTTGGCAACGAAATTTACGCCTCGCTGCTCGGACTTGACGCGGAAAAACAACTTCTTGTCAGAATCAGCGTCAAGCCGCTCGTCAACTGGCTGTGGATAGGCGGCGCTATGCTCTGCCTCCTTCCCCTACTGCGCCTGCTACGGCCGAGAAGCGTATCCGCGCTTGGGCGGGGAGAACGGAATCAGCCTTCCTGAGGTGGATTATGCTGGAACTTGACCGCGTTGCCCGGTTCTACGGCCACAACCTTGTCTTCAAGGATGTGAGCTGCACCTTTGCCGGCGGCAGCATGTCGCTGCTTCTGGGTAATAACGGCGCGGGAAAGAGTAGTCTTTTACGGATTATGGCCGGCCTTGCGCGGCCCAGCTTGGGAACGGCGCGATTTACGGCGGACTCCCCGAAAATCGGCTATCTCGCCCATGCGACCTTTGTTTATCCCGCTCTGACGGCGCTTGAAAATCTTGCCTTCTGGCGGGACGTCCATGGTCTGGACAATACCGAGACCGACCTGCTCAACGTGCTTGCGCGCGCGGACATCGCCGGAAGGGCGCATGACCGCGCCGGAACCTTTTCCCGTGGAATGGCGCAACGACTCAACTTGGCGCGAATTCTCCTGCTGGCCCCCGACATTCTCCTGCTGGACGAGCCGGGCGCCGGCCTTGACGCAAAATCGCAGGCGCTGCTGCGCAAGGAAGTTCTTCATGCTCGCGGACGCGGAGCCTGCGTCGTTCTGGTAAGCCACGATCTCGCCCGCGACGCGACGCTTGCCGACAGGATACTGCTCCTGGAAGAGGGACGGTTGGCCTATGACGGCCTGCCCGCTCTCTTCCCCCCGCTTGCGGATGTGGAGCAGGCATGCTACGCATGACACTGGCTGTCATCCGCAAGGATATGACGCTGACGCTTCTGAGAGGCAACGGCCTTGTCCAAGCGCTTTTGTTGGGTCTTCTGCTTATTTTTGTGTTCAGCCTCTCACAGGGCGTGGGCGAAAGCCTGAGCGCCCGAAGCGCGGCGGCGGTATTCTGGCTCAGTTCCGCCTTTTGCCAGATACTGATGTTCAACCAGTTGTACGCCTTGGAAGAAGTCAACAATTCCCGCTTGGGTCTGCTCCTCTCTCCGGCGCCGATTCAGGCGATATGGCTCGGCAAGGCCATTGCGGGGTTCGTCCTGCTATTGTCGGCCCAATGTATTTTTCTGCCGGCAACTGTCATTTTCCTTGGTAAGAGCCTGAGCGGCCCTCCCGGCCCCTCTCTGGTCATTCTGCTTCTGACGGACACCGGTATGTGTGCGCTCGGATCCCTTCTGGGCGCGCTGGCGCAAGGACAGACAGCACGGGAAGCCCTATTGGGCATTGTGTTCTTTCCTCTGCTCACGCCGCTCCTGCTGGCCGGTACAGGCATAGGCGCGCAGGCTTTCGACGGCATTGATCCCGATGGCTCTAGCGCATGGCTTGGCTTGGCGTCAGCTTTTGACGCGATTTTTCTTGCGGCCGGTCTGCTGCTTTTCGCTTTTCTCTATGCGGGAGACGAATAAATGCCCAAATCTTCCCCCCCACCGCTTATTCTCCTGTTGCTCGGCAGCGTATCCCTCGCCTGTTGCCAGTGGCTGATATATTTTTACGCGCCGACTGAAGCGGCAATGGGCCTGATACATAAAATTTTTTACATCCACCTACCGCTGGCCTGGGGGGCCTTGTTCAGCTTCTTTCTCGTTTTTCTCGGCTCCGTCGCCTATCTGTTCAAGCGCGACTCCGGCCTGGACAGACTGTGTGTGGCCGCCGCCGAAACAGGCTTGCTCCTGAGCGGTCTTGCCCTGTTCACGGGAATGCTCTGGGCGCGCAAATCTTGGGGCGTCTGGTGGACGTGGGATCCGCGCCTGACCACAACGTTCATCATGTGGTTTGTTTATGCGGGCTACTTGGTGCTGCGCAGCCTTAATCTGTCCATGCGGCGCAAAAGCCTTGTTTGCGCCGTTGTGGGAGTTATCGCCTTTCTTGATGTGCCGCTGGTCTTTATTTCAGCCCGGATATGGCGTTCCATTCATCCGGCCGTTTTCGGCACCGAAGGCGGGGAACTTGAACCGAAAATGAAGCTTACTGTAGCGGTCTGTGTTATTTCTTTCGGATTTTTGTGGGCGGGTCTTGTCCGATTGCGAGAACGCCAGCTTGATCTGCGCGCCCGCATGGACACAATTGCCTGTGATATTCCGTAAAAAACAAAACGGACAGGTCGCTCAAAAGGCACTTCATTATCCGCAGAACAGGGCGCTTCCATCCGCAAGTCTGTTGTGGGGAACTGTCCGAATCAGTTGCACTTGCCCGGTATCTCTGGCCTCGCGAAGCTGTTGCCGCCTTGGTGGAGCGGTGTTTTGGCATCACATTTTTGCTCCATGGGTCTTGAATCCAGGCGGATTAGAGCATTTCATGCTTGAAATGCTCTAGACATGAACTGCTACACATAATTCTTCCCTATTGACGACAGAACTATACAATAAATCATTCTTTCATCAATACCCTCAAATTTTCTATTGCCAACAAGCCATAAGAGAGCCTATAAACACCTCAGTGCACAAGTCATTAGGCATTGTTTCCTACTTTCCAACAAAATCACTTTTTACTCCGCACACCCCCATGCTCGCCATTCACGACAAAAAAAAAACCTTCCGAGCGCTTGTTCTCATAAGCCTCGCCCATTGTCTTAACGACACGGCGCAGTTCCTCATTATTGCCCTCTATCCGCTTTTTAAAGACAATTTTGCCCTGAATTTCACGGAACTTGGCTTTTTGTCCTTTGCCTACCAGATGAGCGCCTCCGTTCTGCAGCCAGCCATAGGCCACTATACGGACAAACACCCACATCCCTACATTTTGCCCACGGGCATGTTCTTCACCCTGTTCGGCTTCATGTTTATGGCGTTTGCCCCAAATTATGTCTGGTTGCTCGTCGGGTCGATTTTCCTTGGAACCGGTTCGGCCGTTTTTCACCCGGAATCGTCACGGGTGGCCTATATGGCTTCCAACGGAAAATTCGGTCAGGCGCAGTCCATTTTTCAGATGGGAGGCAACGTCGGCCAAGCCATCGGCCCCCTCATCGCGGCGCTCTTTGTTGTCGCGCACGGGCAACGCTCCTTGGCACTTTTTGCCTGCATTCCCCTTGCCTGCAGCTTTACCCTCATTTTTATCAGCCGTTGGGCCACAGAGCAGCGCCGGGAAATCTCCGGGCGCAAACAAATAAAAACCCAAGCCGCTCCCCATCCAGCCTGGAGGCGCGCGCTGCTCTTGCTCTTCATCCTCATGTCCTCCAAGCAGATCTATACGGTAAGCCTTGCCAATTTTTTCACCTTTTATCTCATTAACAAATTCGGCGTCAGTCTGGAAGCATCCCAAGGCTATCTTTTCCTTTTTCTCGGCGCTGTCGCGCTAGGCACCTATGCTGGCGGCCCCGCTGGTGACCGCCTAGGGCGCAAGTGGGTCATCTGGGTTTCCATACTCGGCGTGGCTCCCTTTTCCTTGGCACTGCCGTATGTCGGGCTGACTTGGACGGCTGTGCTGGCGGTTTTTATCGGTTTTATAATGGCCTCGTCGTTTTCCGCCGTTCTCGTCTTTGCCCAAGAATTGGTGCCTGGGCACGTGGGCGCGGTGGCCGGGCTGTTTTTCGGCCTGGCCTTCGGCCTTGGCGGCATCGGCGCGGCTCTGCTGGGCAAACTTGCGGACATCACAAGCATTGGCCTTGTCTATCAGATATGCTCGTACCTGCCGCTTGTGGGCCTGCTCACCTTCTTTCTGCCGGATCAGGCGAAGATGCAGGCACGCCACTGACGCGCATTTTGCTTCTTTTTATTTTCTGGCTCCCGGCAATAAGACCGGCATACGCCGTGCCCTTCCACGCGGACGCGGCCCGCCGCGAAATCAACGCCGCGTGGCAACTCATCCGGGCCTATCCCGACGCATCCTTGGAACTGGAACGGGACGACGACGGAATATATCTACGGGCTGGCGTGGAGCGTCTGCTTTTCAGCCCGGCGGAGGGATGCCCGCCGCCGATGCCTTTTACCGGGAAAGATCAGCCCCTGTGCGCCTCGCTCGGCCAGCCATATCCTCGCGGGAATCAGTGGCGTGACGCCTCCGTGAGGTTTGAACCCGGCAGAGTGAGAAGTGAAGGACTGCTGAAGCTCCTCTATGGAAAAAACATGTCCGAAGTGCATAAAAATTGCGTGCCGGTGCTCTTCATGGGAAATACGGTGCTTTTCAACAGGCGTCACGGCTGCGCCGCCGCCCTAGCGCGCGTGGGCCAAAAACTGGAAGTCCTTGCCTCGCGCGAGCCGGCCCTGCGGGAATACATACTTCCGATTGGGGGTGCCTTTCTCTGGCGGAACATCAGGAGAAGCGGTAGGCTGTCGCCGCATTCCTTTGCCATAGCCATTGATTTGAACGTGAAAAAAGGTTCGTACTGGCAGTGGTCAAAACCATCCGCGCCGGCTGCGAGGAACGCCAGATCGCGCTACCCGCAGGCCATTGTTGACGCCTTCGAGTCGGAGGGCTTTATCTGGGGCGGCAAATGGTATTCCTTTGATTTCATGCACTTTGAATATCGACCGGAACTTCTGCAAAAGGAAGAACACGATTCTTGACTTTATGGCCGAACGGGGCGGCATCAATCAGGCGGAAACGATACTAGTTCAAAAGTAATCCCCACTGGCTGACGGGTACGTCTTTTCCGGCGGAATATCGGCCGACCTTGCTAGACAAGATACGCAATGCCTAGTATTTTTCAGGAAAGAATCCCACACTCACAGATAATAACTTACGGTTCCTGCCATGCCCCGTCTGCCTTGGCCCGAATATTTCATGAACATCACCTTTCTGGTGAGCGAACGATCCACCTGTATACGCCGTCGTGTAGGCGCTGTAGCCGTCAAGGACAAACGTATTCTCGCCACCGGCTATAACGGCGCTCCAGCTGGTATACCGCACTGCCTGGACACCGGCTGCCTGCGCGAACGGCTCGGCATCCCGTCCGGGCAACGGCATGAAATCTGCCGTGGCCTGCACGCTGAACAGAATGTGATCATCCAGGCCGCCATCCACGGCATCAATATTCAGGGCGCGGAACTGTACTGCACCACGCACCCCTGTGTGCTGTGCGGCAAGATGTTGATCAACTGCGGCATCCGCAAAATATTTTATGCCGAAAGCTACTCCGACGAACTCGCAGTATCCATGCTGAAAAAAGTCGGCATCACAACGGTGAAATGTCAAGGCCAGCGTAGCGCATAGCCCTGGTGACTCGGAACGCTCATTCCACAGACTTTTTTTTTCAGATGCGTCCGCCCTGTACATTTTTCAATTTTCTGTTGACATATTCCCGGCAAGCGGATATCGAACTGAACATATTCATCATTCATCATGGAGTATATGTCATGCAACACCTTGTTCACTCCACCGTTTCCCCGCATACCGCTGGCTTTAGCTGGTACTTTTTCGCGGACTTTGCCGTGATCTGTGGTCGAGGACTTTGCTGACGCAAGCGTGAGCACTGAAGTTCAGAGGGCCGCAGGCAACAACGCCAGCGGCCCTTTTTTTGGGTATCGTTCCGGCGTAAATCCGAAAAAAGGAGCGAAAACTGATGTACCTTGGCAAAAAAGTCCGACTGGAACGCATAATTAACCGGGAAAACGGACGTACCATCATTGTCCCCATGGACCACGGCGTCACCATCGGTGCCGTGGAGGGTCTCATAGACATGCGCCAGGCCGTCAATGACATGGCCAAAGGCGGGGCCGATGCCGTGTTGATGCACAAGGGGCTTGTGCGTTGCTCACACCGCAACGCCGGCAAGGACATCGGCCTGATCGTCCACCTCTCCGCTTCCACAGTCCTGACCCCAACCGGCAACACCAAAACCCTTGTGGGAACAGTGGAAGAAGGCATCAGGCACGGCGCGGACTGTGTGTCCGTGCATGTCAACCTAGGCGATCCCCGCGAGCGCGTCATGCTGGCGGATATGGGCAGGGTGGCGGACTCCTGCGCCAACTGGGGCATGCCGCTGCTGGCCATGGTGTACGCGCGAGGGCCGCAGGTGAGCAACGGCTTTGCGCCGAAAATCGTGGCCCACTGCGCGCGCGTCGGCGTGGAACTGGGAGCGGATATCGTCAAGGTTGCCTATACTGGGGACGTGGAGAGCTTTTCGGATGTGGTCGCCGCCTGTTGCATGCCCGTACTCATAGCTGGCGGTGAACGCATGGATTCCACCCGGCAGATACTGCGAATGGTGCATGACTCCCTGCGGGCCGGAGGCGCGGGTATTTCGGTGGGCCGCAATGTTTTTCAGCATCCCCGCCGCATTGCCCTCATCAAGGCCCTGCGTGCCATTGTGCACGAAGACGTCGGAGTGGATGCTGCCCTGAAAATTGTCGGGGAATAATTCAATTCCAAACCACGAATAAAAATTACGGGATGCAATTTTTATTTGAAAAGGAAATACCATGCCGCAGTTATATTTTCGTTCCGTGCCCTACAACAAGGCCCACGTGACACTGGCTCTGGAGTCCGGCGTTGACGGTCTCATCGTGCCTGGGGAGACGGTCGGCCAGGCGGCGACCATCGCCCGTTGCTCCACCTGGGCGGACGAAGAAACAACGCGCGTCGTCCTTGCCGCCAAGGCCGACGAGCAGGACGCCCTCGCGCGGCTGGGCAGAGGCAAACGCGTAGTGCTGGCCCGCGGCTGGGAAGTGATACCTGTTGAAAATCTTTTGGCCGGCAGCGATGCCGTCTTTGTCGAAGCGGGCAATCTTGACGAGGCCAAGCTAGCTTCGGGCATTCTGGAGCGCGGCGTGGCCGGCATTGTGCTGACGCCCGAAGCCGCAGGCGAAATCAAGGATATTGTGGCCGCATGCAAACTCTCCCAGGGGCGGGAAGTTCTCACCCCCTGCGTCATTACCCGAGTGGAGCCAGCTGGCTTAGGGCACCGCGTCTGCGCGGACACCATTTCCCTTCTACGTAGGGGAGAAGGTATGCTTGTGGGCAATTCCTCGGCCTTCACCTTTCTTGTACACGCCGAAACAGAGCGTAACGAATATGTGGCCGCGCGGCCCTTCCGGGTCAATGCCGGGGCCGTGCATGCATATATGCGCCTGCCCCGCGACAAAACCTCCTATCTGGGGGAACTCGCGGCCGGCGGGGAAGTGCTCATCGTCAACGCGGGCGGCGCCGCCCGCGTTGCCACACTAGGACGCGTCAAAATTGAAGTGCGGCCCATGCTCTGCATAGAAGCCGAGACGGAAACCGATCAGGGCCGCAAAAGTGGCGGGATTTTTTTGCAAAACGCGGAAACTATACGCCTGACAGCCCCGGACGGCACGCCATTGAGCGTGATGGGCCTCAAACCGGGCGATGTGGTGCTCTGCCGCGCGGACGAAGCAGGCCGGCATTTCGGCATGCGCGTGCGCGAAGACATAAGGGAGGTTTAGGCATGATAAAACCGGCTGCCAACGCCGAAAGCCAGGCTCCCACCGAGCGGCTGGCCGCCATCAGGACTGAGATTGACGCCACTGACGCGGCCCTTCTTGATCTGCTCAACCGCCGTGCCTCCTTGAGCCTTGAAGTGGGGAACATCAAGAGGAATATGGGACCTGGCGTCTTCAAGCCCTTGCGGGAGCGCGAAGTGCTGGAAGGACTCATCTGCAAAAATTCTGGGTGCCTGCCCGAGGATCATTTGCGGGCCGTCTGGCGCGAAATTTTTTCCTCCTCCCGCTCTTTGCAGCGTCCGCAAAGCGTGGCCTATCTCGGCCCGGAAGGAACTTTTTCCTACTTTGCCGGTGTGGAATATCTGGGCCACGCGGCCTCCTTTCATCCCAGCGGAGATATAGCCCGTGTTTTTGAGGAA
>JAITNF010000074.1 GCA_031290615.1 Desulfovibrio sp. | reverse complement strand
TCCTGCTCGGCCTGCTTGGCAATCTCCAAGAGATCCCTCGGCAGCTGCGTGACGTTGTCCGGAACCGCCTCCTCGTGAAAGACTATCCAGTTGATCTTCTCCATGACCTCCTTCACTTTCTTGACGTGTCTGAATTGATCTGCCTTCTGGTAGGCAACAATTAAAATGGTTAAAGTGCTCCGCCGCAAGCCGCGCCGTTACATGGACCGGGACCAGGGGCGAATCCTGTAGGATTTAAGGCCGCATTGGCAAGGAATCCTGTATAACCTGTAATATTTTCAGCTACACCAGTTTGGTCAAGGCCAAGTTTCTCATTTTCCCACCAGTCCTTAATGGCGTCAAAAAAGACTTAACCCGTTCTTTTGTGAACCACTCACACCAGGCTATCTCTATTCTTTCAGGAGATTTGGACTGCGGATAAAGTCCTGGTCCCTGATTTTTGAACCATGTAGAAGTCGGAACTGGAACTACCGGCATATAGGGTTTGGTAGGTAGTTTTACGTCTATGGGAAATTGCAGAGGAATGCCCGGATCAGGAACTATAATAACACTATTTCCCGCTATTTCAGCAGATATTTGGACTTTGCTGTCTGCTGTTATCCCGGATGTGGGACTAAAGAGAAATCCTACTGCCACTATAAAACAGAAACTAAGAAACTTAAACATCATAATCCTCCTTCTGTGGTTAGAAAATGTAATCTAATTGGCTACAAGCCTGTACGTGAGGCATGTTTATAGGCATGTTCCTTGTCCAGTACATACAATCACCGGGCTTCATATTAGTTACATCACCAATAGTCACTCCGCCAGGATTTGGTGGTGGAGTAAACATTGATGGTAAAATTATGCTTGGAACCTTAGTCGAACTATCCATAATAGAAATTTCCACATCTGCTGTTAGTCCGGAAGTGGGGCTAATCTCTCCTTTTGGTTAACCAGATCTTTTTAGCCTGCCATTGCAGGGATGTGCACCGGGATTATTACCGAAGGCAAACAACTTCTATGCAAAAACTGTGTCTGTTTGATTTGTGCTCTTATCAAGTGAGAAGTAAATAGGGTCTCCATTCAGAGTTCCCTTCAGGTTCCCATTCAGTGTATATTTACTCTGAATAAATCCCATGCCGAGGCCAGCGCCGATGTAGGGCGTGAAGTTAGTGCTGTTGTGGAACTCCCAGTAAGCGTTGAAGAAGAGCGTCTGAAGTATTCCATTGCGCGTCAGCGTCAATGTCGGCGCCCTTTACATCTAAACGTCCTATGTCGACGATGTCAAAAGTTCCACTGCCACTGTCACTCCATGATGTATTCATGTTTGTGCGGATTGCGTATTCGATTTCGGTACGAATCGGAACTTGATGCTGCGGAAAGAAATCATACCCGACAAAAAATCCGCCACCGACGGTGTTTTGGGAAGTATACGACGTACAGAATAACCCTGTACTGCTTCGGCCTGACCCTCGCGTAGCTTTCCAGCCCGCAAGACGCCTTTCCATCTCCTCCACGTCTTTCCACTGCTGGTTCCCGACAATAGGCCGGTCGGAAAAACGCCGTCCTTCCCATTCCGGCGTCGCACCGTAGACTGACGGATATAGCTTTTCGCGGAGCAATTTTGGCCTGAATCTCTCCGCACGGCACGGCCGAAAGCCCAGCAAACAATTTTCATCTGGACTTTTTTCCAAAAGCAAAATATACTTGATAAGTATGTTATTGTTTTTATGTTTCGCTACTGATTTCCAGCCCAAGACAATTTTTCACAATAATCAACGAACACGGCGTGGGTGGTATCATGTTCACATTGAATGAGCTTGTGATTTATCCTGATCAAGGAATCGGTATAATTGAACGAATTGACAGACAGGAGATCAACGGAGTTTCAGGCACGCTGTATATTGTACGAATCCGCTCCAATAATATTACACTTATGGTGCCAACAAACAATGCCGACAAGGTGGGCCTGCGATCCCTAGTTTCGAAAGACAAAGCCGATCATATTCTACAATGGCTGCGCGACGGCACCGACAAAACCGTCTGTACCGGTCAAAACTGGAATCGCCGTTTTCGTGAATATTCCGACAGATTGAAAAACCGTGATCTGCATGTCGTTACTGAAGTATTGCGTGAACTTCTGCTCATCGGCAAAGAAAAAGAGCTTTCCTTCGGCGAGCGCCGGTTGCAGGAACAGGCCATGAATCTGGTCACCGGGGAACTTGCCGAAGTATTGGAGATACCCAAACAGGCATTGCGTGAGGAACTTTTTAACATTTACGACCAGTATTGCCGCCAAAAAACATCCCCCGTGCCAGACGGTTCAAAAGGGGATGTCAGGGCAGACACCGGAGTAAATTCCGGACCTTCCCCCGGTTAGGTCGCAATACAATTTTTAATTTCCGATGTCCATTTTTTTATTGCCATCTCCGAAAAGATAGTATAATCGTTTCCCAAACACGCCTTTATTGTTCCCATTCCACATTCTCTTTTTACATCCGCTGCAAAGCCGTATGCACGGTTCTTGTGTTTTATTTCAACCCATTGGACATCATGCGAAAAAAGAAAACTTCACCGGCCTTGTTGACAGACAGCGTCTTGAGCCTGACGGATCTCAAAACACGTTCCATGCAGGAACTGATGGAACTTGCTGATCAGTTTGAGATTGAAAATGCAAGTTCCATGCGCAAACAGGAACTTATCTTTACTCTGCTGTCCACATGCGCGTCGCAAAATGGCGCCATTTACGGCGACGGCGTTCTGGAGATTCTTCCCGACGGATTCGGTTTTCTGCGTTCGCCGTTGTGCAGTTACATGCCGGGACCTGACGACATTTATGTTTCTCCATCACAAATACGACGCTTTTCCCTGCGCAAGGGGGACATTGTCTCGGGACAAATTCGCCCCCCCAAGGAAGTCGAACGCTATTTCGCCCTGCTCAAAGTTACGGAAATCGGGTGTGAGCAGCCGGAGAATGCCAAAAATCTCGTCCTCTTTGACAACCTCACGCCAATTTATCCTGACCAGCAGCTTATCATGGAAAACGGGGACAAAAACCTCTCCAACCGCGTTATTGACATTATGGCCCCCATCGGGTGCGGCCAGCGCGGCCTGATTGTCGCGCCTCCGCGCACGGGCAAAACCATCCTGCTACAATCCCTCGCCAATGCCATCAACGCCAACAATCCCGGCGTATACCTGATAGTTCTGCTCATAGACGAACGTCCCGAGGAAGTCACGGACATGGAGCGGACTGTCAAAAAAGCGGAAGTGATAAGCTCAACCTTTGACGAGCCCCCCAACAGGCATGTTCAGGTATGCGAAATGGTTCTTGAAAAGGCCAAACGCCTTGTAGAGCGAAAGCGGGATGTCGTGATTCTGCTGGACTCCGTAACCAGGCTCGGACGCGCATATAACGCCGTAACTCCTTCGTCCGGCCGCATTCTCTCCGGCGGTCTGGACGCCAACGCCCTACAGCGCCCCAAACGCTTTTTCGGCGCGGCCCGCAATATTGAGGAAGGCGGCAGCCTGACCATTATCGCCACAGCGTTGATTGACACGGGTTCCCGCATGGACGAGGTGATTTTTGAGGAATTCAAGGGAACCGGCAACATGGAAATATACCTGGATCGCCATCTCTCGGAAAAACGGATCTTCCCGGCCATCGACATAAATCGCACAGGTACCCGCAAGGAAGATCTGCTCTTGCCGGAAGACATCCTCAATCGCGTCTGGATCCTGCGAAAAATTCTCGCGTCCATGTCTTCCACTGACAGTATGGAATTTTTGCTCGACAAAATGCGCAGCACAAAGTCCAATAAGGACTTTATGAGCGCCATGGGCAAATAAAAGGTCGGTCAAAAATATGTGTTGACGGACCGCGCTTGTCCGCAGATCCAAAACCTGTTTTTGCGGTGACAAATGATAATACCCTGCATCATCCGCTGTCATTCGCCGGTTGTAAACCAGAAGAAAATTTGTTATATATTTTGCCTGGTTTGAAATCAAATCCGGCATATCGGAGTCATCATGCTTGATTATATACGCGCCAACGCGCAATCTTTTGGCGTTAAACTGGCGTTTGGCGTTATTATTCTGGTATTTGTGTTTTGGGGCGTCGGCAGTTTTACCAATCAAAACTTCGGCAGCATCATCGCTTCTGTCAACGGGGAAGACATACAGATCCAACAGTTTGAACTCACCTATCAAAATGCTGAATACGCCGCCCTGCGCGACAACCCCGGCATCACGCGCCAAGAATTGAAAAAGCGCGGTCTGGGCCGGCAAGTGCTGCAGGAAATCGTATCTGAATCCCTCCTCTCGCAGGAGGCGGCACGATGCGGCCTAACGGTGTCCGCCACGGAATTGCGCCAGACTGTTGGTCAGATTAAGGCCTTTCAGGATGAGCAGGGCCGCTTTGATCCTGAAGCCTACAAGCGAGTGCTGCTCGCGCAACACACAAGCCCTGCCCGATATGAAAGTTCGCTGGCGGCAAGTTTGTTGCGCGATAAAGTCTATGTCATGATAACTTCTCCCGCTTGGCTGGCTGGCGACGAAGCGAGAAAACACTATAATTTTTTGCGGCAAACCCGACAGATTGAGTACATTTTTCTGCCGGCGAAAAATTTTGTCGTCGCCGCTCCCACCGATGAGGAAATGCAGGCATATTACGACGCGTACAAGGAAGAATTCGCACTTCCGCCAAAGGTCGCGGTAGAGTATATAACGGTAAAGCCGGCAGCCTTGCTCAAATCACCGGACGCAAACACAGCCGAAGCGCAAAAACGGGAGACGGACAGATTGCATGAGGTGCTGGACACCCTGATGGAAGACAATATACTCAACAAAAACCTTCAGGAGAGCGCCGCTCGTTTCGGTCTTACCGCGCAAAAAACAGACCTGTTGCCCCAGAGTGAAATTGAAAAAATCCTCGGGATCGCGCCCGACAAGGCGGCCGTTATCCTTGAGAGCAGCGCGGGACTGCCCGTGGACACAATTTTTGAAGCGCAGGATCAATTCTTTATTGTCCGCGTGCTGAACGCCGCGCCAAAATCTCTCGCGCCGTTCAGCGAGGTCAAAAATGCCATAACCGCGCGATTGAGCACCGAAAAAGGTCTTGCCGCAGCAAAGAAAAAAGCCACCGGGCAACTTGGAGAATTGGACGCCGCTCCCCTCAAGGACGCGCGCAGGAAGGAACTCCGCGTTCGAACTGCTTCCCTGCGCCGCATGGACGACCTGGTGGATTTCCAACCTGACGCATCTCTGGACGAAGCAATTTTCGCCGCCGCGCCGCAGCAGTGGCTTTCTGTTGTTTTTGTGGTAGACAGCAAAGCGGACGGACCCGGCGCACTTCTTTGCCGCACCACCGCTGTGAATGACCCTGACCTTCAGGAATGGCAGGGTTTGCAGAGCCTGATGGAAAATATCAGCGCCAGAGAACGCAGTGACGGCCTTTTCCAAATATTCATGTTCAATCTCCTTTCCAGGGCAACTGTAGAGGTTTATAATCAGGAGATTGTCGACCACGCTGGCTTATAGTAGGACCTCAAATCCCGGCTTGCGCGGATGACAGGTTAACACAGGAACAGGAGAATTACCATGTGCGGCATAATCGGATATGCTGGGTGCAGGCCAGCTGTGCCTGTTGTAGTTGAAGGGTTGCGCCGTCTGGAATACCGTGGTTACGATTCGGCCGGCGTGGCTTTTGTACGGAACAAAAGTTTGTGCGTCACGCGCGCCAAGGGCAAATTGAGCGCTCTTGAAGAAAGACTAGCCACCAAACAGACAACCACGGCCACATGCGCCATGGGGCACACCCGCTGGGCCACGCACGGCGTACCGGCGGAGCGCAACGCGCACCCCCACTGCTCCAATGACCGATCTTTAGCCATTGTACACAACGGCATTATTGAAAATTATCAGGAAATAAAAGAGGAGCTTGCCGAAAAAGGCTATGTTTTTTACTCGGAAACGGACACCGAGGTTCTTGTCAACCTGATTGCCGAATTCCGCAAGCATGAGCCGGATCTGCTGCACGCCTTCGCGGCCGCCCTGCGCCGCGCTCACGGCCCCAACGCCGTTTGCCTGATGGAGCAGGGCGTCCCGGACGTCTTTTACGCGGCGCGCATGTCCGCCCCTCTCATTTTCGGCATCGGAACAGGCGAAAATTTTGCGGCATCCGATATTCCCGCCTTTCTCCCCTATACCCGTAACGTCATTTTTCTTGATGACGGCGATATTGTTCAGGCCTCTGCCAAAAATTACAAAATACTCCGCTTGGAGAACCTGGAGCCCGTCGCGCATGCGCAGCAAACGATATTGTGGGATATGCAGGCCGCCCAGAAAGGAGGTTACAGGCACTTTATGCTCAAGGAAATTTTTGAGCAGCCCAGTGTCGTATCGGATGCCCTGACGGGCCGGATCAACGCGCGACACGGCACCGCGTTGCTGCCAGAGCTGGACAATCTGCCTGTGCCCGCCCGCCTTCATCTCGTGGCTTGCGGCACATCCTGGCACTCAGCCCTTTGGGGACGCCA
>JAITNF010000043.1 GCA_031290615.1 Desulfovibrio sp. | reverse complement strand
TGTCTGTACAGTCTGCGGCTACATCCACGAAGGCCTCTGTGACGTCTGCCCTGTCTGCAAAGCCAGGGCCGCTGCCTTCTGCAAGGTGGGAGATGGCTGTAGCTAAAGCGGAGTAACTTTGAAAATTTGAATCGCTCTGCAAGGATTTACCTGCTGTAAACAAGCATCAGACGTAATCTGTCAAAGAGCATTTTCATTTTGAAAATGCTCTTTGTATCCAGCTATAACCAAGAAGTTTTACTACTCTTTCGGGGTAAAAATGGGGGGGGGCAAACTCGCTACAGGAGGTTTACCCTCAGATACCATTGATACCTAACTTCGAGAGCTAAGTCCTCGTGGGCACACGCTGGCGCTGTTACCCATTAGGAACCTTTGTGAATGGCTCCACCCCCTCGAATACCTGAAGACTTAAATGTCCTACGAAGCTTAGCACATGTCATTCGCCGATACGGTCCCAGATATGTCCGCCACAACCGCCTGAAGGTCTGAATGCTATTTTTCAAAGCAATTTCCATCAGGCTATAACAAAACATCAATCCAATGTTCATGCAGGTCGTTAACAAGATGGACAGATTGATCATCCTGCACATAACCATCTACAGATACACGCATAGTTTCTATTTTTATAGTAGAATGTTGTGCCATTGTGATATGGTAGATCGTTTCCCTGTGTCGGTAGTGTATTTTGCAACTGTCCCAATCGACGGGCAAGCAAGGTTTGAAGCGTAGCGTATTGTTCTCTAGACGAATCCCGAGCAGCGATTCCGTCATCAGTCGGTACATCCAGGCGGCTGAGCCTGTGTACCATGTCCAGCCGCCACGACCGATATGGAGGGGGGCTGTATAGACATCCGCAGCCATGACGTATGGCTCCACTTTGTACACAGCGACTTCTGCAGGTGATCTGGCATGAGTAACCGGATTGATTATGTCAAAGAGTTCCCAGGCGCGCCGATTGTCATCCAACTGCGCAAACGCCATGGCCGCCCAGATGGCCGCATGGGTATATTGCCCGCCGTTTTCTCGCACGCCTGGGGCATACCCTTTGATATACCCCGGATTCAGCGATGAGGTATCAAAAGGAGGGTCAAAGAGCTGGACAAGTCTATGCTCACGGTCGACCAGACGCTTGTCCAGCGATTCCATAGCGATACGGGAGCGCTCAGGCTCTCCGGCCCCTGAAAGGACGGCCCAGCTTTGGACTATGGAATCAATTTGGCATTCAGGGCTGACTGATGACCCCAGCGGTGAGCCGTCATCAAAATAGGCCCGGCGATACCACTTGCCGTCCCAAGCATGGTTGTTGATATTCCGTCGCAGCGCCACAGCTTCAGCAAGGCAACGTTCGACAAAAGTCGCATCGCCACGCTTTTGGGCGACTTCACTGAAATTTTTGAGCACCTCATGCAGAAAAAAAGCCAGCCAGACGCTTTCGCCTTGCCCCTTTTTTCCCACCAAATCCATGCCGTCGTTCCAGTCGCCGCCTCCCATGAGCGGCAGCCCGTGTATACCGAACCTGAGCCCGTTTTTTATGGCTCTGGTGCAATGCGCGTAAAGGCTGGCTGATTCTTCGCACCGTCCGGGCAGATCATAATACGATTCTTCGTCCGCTCTGAGCGCTCTGCCCTGAATGAAATGGACGGGTTCATCCAACACTCCGGTATCGCCGGTGGCGAGAACATAGCGGGAGGCAGCGAGCGGCAACCAGAGATAGTCATCAGAGCACGTTGTACGTACTCCGCGATCCAGCGGCGGATGCCACCAGTGCTGGACATCGCCTTCGGGAAACTGGTGGGCCGCGCACAAGAGTATATGCTCGCGTGCAAGGTCCGCTCGCGTGTGAATCAGAGCCATGGAGTCCTGCAACTGATCACGGAACCCAAAAGCGCCGCCGGATTGATAGGTCGCGCTACGTCCCCAAAAACGGCAGGCCAGGGTTTGATACAAGAGCCAACCGTTGACCAGCATATCAAAGGATTGGTCGGGGGTTTCCACATGAATAGCCCCTAGCGTGTGTGTCCAGTACTGCCAGACTTGGTCAAGGGCGTTACGGGCGGCCTCCGCTCCCGTAAAGCGATGGATAAGATTTTTGGCATCATCCAGATCACGCCCTACACCTAACTTGAAAATTATTTCCCGTTCCTGCCCATCGCTCAGGTCAAAGTTAATCTGTATTGCAGCGCAAGGATCCAGGGCAGCCCCGACCCGTCCGGAAAGCTTGGTGCGCGTCATGGCCGCCGGAGCATCAAGGCCTTCGTTGCGTCCGACAAATTCAGTCCGATCGCCGCTGACGCTACGAGTGGCATCGTCCACAGCAAAAAACGCCGTGCGATTGGGAAATTCGGTATTATACAGATTGCGGGCTAACAGCGCCCCGCTGTCCGCATCCACTTCAGTTACCACATGCATGCTGGATTTTGAACGCAGATCGCCAAGCACCAACTCCACATATCCGGTGGCTGAAAGCCGCCGGTGGCGACCGGACACATTGCGCACCTTCAGCAAGGTAAACTTGATCGCCGCGTCCAAAGCCACATATACCTGCAACTCGGAATAAATACCGCCTTCCGTGTGCTCAAAAATACTGTAGCCGAACCCGTGGCGGGTTACATAGGGGGTTGTGCCGCAGCAGGGCATAGGTGTGGGCGACCAGAAATGTCCACGCTCTTCATCACGAAGGTAAAAAGCCTCTCCTCGCGAATCATTCGTCGGGTCGTTGCCCCAAGGCGTCAGGCGAAATTCATGGGCATTTTCGCTCCAGGTGTAGGACGGACCGCTTTCTGAAATGACGGTTCCAAAATGTGGGTTGGCAAGCACGTTCACCCAGGGAGCTGGGGTCAATTGCCCCAGTGCGCCTGCTGCTGTTGTAATGACATACTCACGACCATCCGGCGTGAACCCGCCAAAACCGTTGTAGAAAGCGAGATCAGGGCGCGGTTCGGGCGCGGGCGCGGGCAGAGCGACAGCTGGCCTAGGCGCGGTTGCCAAAAGGGGGACGCCGACTGCTTTCATACGCGTCCCTGCAACCTGCTCGGCCAAGGTGCCTCTAGTATCACTGATAATAACCCTAGCGACGGTCTGGATCAGGATGCGGTCTTCCTCCGCTATGCGGTCAGCGGCTCTTACAAAAATGCCCCCAGGACGGTCAATCAAATTCGCCCCGTTTCCGGCTGTAATAAGCCCCATGATCTGACTATGTAGAAGCTGGCGGTATCCAGTCTGATCTTCATTCCAGATCACAAGGTCAACCTTCAGGCCTTTAAGCCTCCAGTATTCATGAGCTTGCAGCAATTGGTGTACCAAATCGATATTTTCCGGATCTTCGATTTTTAGAAGCACAATGGGCAGATCGCCGGAAATGGAGTAGCCCCAAAGGCCTGATTGTCCCCGCTGATTTTTGATCAACACACTTTCAGGAGCGCGAAGCGACGCATTGGCATACATGATAGAACCAGCCAGGCGAGTATACAGCTGGGCATCGGCCTCTGAAGCGTTTAACTGGCGTAAGAGCACCTGACCATGAGTCCAGGTCATGGCAAGAACCCGGTCCGCAATATGCAGGTCACGGTATTTATTGACCAGATTCACGGCTGCTTCGCGGGTTTCGCTCACGCCGGTGACCATATCTATGATGACCGACTGTTCCGCATCCAATGTTATCCGAGACCGGATGGCTACGATAGGATCAATCACTGAACCCTCGCTCCCTGAAAGAGCGCCGGAGGACTGCTCGGTATTGAACTCCACACTATCAATTGCCTGCGGGTTTGCTGCGCTACGTCCACGGCCAATGAATTCCTGACGATCGGTCTCATAGGAGATAGTGTCCACACTGACTCCGTGCACAGCCATTGTGTGCAGCATCCAAGGCATCTGCTCGTCTTGGGACCTGGGCCGGCGTGTGCACAGTATGGTTTCCTGCTCAGGGACTATTTGAGTTTGCACAAAAAGCTTGCTGAAGGCTGGGTGCAGGTCATCAGCCATAGGATGGGCCAGAACCACCTCAGCAAAACTGGTTACCTCGATTGCCCGGCGTTTCCGTGACCGGTTGGTGATGCGGACCCGGCGAAGTTCGATATCATCTTCAGAAGAGACGACTATTTCCATGTGTGTGTCATAGTTGCAATAACGGCGGCTGAATTCTGCCCGCCCTTCTGAAAAAATCGTCTGAAACGGCGTGGATGAGTCGCACAGTGGCTGATATGCGGTTGACCAGAATTCTCCCTCGGCCAAGTCTTTAATATAGCAGAACATACCCCAGTTATCACGGGTATTGTCTTCACACCACCGTGTTATTGCCAGATCCCGCCAGCGACTGTAGCCGCCGCCGGCATTGGTAAGCATGACGTGATAGCTGCCGTTGGAAAGTAACTGAACCTCCGGATGGGGCGTATTGGGATTTGCAAAAATACGCAGAGGCGTTTGCGCGACCACCGAATCCCTTTTGAGTTCAGAGCGCACGCTTCGCGCGTATGAGGAAGTCACCTCCGGCGTCCGTTCCTGAAGTAGCAGCATGGTTGCCTGAAACAACGGATCGGAGGCAAAACGTTTTTGCATGATGCCATCCAGAAGTACATGGGCTAAGGCCAACAGTCCCATCCCCTGATGGTGGGCCATAACAGACCGAACCACCCCATATTTTTGGTCACGAGGTAAGCGCGAAGGCGTGTAGTCTATGGCTTCATACAGGCCATATCGGCTTTCAAAGCCTTCTGCGGCTAAACGTTCTAAATTCAGACAAGCCTCGTTGGGCGCCACCAGTAATGCTAGGGTAGAGGCGTACGGCGCTATGACCAGATCTGCGGCTAAGCCACGCTTAAGTCCTAGACCAGGTACGCCAAAAGCTCGGTATTGGTAGTTGAGAGAGGCATCAAAGGCGTTGTATCCGCACTCTGAAACTCCCCATGGCACTGCGCGCAGTTTGCCATACGCAATTTGACTAGATACAGCGGCTTTGCAGGTCTCATCCAAAAGAGTGTGCTCATAGCTTGGCATCACCAGAAGCGGCATCAAATATTCAAACATCGAACCGCTCCACGAAAGTAAAATCGGTTCTCCCCAAGAACTGGTAAGTAGACGTCCCAAAGCGAACCAGTTGGCCTGAGGCAGCGCCCCTTGGGCAATAGCCACAAAACTGGCCAGCCTAGCTTCCGAGGCTAGCAGATCATAGTACCCAGCATCCGGCCGGTATTCAGTAACATTATAACCAATAGTCAAAAGCTGGCGCTCTTCATCATAGAGAAAATCATAGTCCATCCGGCTGAACAGTCCACATTGCCGCCTTAACTCCGCTATGCTTTCCAACCTGACCTTGGCTTGCAGGCTCGCTGCTTCTATAAAGTCTTGCAGATCGGCAAACGTATGATCTTCGCCTTTATTGCTGGCGCTGGCATCAGGTGACGCGCGCAGTTTTTCAAGCACCGGGCTGAATGTAATTTCCAGAATTTCCAGGTCACGCAAGCTCATTATTGCGTTGAGTTCAGGAATCATATCCAGATCAAATTGAGACGATGGGAGTCTGGTCCAAGGAAAAAGCAAGACTAGTTCCTCCAACCCATTGCGGCATTGTCTGTCAAAGGCTTGCATCCACCAGCAAAATTGATTTTCAGGCTCAGCCTTTGTAGCGCCTATCACTTTTATGACTTCCGCTGTTATAGCACTCAGCTGTTCGAGGGCACGACGCGCAACGTCAAGAGTATCAGGGGGATTTAGCGCGATTGCTGCCATATGGCGCTGCAGTTGGCTGAATTGGGGTGGTTCGACGCTCTGGGGAGCTATACTCCAGATGTCTGGCGTAATGGAGTCCAAGGCAATGCCGAGGGTGTCGGCCAAACTTGTAAATATCTGTTTTCCAATAACTGGTTGCGTGAGGATTTCCGCCAAACCAGCGCGCAAGGTCAAAAGATGCCCCGCAAGATTGCCGCTGTCCACCGAGGAAACATACAAAGGCGGCAGGGCTTTTAGCGACCGCGTGTCATACCAGTTGAAAAGGTGTCCCTTATACCGATCCAGAGACCCCATAGTCTGGAATGTTTTTTTGGTGCGTTCTATGAGCCCGCCCGCTGTGATGGCTCCCAAGTCATACGCGGACAAGTTTGCTAGAAGCGCAAGTCCGATATTGGTGGGCGAGGTGCGATGCGCGACCCTGACCACGGGTTGCTCCTGATAGTTGTCAGGGGGAAGCCAGTTATCTGCCGGTCCAACAAACGTTTCAAAAAATGCCCAGGTTTTGCGAGCCAGTTTTCGTAAAAAGTCAAGTTGGCCCACCGAAAGTTGTTCCCGTTGAACAGACAAAGGGCAGTTGATCCGCCAAATGATGACTGGAGATACTAGCCAGAGAGCCAGTATGGGGCTGACCGCAAGTCTTGCCGCAGGCCCTGCTGTATTGGCCGCTACGAGGATGGCCGCTCCGGCTGCAGCCATTGTGGGGCCTATCCACATGAGCCTGACAGAACCGCTGATGTCGGTGCTGTCAGGGCGGTTCGCAGTTGTCGAGGGAGTCCACTCAAGCAAGCGTGTATGCGAAACCAGCATCCGCCACAGGGTACGGCCGATCGCATCCAGACTGAACATCGCTTCATGCGGCAAGCATACCAGCGACAATGCCGCTTGGCTACAGTGCTTGGGAGCAAGACGCGCAGAGATGCTGATATGTTGCCATAGGTTTATGTCTGCAGATTTTTGAAACATACTCAGAGTCGAAAAAAACAGGGGTGGGGCCAAAATGAGGCCGATTACCGCAAAAGACCAAAGCAGAGGCGAGGGTGATACTATCCAGCCGAGGGTCAACAGACACATCAAGGCGGTGGCGGTCAAGCTGCGGCGTAGATTATCAAGTATTTTCCAGCGAGACAGGGCAGAGAGGGGATTTGACCGTGACCGCCCATCAGGGCCGGGTATACTTGGCAACGTCCAACAAGCGATCTGCCAATCGCCGCGAATCCAGCGGTGCCGCCTGCTGACGTCCATACTGTAGTGGGCGGGGTAATCCTCATAGAGCTGCACATCGTTTAAAAGCCCGGAACGGGCATAACACCCTTCCAAAAGATCGTGGCTGAGAATTTTGTTGACGGGCAAACGCCCGCCCAAAGCCAGCTCAAAGATATCAACGTCATAGATGCCCTTGCCGATAAATGAGCCTTCTCCGAATATGTCCTGGTACACATCAGAAGTGCCCCGCGTATATTGGTCAATGCCGACATCGCTGGAGCCCAGCTGCGCATAGCGTGAACGGTTGCTGCCTGTCAGGCTGGCCACGACTCGAGGCTGGATAATTCCGTATCCCGCCACAACACGTTGCAGATCTTCGTCATACCGGGCCTGGTTAAGCGGGTGGGCCATAGTCCCCACAAATTTACGAGCTGAATCGCGGGCCATTTGTGTATCGGCATCAAGGGTGACTACATATTTTATGGTGGAGAGCACAGATGTGTCGCCCACGATATGAGAAAACCTCTTACGTGCCCCATCGCGCAAAAAACTGTTCAAGTCAGCCAATTTACCGCGCTTTCTTTCGTGTCCCATCCATAGCTGTTCTTGCCCGTTCCAAAGGCGCGGGCGATGAAAAAGAAAAAACGAATCGCCGGATACATCTTTGTACTTGTTATTCAAGGAGGTAATCTTTTTCTTGGCGTACTGCAGCAACGGTTCATCTTCTGGCAAGATATCTTCACGGGCATCGCCAAAATCCGTCAGCAGAGCGAAATGGATGTGCTTGTCACGGTTGGCCAGGAAGCGGACTTCCAGATCCGTGATCAAGTTTTCTGTACCACGTTCGCTCAGGAGCATAGTTGGGACGACGACCAAAGTTCGCAGCTCTGCCGGTATCCCCTTGGAAAAATCCAAACGTGGCAGTGGGCGCGGGCTAACCAGCAAGGTTGCTACCCAGTTCACCAAGGCAAAGGCCAGATGGCTGCTCCCCAAAAAAGCCGGCAGTGCGATTGCATAAAGCGCCCACTCAGGTACGCCGTCGCCATTAGCTTGAGCTACAAAAGCGGCGGCAAAAATCACTGTCAGCGACACAATGCTGCTGCTATACAGCGGAAAAGAAAACTTGCGGCAAGCTCGTTTCAACACAACGAAGATTGGCACCGAGGCTTCAATGCCATATTCAAGTTGCGGCAAGCCAGCATCAATAAGGTAATATCCGACATGCGCCGTGCGCGTATCAACAGCGGGATGGCGTGCTGCTTCCTGGGCCAGTTCAATGGCTTTGCGAGCTATCTCGGCTTCGGAACACAGACTGCTTTTGGCGAGTTTTTCCACCACATGACGGTAGCGGTCTCTGGTGGCAAAATCCATTGCGGTATAGGTTTGGACAGGGTCCATAGCCAGGGTTTGCTCGACATGGCTCATGCTTTCAACAAAGTCTCGCCAGTTCATCGTATCCAGCGTACGCAGGCTACCGATGCAATTGCTCATGGAAATCTGATTGGCTGCCTGAAGCTGGTTCTCCATGCGCACCATCTGCTCAATGGTGAGTTCGTTTTCTGAAAGGCGCTGTTCAACCCAGGTCAGCGGCAGAGCGAGAGCGGATCCTAGTCCCCGCAAGCGCCGCATGAGCTCGGAGACAAAGGTACTTGTCAGCGTCGGCCGCGAGCGGGCCATATCGGCAATGGACAAAATCAGGTTTTTAGGTTCTTCCGCCGCAACTTTGATCATCTGATCGGCCCAGCTATTGGCGCTGGTCCTTTCCTCTCTGGCTGCAGCTATCAGGTTGGCGACTTTCTGGATTTTATCTATCACGGCCAAGCGTAGCATAATGGGAATCGCCCAGAGCTCGCCCAAATTCAAAACTGTCACCGACTGGTATGCGGCGACCATATCACGCAGGCTCTCCGGATCCATGCGGCCATCGCCGTGCGAAATAGCCGCTAGACTGATATCGTATACACGAGGAAGTCCCGCTGAGGAGGTGTTGAGCAGGTGCGGAAGTGCCTCACTGTATCCTTTGGGCAAATGCCGCCTGGCGGTGCGTATTTGCTCCTCAATCACATAAAAATTATCAAGCAGACATTCCCCGGCTGGCGTGATTCGTCGGTCAGCCTCAATATCCTCAACCAACAAAGCGTGAACGTCAAAAAGCACACGTTCATTTTCCGCCAGCCTCGCCAAAAGGCTGTTACGGGAACGCCTAGGCTGCAACCTGTGGGTGCCGGCAAGCGTCTTGCTGTGCTGTGCACGCTGACCGGCGCTTAGCAACTCCACACTAAACGGAGGCTCATCAGCAATATTATCTGGAGAAGCCCCTGTGCCGTTTTTACGAAACCGGGCCAAGATACGAGAGTGTAAACCACGAAAGCTTGTAATAGCATTGAGATCCATCACGGCGGTCTCCTTGCTCTATCTGAGAGCAGGCACTTGGGTAAGTCAAAGCGGAGTTTATTTGAGTATCGGCCTAGCTGTCCGCATCGTCAAGGCTGTTCATTTTGCAAATCAGGGTCGGTAGTTCAAGGCTACCGTTCCTATCTAGCTTGCCCCTTAAATTTTCCCTATCTCTTGCCTACTATCTATACAAAACGATATGGCCGGAGTTGTCCAAAATGTATTGCTTCAAACTGTAAAAATTGTAGATATAGCAATGGGTAAAAAAAATCTGAAAATATTTTTTTAGTCTGTAAAATAGCATAGATATACTATTTTATTCGTCCTAAATAATGGCGAAATGGCGTAAGCATACGTCTGAATTTTCATTGTCGGAGCGAACTGAAAAGCCTATAATTGCCGATAACATCTCCTTTTTTCGCTTATCTCAAGGTGTCCTTATCTACAAAAGATATCTACAAACTTTATGGGTAACTTAGACATTAGACATAGGTCGTCAACAGGCTTGAGAATTGAGTGAGGATCATGTAATATTCTTGAAACACAAGATGTTTTGCGTTATAGTATCAGTTCAGCACATGGGCCTCATGACATATCCGACAAAGGCCGGGGGCTTTCAGAGCCGCATTTACCCAGACGGAAAGGAACGTATGTGTTCCGGATCTTGCGTACAGGAGCGCCCCGGCGCGACTTGCCACTTTTTGAAAAATTTGCTCCGCTCCGCAAGGGTTTGCAGGCAGGCTTTGCCTGCCTTACCTGCCGTAAAGCAAGCATCTCAAGTATTAAATGCTCTAACTGAGTTTTCAGGAATTGCAAAGCCTGTTTACGGTGCAGGCTTTGCAATTTGTCGTGAGAGGAGTTTAGCCTATTCCTTCAAACAGGACGGAAGAGAGATAGCGTTCTCCGGCATCGGGCAGAATCACAACAATGGTTTTGCCTTCAAATTCCGGTTGCGCAGCAAGCCTAGCCGCAGCCGCAGCCGCGGCACCCGAGGAAATGCCGGCGAGAATACCTTCCTCCTTGGCGAGGCGGCGGGCGAACTCAACGGCCTCCTCGTTCCCTGCTTGTTCCACTTGGTCTACAAGGTTCAAGTCCAGCGTATCCGGGATAAAACCCGCGCCTATGCCCTGAATTTTGTGAGGCCCGGACTTGATGGGGTCTCCGGCCAGATGTTGTGTGATGACCGGGCTTGTGGTCGGCTCCACAGCCACGCTACGTATGGCCTTGGCCTTTGTTTTTTTGATGAAGCGGGAAACTCCGGATATGGTTCCCCCGGTGCCGACTCCGGCCACGACAACGTCCACCGAGCCGTCCGTGTCTTCCCAGATTTCCGGGCCGGTGGTTTTTTCGTGAATGGCCGGGTTGGCCGGATTTTTGAACTGCTGCGGAATAAAGGTCCGCTGCGGATCAGCGGCGACAAGCTCCTCTGCCTTGCGGATGGCCCCCGTCATGCCGTCAGCGCCCGGAGTGAGCACTAGGTTGGCGCCCAGCATGGCCAAAACCCGGCGACGCTCCAGGCTCATAGTTTCCGGCATGGTCAGCGTCAGGCTGTAGCCTCTGGCGGCGGCCACAAAGGCAAGGGCGATGCCAGTATTGCCGCTGGTTGGCTCAATGATTCTCACGCCTGGCTTGACCAAACCCTGTTTTTCCGCTTCCTGTATCATGGCGGTGCCGATACGGCATTTGACGGAGTACGACGGGTTGCGCCCTTCGATTTTGGCTAAAACCGTCGCCCTGGAGCTGACTACGCGGTTCAGTTTGACGAGCGGTGTATGGCCGATGGATTGGGAATTGTCTTGATAAATTCTGGACATGATGTTCTCCTTGTGACAGGTATATCAACCGCCCAATGCGGTTTTAGTTCATTCTCAGATAGAAAATTACGTCCTAGCTTTTCCGAATGTTTCCTCCTTGTGTGATATCGGCCTGTTGTCAGTTCAGAACGCGGGCGATATCCTCAATCAGGTCGCCTGGATCCTCCAGACCGACGGACAGACGCAAGAGACGGTCTGTCAGGCCGGAGCGTGTCCGCATGTCGGCGGGGATGTCCGCATGGGTCTGCACAAATGGGTAGGTGATAAGGGATTCGGCGGCGCCTAGACTTTCCGCGAAAAAGAACACCTTGACGGAGGCCAGGATGCGTTCCACTTCCGCGTGCGAGGCGACTTCAAAGGATATTATGGCTCCGTGGCCACGCGCTTGGGAGGTCAGGATCGCGTGGCCGGGA
The DNA here is from genome assembly GCA_031290615.1 of Desulfovibrio sp. Taxonomy (GTDB): domain Bacteria; phylum Desulfobacterota; class Desulfovibrionia; order Desulfovibrionales; family Desulfovibrionaceae; genus Desulfovibrio. Next base: position 19,486 of record JAITNF010000043.1, on the reverse strand, counting down.
TCTGTGGACAGACCGGGGTAGCGCAGATTGGCCACCGCTTTGTGCCCGCTCAGAAATTCGGCGACTTCCCTAGCGTTTTCCGCATGTTTTTTCAGCCGCAGGGACAGTGTTTTCAGGCTCCTGAGCAAAAGCCAAGATTCAAAGGGACTCAGAATGGCGCCGACGGCGTTCTGAATATAGGCCAGACGCCCCCCCAGTTCGGCGTCGCGGGCCACGGCCAGCCCCGCGACAAGGTCGTTGTGCCCGCCAAGATACTTGGTGGCGCTGTATACGGTGACGTCTGCGCCGAAATCAAGAGGGCGGCAAAACACCGGAGTCAGAAAAGTGTTGTCCACGATGTAGATGAGTCCGTGCTTCTTGGCAAGCGTTCCCAGAGCATTGAGGTCGGCCACCTTAAGCAGGGGGTTTGTGGGCAATTCCACAAACAGCCCCCTGAATTCTTGCTGCTTCAGGATGTCGGCGGTCTGCTCCGTCGCGGAGGTGTCCGCATAGACAAAGCGTAGTCCGCGGTTTTTGCAGAAGCGCTCAAAAAATCGGAAGGTTCCGCCGTACATGTCTTCCGTGACCAGAATGGTGTCACCGGGCGAGAAAAGGCCCATGACGGCATCCACAGCGGCCATTCCCGAGGCAAAGGCCAGCGCTCTTGCGCCGCCTTCCAGCGCTGCCATGCTTTCTTCCAGCGCCAGCCGTGTGGGATTGCCGGTGCGGGAATAGTCAAAGCCGGTACTCTGCCCCAAAGCCGGGTGCTGAAAGGCGGCGGAAGGGCAAATAGACATAGAGATGGCCCCTGTGGCTGGGTCGCGTCGCGCGCCGGACTGGGCCAGGAGTGTGTCCTGTTTCATGTGCGTCTCCAGATGATTTTATAACACGGCAAAACGACCGGATTTATAATATTTATTCATAAAAAATCGTCGTCGTCCGCCTGTTTTTGGTCAAATGCTGTAGTCCGGGTATTTGGGGCACTGATCAACATCAACCAGATTTTGTAGTGTCTTGCAACGGTAAACGGTTTTCAGGGCCGAGCGGGCCTCGCGCCACAACGGCAGAAAAACGCAATCGTCTTTGAACTGGCAGTGATGCAAGGGGGGGTCGCTCTCGCAGTCCATACTGAAAATCTGACCATCAATAAAAGTGATCACAGCCTCCACCGTAATGGTGGAAGGTGGTCGTGTGAGTATGAAACCGCCACCCTTGCCGCGCCGACTTTTTACAAAGCCGCCCTGACGGAGCTGGTTGAGGATATTTTCCAGAAAACGTTCCGGAATTGCCTGAACTCGTGCTATTTCAGTGATGCGTACAAGACCCTGCCCCCAGCGTCGGGACAGTTCAAAAAGGGCGCGCAGACCGTACTGGCATTTTATCGAAACCCCCATAACTGTCTCACGATGTTTTTGTGGAACCAGGAGGTGACATTATTATCATAAATATAATAGTAAAAATAATAAATAATTCCGCGAAAAAATGCAAGCGATTTTTCGCGGTGTTTGGCTGATTACGACAGGCGGCTCCTGAAATCCGTATAGCCGAATTCACGCAGAAGGCGAAAACGTGGTCCCTCCGCGTCCGCTTCGCAAATGCCGATGGAGGGCAGTCGCAGGCCATTGAAAGTTGTGGTTTTAACCATGCTGTAGATGGCCATGTCTTCAAAAAGCAGACGTTGCCCAATTTGCAGCGGCGCGGTAAAAGAATACTCCCCAAAAACGTCGCCCGTCAGGCAGGACTTGCCAGCCAGCCGATAGGTAAAGGCTCTTCCCCCCGGCTCGCCAGCCCGCGCGGTTCCCCCGGCCTCCTGATACAGCACTTGCGGTCTGTAGGGCATTTCCAGCACATCCGGTGTGTGGCAGACGGCGGATATGTCCAGCAGGGCTACAGACATGTCAGCTTGCATCACGTCAAGCACGGTGGACACAAGCCGGCCGGCATTCAAGGCCACGGCTTCGCCGGGCTCCAGATAGATTTGCGCGTCACGTCGGATACGCCAGTCCGTCAAAAGGCGGCAGAGCAGGTCAATATCGTAGTCCCCACGAGTAATGTGGTGCCCACCTCCGAAATTCATCCACTGACAGTCCCTGAGCCATGGCGCGAATTTTTTTTCCGCCGCAACGAGGGTTCGCTCTAGGGCATCCGCGTTCAGTTCGCAAAGCGTGTGGAAGTGCATCCCCGAGATACCGTCCCTGTCCTCCGGTGTGATTTCCCGAAACTCGCGCTGGCGTATGCCGAAACGCGATGCGGGCGAGCAGGGATCGTAGAGGGGCACGGACACTTCCGAATGTTCGGGATTGATGCGCAAGCCGCAGACCACCTCGGCGGCATGCGCGATGTTCCAGTTTTGGATCATGGGCCGGAAACGCCGCCACTGGGCCAGGGAATTGAAAACAATGTGATCAGCCAGGGGGAGGAGTTCCGCCATTTCTTCATCGCTCCAGGCGGCGGCAAAGGCATGCACTTCGCCGCCGAACTCCTCGCGACCCAGGCGCGCTTCGTCCACGGAACTGGCACACACACCCCATAGCGGCCCCGCGCCCGCAAAGCGCGAAAGCAGCGGAAACGTGACAAAAGCTGCATAGGCCTTAAGGGCCAGCAGAATTTTGACCCCGGTGCGGCGCTGCACCGTGTCCAGCACAGCGGCATTGGCCGCCAGACGTGGCGCATCCAGCGCAAAACACGGGGAGGGCACGCGCGTACCGTCAAAAAGCAGATCGTCGAACATGCGGAAACTATTGGTGGTCAGGACTCAACGCACTGCCAAGGCAGGCCGTAAACGCCGAGAGAGTCCATGAAGGGATCAGGATCGTGTTGCTCCATGTTCCACACGCCAGGCTGCCGCCAGACGCCTTCGGCGACAAGTTTCGCGCCGATCATGGCAGGCACGCCCGCAGTGTAGGAAATGGCCTGGGAACCGACTTCGGCGTAACAGGCCTCATGATCGCAGACATTGTAGATAAAAACTTTTTTTTTCTCGCCGTTTTTCAGCCCGGTCATGCTGTTGCCGATGCAGGTCTTTCCCTTTGTCAGTGGCCCCAGAGAGGCGGGGTCCGGCAGTAGCGCCGCCAGAAACTGCACGGGCACGATATCCTGCCCCTGGAAGCGCACCGGCTTGATGCCCGTCATGCCCACATTGCCGAGCACCTTGAGATGATTCAGGTGGTTCTCGGAAAAAGTCATCCAGAAGCGCGCTCGGCGTAGACCCTTGAGGTGCGTCACAAGGGATTCCAGTTCCTCGTGATAGAGGAGAAAACATTTTTTGCGGCCGATGCCGTCCGGGAAGTTGTACTCCATGGAGAAAGCCAGGAAGTCTGTTTCCACCCATTCGCCGTGCTCCCAATAACGTCCGTGCGCCATCACCTCGCGGATATTGATTTCAGGATTGAAATTCGTGGCAAAGGGCCGGCCGTGATCGCCGGAGTTGCAGTCGATGATATCCAGCACATGAACTTCGTCCAGTGTGTGCTTCATCACCCAGGCGGCGAATACGTTGGTCACGCCAGGGTCAAAACCGGAACCGAGCAAGGCCGTGAGGCCGGCCTCGCGAAAACGGTCGGCATAGGCCCACTGCCATTTGTATTCAAATTTCGCCGTATACGGCGGCTCGTAATTGGCGGTGTCCAGATAGTGCGCTCCGCCGGCAAGGCAGGCGTCCATAATGTGCAGGTCCAGGTAGGGCAGCGTCACGTTGCACACAATATTCGCCCCGACGGAGCGGATGAGGCCGCTCAGTTCCGCCACGTTGCCGGCGTCTACTCCCGCTGTTTCCAGAGTTACGCCGATGCGCGTCCTGACGCTTGCGGCCACGGCCTCGCAACGAGACAGGGTGCGGGAAGCCAGGGTGATTTTTTCAAACACGCCGGTCTGTCTGGCCGCCTGCGCACATTTGTGCGCCACCACGCTGCCGACGCCGCCAGCGCCGATAATCAGAAGATTTGTCATGAATACTCCATGATGCCCGTACCGCGCCAAAATAGCGCTCTGCAATTTTGTTGCGGTGGCTCTGTTTTTGGTTGTCCGGCACGGATTTAGGATTGTCCGCACCTGTCCGGCCTTCCCCCGTCCAGCACAAGAACATGGGCGTAGCGCCCGCTCTTGCGGCCCTTGTCCGCCAAGGCCGTGCCTTCCCGCTGGCAGGCCGGGCAGGCATGACGTGGAACAAGAATGCACAGGGAACGCGCCACTCGGTCAGAGCTAGTTTCGATGCGTCCCAAGCCCGAACATTCCCCGCACAGCCGCCAGCCCTCGACGCGGCTTTCACGTAGCATGTCCGTGTCGTAAAAGATATGGCGATGCCGCACCCAATATCCGTCCTCTTTCTTGCCTTCTGTGGGACTGGCCGGAGGCTTGCGGAAGAGGCGCAGTGCCTCCTCGCACACCCCGGTGACATGGCGGCCGATTTCCGGGCGTTGCCGCACGGCAACGGGATTCCAATCCGGCTCGCGGATGTCTTCACAGGGCAGCCCGGCGAGGGCAAGACAAATGCCAATATTGACGTAGGGCAACGCCCCGCAGATAGCGTAGCCGCCTTCCAGCACGGCAATATCTGGGTTGAGGGCGCGGTTCAGGGCGGCGTAGCCCCGTGCGGAAAGGCGCATATTGGCCAAGGGATCGGTGAAATGATTGTCCTGTCCGGCGGAATTGACGACGATATCCGGTTTGAATTCCGCAAGCATGGGCAGCACGGCTTTTTCCACGGCGTAAAGATAGCCCTCGTCCGAGGTTTCGGGTGGTAGGGGAATATTGATGGTGCGGCCCAAGGCGCTTGGGCCGCCGCATTCCTGCGGAAAGCCGGTGCCGGGATACAGTGTGCGGCCGTCCTGGTGCAGGGAGATGAAGAGGGTGTGCGGGTCGTTCCAGAATATGTCCTGGGTGCCATCGCCGTGGTGCACGTCCGTATCCACAATGGCCACGCGCAGGGGACGCCCGTCGGGACGGGGCCAGTGGTCGCGGATATATTCCACCATGACGGCTTCGTTGTTGATATTGCAAAAGCCCCTGTTGCCGTGCACCACACGCATGGCGTGGTGGCCTGGAGGCCTTGCGAGGGAAAAGGCCCTGGTCTCCTTTTTTTCCATCACAAGGCGGGCGGCGGTGATGGCGGCGCCCGCCGCCGCCAGATGCGAATCGGTGCTCACCGCCGCGACGTCCGGCAAACAGAAATGCGCGCGCGCCAGATCAGCGCGCGCGGCGAATTCCGGGCGGTGTTCGCTAATGCCGGGGATATCGAAAAGCCCCTCCTCCTGCAACTGGTCGCGGGTGTAGAGCAGGCGTTCCTCGCGCTCGGGGTGCGTGGCGGAAATGGCCCAGTCGAAGGCCGGAAAAAAGACCACGCCGAGCCGGTCGGCCGTCACGGCTTTTTCACCCGGCAAAAGATTTGGAAAGGCGTGCGTCATAACTTTGTTCCTTGTTATTCCCGTTCAAAATCAGCCTTTCGGTAGGCGTCGCCGGAGCAAACTCGACGGCAGGTCAATCGGCATCGCCGAAACGGCGTAAAGTCCTTTCCACAACGGAAAAGCATTGCAGAATTACGTCTTCAAACAGCTGCGAGGAATCAATCACGGCAAAACGGTCCGGCTCTTCCTGGGTCAGCGCGTGATAGCCGCTACGCACCCGCTCGTGAAAATCTCGACTTTCCGAGTCAAAACGGCCTTCGGAAATGGTGGTGCCAGCGTCCTTGTTGCACTTCCCGGCCCGCGTGAGGCCACAGGGCACAGGCACATCCAGGAGCAGGGTGACTTCCGGCATCAGGCCGCCTGTGGCGGTTTCGTTCAGGCGGCGCAGAAATCCCGTATCCAGCCCTCGGCCGTAGCCCTGGTAGGCCAAGGTAGAATCGACATACCTGTCGCACAGCACAATTTGTCCGGCTTCCAGCGCCGGGCGGATGACTTCCGTCACATGCTGCGTCCTGTCCGCAAGAAAAAGAAAGAGTTCGGCTCGGCTGGAAAGGGTATGGACGCGCATGTCCAGCAGGGTATGTCGTAGACCGCGCCCCAAGGTACAGCCGCCCGGCTCCCTAGTGAGCAGCGGGTCAAGCCCGCGCTCTTGCAAATGTTCCGCCAGCGCGCGCGCGGTCGTGGACTTGCCAGAGCCTTCTATGCCTTCAAAAGATATAAACATCGCAACCTACCCTCGCCGTTCCTATTGTTCCGTTTCCAAACAAAATGCTTGTTCCTATTCCAAAGTTCAGGTATTCTCCTGAATCGTCATTGTATCTCTTTGATAAAACACTCTGGACTCGCGGTCAATATGCTTGGATCCTGGCGGCTATTTGAGGGCGGGGTGGTTTTTTCAATCAGAATGACAGACGAAAGTTGCTGAAACAACACGCGAGATGGAATTTAATGTTTTATAACAAGTTGCAATCAAACGGGATTTAATATCCACTCCCGGTGAGTGAGTTTTTGAACCATTTCAGGAATGTTTTCCAGGTGATGCAGTCCCATGGCCGCTGTATCAATAACCGCCAGGAGCGACTTGAACAGTTTAGGGCAATAATCCTCCAGTCAATAAATTTTTTTGGGTGACGCGGACAGTGTTGACGTTCCAATTCAATATTTTTACGATTTTGGCAGTAGACAATGCTTGTTTAACTCGTAGTCAGACACGCAAAAATCGAAAAAAAATCAAAACCTGGCCATTTCTTCTTTCCAAATTCCATCAGTTCCAAAATGCTATTTTCAGAAATTGGCGTCGGCTGGCGCATGAGTACCTCCATTGCTGGAGCAGCATATATTAACCCCCTATTGATTGCAACTTGGTATAATGTGTGAGGTTGACGTATAAAGAAACAATCGTTTGGCCATGCTTTGCGTCCTACGTTCCCGCTTCACGCAAATTGCCGATTTCGCTGGCCTTGCGGCATGAATGCAAGGTTGGCGGAAATCAGAGCTGATTGCCCAGTGCGACCATAACGATGGAACGTGCCAAGTTGATCATCATGTGCGCAAAGAACGGAAAGACATGTTTCTGAACAAGGGTCAATTCCGGATGCGCGGAGAAAAGAGAATCCTCAACAAGCCGCTCCGTTGTGATAAGTATGCTCTCTGCCGCTCTGGTCATGAGACGATCCCAGTTCGGCGTGTCCTAGACTCTGGCATCGTCGGCCGCAGTGATCTCTGCGGCGTGGATGACGGTGAAATCCGTCTTGATGGGCAATATAACCCAAGTGTACTTGTCGGAACCGTAAGGGTAAGGGTCGGGCAAACAGTCCCAGAGTGGTTCAGAAGAGCCAGATCCGAGCCGTGTACGCCGCCCACAGGCTGGAAAGGCACGCCCGAAAACAGCGGCTAGCAACCCGGCCGCCATGTGGCGGCGGTAAAGAATATCCAGGTCATAGCCCGGAGACTGCTTGATAATCTCCAGATCACGACTTCAGTTGCGGATAAGTTCCCGCACTAGCGTAAATGGTTCGCGATGGAGGAAACTGCCGCTCAAAGCGATTTGCGCCCTGTCTGGAATCAATGCGGCAAGAGCTTGGAGAGAAACAATTTTAGATTGGCTTAAGCTTTGTCCTTCCGATTACGGCCTACAGACGTTGAATCCTACTTTTTGGCAGAGATCCTCGACTTCCTTCGTATGTGCGCTTGCCAATTGCCCTTTTTTAATGAAAGCCGTCATTGATGGCCCTGACCAGATTCTGGCTTGCTGCGGCAAAGGAACGCACGATGAGGAACGTGTTGAAGCCCAGCAGATAATCAAGCTCTTTTTCTTCAAAAATGTTATGGGCTTTATAAATTTGTCTGGCAATGTCTACTGCCGGGCTCCACATGGCCAAAGCGTCAACTTTGCCTGCCGCAAAGGTCGCCCCCCGGTGTCGGCGGAACTCAGGTACACGATATTCACCATTCACCTTGGAAGTGATATTCCATCCGCCGCATATTTTTTGACGATAACGATGTCACGCATAATTAAAATGCGGTTGTTCAGAACTATGGATCGTGCACGTCGTGAGTGACTAGCAGGACTCCCGGTCTGTGTGCGGCTATCAGAGAGCGCAACAGTTTATGCATCTTTATGCGTTTCAAAGCATCCAGGGAGGCGAAGATCTCGTCCAGAAGCAGCAACTTAGGTTCCTTAAGCCAAAGCTTTGGCGATGGCAACTCTCTGGGCCTGATCGCCGGAGAGATTGCGGGACCAGTCATTAGCCGCTTTTTCAGTAGAGCGACGAACTCGCCTTCCCGGATCCGCAAATTCAGGTTGTTGAGAATTACCTTTTCCATTAACTTTCTGCAGAAAGCGGGCAACGCCATCTGCGCATACGTCTATAACGGCATAAATAATTATGGTCAGGACTATGATGTCTGTTTGCAGAAATTCTCTGGTGTCAAGAGCCAGAAATCCTATGCTCGCGCTCGTCCCTATGGTTTCCGCAATGACGAGAGCCAACCAAGCCGTAGCCAGTGAGCGAACTCCCATAAGAATGGAAGGCAAGGCGCCGTTGAGAATGGCGGCGGGTTTAATAGGGACTCAAGTGTTGCGTACGCCCAATTTCGTGTCAAGTTGCCGAATGCTGAGCGTTGTATTCCTGTGGTCGCTCCTTGTGCACTAGCCTGCGGCCGTTTGAGTTAGACTGATTCTCAGGTCATGGAGCAATGCGCTGTCGATCGTAAGCGTGACCGTAACAGCGATAACCTTGTTTGGCGGTGGCATAATTTCCGGACCGAGCAAGCCGACCCTACTCTAATTTATTTGGAATTGGGCGTCCGGGCGTTTTTTAGCCGCGCAAGTAATTCGCGCGCGTCCTGTCGGCTCAAGCCCAGGAGCGGTGGAAAGATCGCGCATACCCCGAGTATAAGCAAACTGTACAGCGTCCCCGACGCACAGAAGCGCAGCAGGGAATCCGTGCCGCCTATGCCCAGGGCCAGAGTGATTTCGCGGCAGGCAAAGGCCGGCGGCAGCAAAAACAGGAGACTCCAGACCTGATGCGCCAGATTGCGCCCGAAGGAAAGGGGAATAAAGCGCGAGGCCAAGAAGAGATAGAGATTGACGGTCAAACACTGCATCAGCACCGTTTTCAGCGCCAGTCCCGTGGCACCGAGGTTCAGCCCTAGGAATTCCGACGGGGCCAGAAAAAACCAAGCTGCGGCAAAGCCGTAAACACATTCCAAGGCCGTGATGTTGCGCAGGGTGAGGGTACGGCCCGCAGCGTGAAAGACCGAGCCGGCCAGTTGCCCGTAAGCCTGGTGCAGAGGATAGAGCGCCATGATCTGCACGGGCAGAATGGCGGCCGTAAATTGCTCCCCGCCAAAAATTAGCGCCATGGCCGCTCCCTCCGCCAAGGTGAAGCAGGAAAAATAAGCCGCCAGCACATAGAGAAGCGGCGCGAATCTGTCCAGCAGCTGCCCCATGGCGCGCTTGTCGTTCTGGCCCCAGGCAATGGAAAGCTCACGCATGACAAGGGGTGTCATTGCTGAGACAAAGAGAAAACAGGCCATGCTGACTTTTTGAGACAGGGCAAAAAAACCCTGCTCGGTACTGCCATCAAACCACTGCAAGAGCCAGCGCTCCGCCGCAAGCAGCAGAAAGGAAAGCAGGGCCTGCACAAAAAGGGGATGGCTGTAATTGAAAAACTCCCGTGTGTAGGCACGTGTCTGCTCTCTGTCAAGGCGAAAATGCAGAATACGCTCTCTGGAATGCCAGTGTTGCCGAGTGACGTGCCAATAGGCCCAAGCCGTAATGCCGAGCATGAAATACTGTTGCAGAAACAGACTATGGATGTTCAGATAATGGCTGAAAAAAAGCAGTGCCAGAAGCCCAGTGGAGAACAGGGAGGCTGCAGTGCGGGCTATTTCTGAAGCAACGGTGACCCCGGCGGCGTCGTTCATGGAGCGAAGCACCCGGCCCCACCAGGTCAACAATGCCCACAGGGCGGCGGGTGGCGCAAGCCACAGGGGGACATCGGGCATGAGTAGGCCCCCAATGGATGGAATCAGCATACACAGGGAGACCAGCAGGATTACGGCGGCCACTGCGAATCCTATCCGCATATAAAAACTGATGATTCCTGTTTCCCACTGGCGGCGCGAGAGGGCATTGTAAAAACATGTGGAGGTGCCCATGTCCAGAAAGCCGGAAAACTGCTGGAAGAGGGTGGTGGCAAAGTTGTAGTTTCCGTACATGGCCGGCCCCAGAGCGCGCGGTAGAATGGCCTCCATCACTAAGTAAACCGGCACAGAAGCCATGTTGGCCAGCAGTTTGAAGGCATAGCGGCGGGGCAGGGGCGGCGTGGTGTTTTGCATTTGGTTTCCCTATTTCCGCATCCAGTCTTTCAGCCTGACGGACAGCGCCGCTTCGTCCATGCGCGGTGTGGCGTACATGCCCGCCGCCTCGCGCTGGCTGGCGGCTTCCGCCAGTATGATGGCCGCCGCCACCGAGACGTTGAAACTTTGTATCATGCCATACATGGGGATGTATAGTTCCCCGTCGGCAAGCCGCAGAAGCTCCGCCGCCACGCCGATGTGCTCGTTGCCAAGCACCACGGCCGTGGGGCGCGTAAAATCCCAGCAGCGCAAGGGCACCGCGTTTTCCGAAAAGCCCGTTGTCAGCACTTGCATATTTCGAGCGCGCAACACGCGCAGAAGCTCCCCGCTGTCGGAATGACGCGCGCTCTCCACCCATTTGCGGGCCGAAGCGGAACTTTTGTCGCCGAGGGCCGGGAACGAGGTGTTTGTATAATACAGGTGTACCTGTCCGATGCCAAAAGCGTCGCATGAACGGTAAATGGCCGAAACATTGTGTGGGTCATGGATATTGGCCAGAACAAGGGTGAGGTCCGGCTGGCGGCAGCGTAGCACACGCGCAAGACGCGCCCGGCGTTCGGGCGTGCGCTGTTTGGAGGAAGATGCGGGATCAGTGAAGTTCATCAATAAAATATATGCCTTCAATGAAAAAACCGTCATTCGGGCATTGCAAAACGTACGCTTTACAAGCTATAAGCTATACACACTGAATGTCGTTTTGGACAGTGCCGGTCCGGCAAAGGAATCAGGCGCAACAGCTCTCACGAAATGAGTTTATCCTGGAGCAATCTCATGTCAAAAGAATTTTTCCTCCTCGCAAATGTGCTGACAACTCTTGCCCTGCCCTGTGCGGCACTGGCCTCGGGCGGTGAACATCCTTCCCTTCCCGGCGTGGAACTTTCCGCCCTGTGGGTTATTCCCTTTGTCTGTATGCTGCTCTCTATCGCCGTTCTGCCCATCACGATGCCGCATTTCTGGGAGCACAATTTCGGCAAAATCGCCGTGTTCTGGGGGCTAGCTTTCCTTGTTCCCTGTCTGCTTGCCCACAGCGCCCACACGACTGTGTACGTCTTTCTGCACACCATGCTTCTGGAGTATATTCCTTTTCTGATCCTGATATTTTCGCTCTTCGCCGTAGCCGGCGGTGTGCGGCTGACCGGATTCCTGGCGGGATCACCCGCAGTCAATACGGGCATTCTGGCCGTGGGTACCGTTCTGGCCAGTTTGATGGGCACAACAGGCGCGGCCATACTGCTCATACGCCCCTTGCTACGCGCCAATGCCCACCGCAAATACCGCGTGCACTCCGTGGTCTTTTTTATTTTTCTGGTGGCAAATATCGGCGGTTCCCTGACGCCCTTGGGCGACCCGCCGCTCTTCCTCGGTTTTCTTAAAGGCGTCAGCTTCTTTTGGACAACCACTCACCTCTTTCTGAAAACAATGTTTATGGCAGTGCTTCTCCTGAGCATTTTTTATATTCTGGACACTGTGCTCTTTGCCAGGGAAGGGAAACCTGTTCCGTCGCATGATACCGACAAGATTCGGAAAAAACTGGGGCTGGACGGCAAAATCAATCTACTCTTTCTGCTCGGCATAGTGGTGGTGGTGCTGGCCTCCGGATTCGTCCAGATGGGCGAGATATTCTCCGTGTACGGAGTGGGAGTTGAAGGGCAAAGCCTCATGCGCGACCTTCTGCTGCTGGTTATTGCCGGCCTTTCCTGGAAATTTACGGATCATCGCTGTCGGGAGCTCAACGGGTTTTCCTGGGCGCCCATTGTGGAGGTTGCGAAGCTCTTTTTGGGCATCTTTATCAGCATGATTCCGGCTATCGCCATTTTGCGCGCTGGCGTCGCCGGAGCTCTGGGCCCCCTGATCCGCCTTGTTACTTCACCGGAAGGGCAGCCGGTCAATGCAGCATATTTTTGGCTCACGGGTATCCTTTCCAGTTTTCTGGACAATGCGCCGACTTACTTGGTGTTTTTCAACACCGCCGGTGGCGACACACCCAAGCTGATGACCAGTATGGCCACAACTCTGGCGGCCATATCCGCGGGCGCGGTTTTCATGGGGGCCAACAGCTATATCGGCAATGCGCCCAACTTTATGGTGCGTTCTATCGCCGAGGATCAAGGCGTGCCCATGCCGAGCTTTTTCGGCTATATGGTGTGGTCCGTGGGAATTCTCGTCCCGCTCTTTGTGGTGCTGACGTGGATTTTTTTCTGACAGTGTTAAAAAAATCTTTTCAGACTTTTCTAGGCGTTGCCGAACTGCGGCGGGTTGCCGCGCGATACGCGGAAAATCTGCACCGAATAGTGCGTTTTTCTGCTGCACATGGGGCAGGCGTCCGTAACGAGCAGGCAGGATGAGTCCAGTTCCAGCGGATCAATTCCGGCATGCGCCAGAAGATGGGTGGCGCGCCCTTTTCCCCACATGACGGGCGCGCCGCAATTGCCGCATTCCACATAGAGCAGTTCCGGGTCATAGCCGCGTGGGACGGAACTTTCATCGGAAGGCGATTCCCCGCGCATGATTTTTTCGCTGGGCTGCATATATTCTCCTGTGGACAAACATAAGTATTTTTCGCCACAAGGCAAGCATCTTGCAATCATTTTTTAATAAAACGCCGGTTCGCATGTCTGAAAAAAAACGCATTCGTCTGTTGCCCCAAGAACTGTGCAATCAGATCGCCGCTGGCGAAGTGGTGGAACGACCGGCCAGCGCCCTGAAAGAACTGGTGGAAAACAGTCTGGACGCAGGGGCCGAGCACATTGACGTGACCTTGGAAAACGGCGGGCAAAGCCTCATCCGTGTGCGGGACGACGGTTGCGGCATCCCCGTTGAAGATATGGAACTCGCCGTCACCCGCCATGCCACCAGTAAGATCGAAAACATCCAAGACCTTGCGCGCATTCGCTCTTACGGCTTCAGGGGCGAGGCCCTGCCGTCCATCGCCTCTGTTTCCCACTTCACCATCACCTCGGCTGTCAGGCCTGCCGGAGAGCAGGGCGACTGGCACGGCGAAGGCCATTGTTTGGAAGTGGAGCACGGATACCTTGTGGCTCTACGCCCCGCAGCCCTGTACAGGGGCACTGTGGTGGAAGTCCGCGACCTTTTTGCCAATGTCCCGGCGCGCCTAAAATTTTTAAAAAACCCTTCCACGGAATTCAAGCGTGCCCAAGAGTGGCTTGCTAGGCTTTCGCTGGCCCGCCTCCAGACGGGCTTTACCCTCACTTCCGGTGAACGAGAGGTTTTACGTTTTTTGCCGGAACAGAGTCTGCTGGACCGTCTTGCCATGCTTTGGCCCGCCCTCATTGTGGATGTCCTACTGCCTATCAGGGCGGAGCGCCACGGCATACGCGTGCATGGTTTTATCGCCGCGCCGCAAGTCAGCCAGCCGCGCGGCGACCGTATTCTGCTTTACGTCAACGGACGGCCGGTGACGGACAAGGGCATTCAGGCCGCCGTGCGGAAAGCCTACAAGGGTAGACTGACAAGCCGCGACTATCCGCAGGCGGTCCTCTTTGTGGAACTTGACCCGGGCGAGGTGGACGTGAACGTGCATCCGGCCAAATCGGAAATTCGTTTCCGCGACGGCTCCTCCGTGTTTTCCGCCATTTTTCACGCCCTGCAAAGTTCCCTGCAAAGTTCCCCGACCGCCGCTTCCCGGCCAGGAGCGTTATCAGGCATATCCCTCCGGACAGACAGACAACTGTCTTTCGACGCGCCCCATCATCCGGGTTTCTGGGGCACGCTCGACAATCCGCGTATAATGCCCATCCAGGATAAGGATACCGCGAAAGCCGTTCCGGAAAGCCCGCGGGAAGGCCTTCAGGACACACAATTCCTGTCCTTCCGGACAGCCCCCGGTGCCCTTGCCGAAACAGCATCTTCCTACGAAAACCCGGCAGAAATCATGCCGACAACGAGCCGATTTCCTCCGGAAGCGGACAACTCAAGCCCATCGTCGGCGTTACCGGACGAGAAAGACGGCAGCCCGCGACCGAACGGCGGAACACCTCGGGAAACGCAACGGGAGCCGCCCCGCGTCGGCAACCTTGTCTGTCTGGGGCAGGTGGCCGAAACATACCTGGTACTGCGGGATGGCGGCGGCGCGCTCCTCCTTGTGGATCAGCACGCCGCCCACGAACGCGTGCTCTATGAAGCGGCGAAAAAAGACGCCTTTTTCGGCAGAGACCATCCCCTTGCCCTGCCTCTGGAAATGCGCTTGCACCCGGCGGAAAAGGCGCGTTTTTACGAACTTGGCCCGCGGCTGCAATCCTTGGGTTTTGAACTTGCCTGCACACAAGACATCCTCACGGTTCGGGCCACGCCGTCTTTGCTGTCGCGCGCGCAAGCCGGGCAATTTCTCCGCGAGGTTCTTGCCGGCCGCAAGGACGACTTTGCGGAAATGCTTGTGAACATGTCCTGCAAGGGGGCCATCAAGGCGGGCCAGCGTCTCACGGACGATGAGGCCGCCGGCCTTGTGGCGCAGTGGCTTGCCGTGCCGGGTAAGGAATACTGCCCGCACGGGCGACCCTGCGTGCTGCGTTGGGACGCGGAGGACCTGGAAAAATTTTTCAAACGGCGTCAGTAGAGATTACGCAACTCAATCCGCGTTCTTGCCTCTTGTCGCATATTGGAGTATATCAGCACTCAGAACTACAGAAGATAGGAGATGGACAAAAATCGCAGTGAAGTCTTCGGGCAGTTCATCTACGATAACGTGCTGACATACGACGAGGAACTGCTCGTAGCTGAACAGTCGTTCATCGGCGATCTAGCAAATTGCGGCGGGCAGGAGCGGAACATTCCGATTTTATGCCCATGGGCGATGACATGTTGTTGTGTCAGTGTGCATTTGAAGTGCACAAGCTCTATGTATACCGCAAATTCGTTCACGAAGTCGTCGGAATATTCCCCGTTGTTCTGCCTGAAAAAAAATTGACTAACTGCATGGTTACTGGATTCAACTAGGCCAATGGGAGGATGAATAGCGCTCCATTCTCTAGCCGGGACCCATAGCGAAGAGTAAACGGAGACGGCGGCGGCCCCAAGCCCGGATGGCGGAACTGGTAGACGCAAGGGACTTAAAATCCCTCGGCGGAAACGCTGTGCGGGTTCGACCCCCGCTCCGGGCACCAAGTTTTAATATCACAAAGCCCCACAAAGTCTATAACGCCTTGCGAGAAGAAATATGCGGGATGCGGTGGACCTTGATTCGGCGGTATGGACTATTTCGGCCATGCGTCACGAGAACGGCGGCAGAATGAAGATGCGCATAGAACACTCCTTCGGCAGGTTGTGGAATTATTTCGCGAATTGAAAGGCCTTCAGGATATACCCTCGGGCATTAGTCCGCAAAATAAAGGCCGGCCCGTGACAAGGGAAAGCCTGCGCGTTGCACTGTAAGGTTATCCACGGCGACAGCAATATTACCATTCACGGCTTCCGGATAACCTTTTCAACCCTTGGGTTTGAAAGGGCTTTTAGCGTCCCATAACCCGCACCGTGCTCACTCCATGACTAATTCTAATTTCAGTATTTTTAATTTGGAATTCGAATTTCATGCTTCGGAATTTAGATTGCCCGATTTTATCGCCTCAATCGTCTAGGGCTAACGTAGCTAAATCAGCAACTATTTTGAATAACAGAACTTTATAAAATTATATTCAAAAAAAATTTATGCAGGTATTTCAAATTATTACATCCTTAATGCGCCTGACTTATTCAATCGTCACAAGCCGCTTGACAGAATGCTGTAAAATCCAGATGATTTTTTTGAAAAGCTCAAGCCGTATCAGTCTACCTAAAAGGAACAGCCATGAAAACAAAAATCGTCGCCACCATAGGACCGGCCTCCAATACCAAGGAGAACCTCAAGGCACTTGTTGAGGCCGGCGTGAGCGTGTTCCGTCTGAATTTTTCCCACGGCGGAGCTTCGGATTTCGTCAACATCATCAAGTCCATCCGTGAAGTGGAAGCGGAGATAGGTCGCCATATCACCATAATGCAAGATCTCTCCGGCCCCAAGATACGCCTTGGCGTGCTGGAGGAGAACGCTATTCAGGTGATCAAGGGCATGAGCCTTCTGCTCGGCCCAACAGACAGGCGTGTCAATGACATGCCCTACTTGCCCTTTGACCACGACGTCATTCTGGAGAGCTTAGTGCCCGGCGACCGCATGGTGCTGGCCGACGGCGGTCTGCAATTCATCGTGCAGGAGCGCCACGCCGACGGCCTTGTGCGTCTCAAGTCGGATAATTCCGGCATCGTGACCTCCCGCAAGGGGCTTGCCATTCCCGGTAAGTCCACAAAAGTGCGTGCCCTCACGGACAAGGATAAAAAAGACCTTGCCGGTGGCCTTGCTTTGGGCGTGGACGCAGTGGCCATTTCCTATGTGCAGACGGCCGACGACGTGCGCGAAGCCAAAGGTCTCATCGCCGCCGCCGGGCGCAAGCTCCCCGTGGTTGTCAAACTGGAGCGGCAGAGCGCGGTTGACAATCTGAACGCCATCCTTGAGCAGACAGACATTGTAATGGTGGCGCGCGGAGACCTTGGCGTGGAATGCCCCCTCCCAAAACTGCCGGCTTTGCAGAAACGTATTATCAACGCATGCAACAGGGCTTCCAAGCCGGTGATTGTGGCGACGCAGATGCTGCTTTCCATGGTGAACAGCCCCGCCCCCACCCGCGCGGAAACCACGGACGTGGCCAATGCTGTGCTGGATGGGGCCGATTGCGTTATGCTTTCCGAAGAGACGGCTATGGGTAATTTCCCTGTGGAAACGGTGCGCTATATGAGTAAAATCACTGACGAGGCTGAGGCAATGCTCTTTAACGGCCGCGAACTGGAAGAACCAGACGCTACTAGGGGCATACCGGAATTTCTGGCCTATTCGGCCTGTCTACTGGCCGACAAGGCGCAATCCAAGGCCATTGTGGCTCACAGCGTCAGCGGCGCGGCGGCGCGACAGGTTTCCGAACGGCGTCCGCCTCAGGGCATATATGCTCTGACCACTGATCTCGGCACGGTCAAGAGTCTCAATTTTGTCTGGGGAGTGAAGCCTGTTTTTGTGACAAGGGAAGACGAAAGCTTGAGTCATCTTGCCAGAGCGGAAAAATTCATCAACACGAGCTCTGACTTCGAGGCGAATGATTGCGTGGTCATCACCGCTGGCCAGGTTTCCAAGGTTTCAGATACGCCGCGCGGCACCAATCTGGTCAAATTGTTCTGGAAGTGATACATGGCAAAAAAAACGAACGCCGCCGTGCGGCCTGGAGATGAATAATTATATTGCAACATATTGCAATTAAACATAAATATATTCTATTATTTCAAATATACCAACAAAATTTACGCGACACTCAAAATTAAATCAAAACTGGATTTTTTCAGCGGAGGCTTACGGTTAGTATATAATGTAGTTAGGCAGCTATGCTGTCAATTGTCGGCCTGCCAGCAGTTTCCGCGCTTCTCCAGATGGCGCAGGCTTTTGTTCAAGTCATTTTTGGATGGCAGTAGGGCGTCTCCACGTCATCGCATACGCATTCTTGGAGTTTGCCGGTCTTTCTGCAATTGTTGTTCATGCCGCTTCTCACGCTGTCTGGAAAGTTTTTCAATGTTCCGCTGTTCTTCCCGATGAGCCACGCTCTGCGCAAGTCTTACGGAGTCCAGCCGCCGAAACAATCCGATGCGAAACCCGCTGAAAAGCTGCTGGCCTCTATACCCTCCTGCTGTTTAATGGAGGGCAGAAATTTTCTCTGGCGGAACTGGTCCGCCGCCCATAGGTGTCAAAAATTAAATGTTTCCAGTAAGATCGCAGATCGTGAAGCTATCTTTGGGTTCAGCGGCCTTCGAACGCTAATGAACAATCCGGCGATCTTGTAGAGACTCTATGCCAGTTAAACATTATAACTATCTCGAATATCACCTAACAATTATTTAACATTTTACTAGATGGTATTGAACGAATTTGACTTTGAAGCCAAAGAATGGCGTATTCCAGCGTACAGAATGAAAATGCCATATCAGTACGCGGGATTATACGAAATATTGAAACGATTTGATTCAGAGCGTCAGGATTGAGAATTTTACGTTTTTATAAATCCACGAACAGAGTCATGCTACAACCGGTATAACAAGCAGGTAAAATATCTTTTTCAGCGCGTGTGTAAATGTGCTGACATACCGTTATTCACGACACATTGTTTACGGCATTTTCTGACCACGCATTTTCGTGCCCCATTTTTAGCCTTTTTAGCACAAAAAGTCTTGGGACATATGAACCTGAAGACAACAGAAATATATCTGCATGACATTGGTGTTGACAGAACGGCAGCAAAGATTTTTGAATCTATCACCCATGAAATCACCCATCAAATTTTTTTTGCCGAAAAATGGGGTTGCTATTTTACAGTAACCCCTTGATATTGGCGGAGAGGGAGGGATTCGAACCCTCGGTTGGGATTAGCCAACACACGATTTCCAATCGTGCTCCTTCGGCCACCTCGGACACCTCTCCATGATTATGCAACAGTAACTAAAACTTAAGAGTTACTACACTAAAAAGAGACAATGCACAAGAAAAAACACGACTTTATTTCGTAACTGCTCATGAGGTAGTCATGAATGAACAAACGAGATGTCAAGCAGGCATCCGTCAAGCCAGTTTTGAAAAGCGTCCACCAATACAGAATATGTCCGCAACTTTTGGATGCGACAGATCTGACGCAAGAATGTGATCCGCTCAACAAATCGTTCGCCTTTTTCACGATCTGTTCCGAAACTCCGTTTGCGTAACCGCTCACGGTGTCTAGGTTCTATCGACATTCATAATTAAATGATAAGGGTGCTATGCCGGTCATATCGTGGCGGTCATTCCGTAAAGGGAGAATCGTAAAACACTGCGCGAATATGATGTTTTTTGTATAAAGAACGTAATGTTATTGAAATAATGTTTGGCAAAATTAAGCACTTCAAGAGTATTGCCACAAGATACAATAAAACGGCTATTTCGTTTTTTGGGTTTTGTTCAGCTCGTGGCAATTCTTCTGACGAATGGATGAAAGCGCAGTTGTTGTTTTCCGGGAACCGGAAGCGGAGTCGTAACAGCGTTTGCCCTAGAAAGATCCGCAACGTGGCGCGCATATTCGTTTCGGCTGAAGACTAATCAATAAAAACAAGTGATGCCGCCTGGCGGGAAGCACTCCACCGACTCCACTGTTCACGGGCTACGCGATTCTCTCTGTCTTGTCCGGATG
>JAITNF010000021.1 GCA_031290615.1 Desulfovibrio sp. | reverse complement strand
CAGGACTCATGAAGACCTCTTTTCTGGAGTTGGGGAAGCCCTGGACCTAGTCACTCCCAGATGACCAACGCTGGTTTGAATCTTGTGGATATGGATAAGTGGATATGGATAAACGGAAGGAATATTTGTTTTGCATTGCCATGCCTGGCTTTATAGCCAATGAATGGCCTCTCAGCTAGTCGTGAATCTAAAAGATTTATGCAGGTATTTTAGATTATTACAGTCTTCATGCTTTTTTCCTGCTCTACAAATCACACTTATTGCCTTGCGCGCGACTCTTTGATAGTATACTCCGCCTGAACACAAATTTATTGAGACAGACACGGAGACCATAATGACCAAAAAACCTGTTCAAAATCCGAAAGACGCCCGCACAGAAGCCCTGTACACCGCCCTCGCCACTATTGAGCGCAAATACGGCAAGGGCGCGGTGATGAAACTTTCCGACGACGCCCACGTCAATATTCCTGTCATTCCAACCGGCTCCATCGGCCTTGATCTAGCGCTCGGCGTGGGCGGCATACCGCGCGGTCGCATAACGGAAATTTTTGGCCCGGAATCTTCGGGCAAGACCACCCTTACCCTGCACATTGTGGCCGAATGTCAAAAACTCGGTGGCTCCTGCGCCTTTGTGGACGCCGAGCATGCCCTGGACGTGGCCTACGCCAAGCGCCTGGGCGTCAACACGGACGAACTGCTTATCTCCCAGCCGGACTACGGCGAACAAGCCTTGGACATTGCCGACATGTTGGTGCGCTCCGGCGCCGTGGATCTTGTGGTGGTGGACTCCGTGGCGGCTCTCATCCCCCAGATGGAACTGGAAGGCGACATGGGCGAAACCCAAGTTGGCGGTCATGCTAGGCTCATGTCTCACGCCATGCGCAAACTCACGGGCACCATTCACAAATCGCGCGCCCTAGTCATCTTCATCAACCAGATACGCATGAAAATCGGCACAATGGGCTATGGCAACCCTGAAACCACCACCGGTGGCAATGCGCTGAAGTTCTACTCCTCGGTTCGTCTGGACATCCGCAAGATACAGACTCTCAAGGACAAGGAGGAATCCTACGGCTCGCGCACCAAAGTCAAGGTGGTCAAAAACAAGGTAGCACCCCCATTTCGCAGTGCGGTTTTCGACATTCTCTACGGACAGGGAATTTCCCGCTCCGGCGAATTGATCGACATGGGCGTTGAAGCGGGAGTCATTGATCAGAGCGGCTCCTGGTTTGCCTTCGGTTCGGAAAAGCTGGGGCAGGGAAAGGAAAAAGTACGCGCCCTACTGGACGAAAACGAAGAACTCCGCAAGCAGGTGGAAACCGCCCTCATGGAATTTCTAGGAGTCCATCAGGGGAATTTCACACCGCCGGCATCCAGGCTGAATGAGACGGAAGAGCCTATCTCCCTCGCGGAAAAATGAAGAAGCGTACGAATAAAATGGAAACCGCCATGCTCACCGCCAAAGAAATACGCCGTTGTTTCCAGGACTTTTTTCACCGTCGCGGACATGAAATTGTGTCCTCCGCGCCCCTTATTCCCCCGAACGATCCAAGCCTTCTCTTTGCCAACGCGGGCATGGTGCAGTTCAAAAAACTTTTTTTGAATGAGGAAAAGCGGGGGTACAACCGCGCTGTCTCCTGTCAGAAATGCCTGCGTGTGTCCGGCAAACACAATGATCTGGAAAATGTGGGCCGCACGGCCCGACACCACACCTTTTTTGAAATGCTGGGCAATTTTTCCTTCGGCGATTATTTCAAGAGCGAGGCCATAGCCTGGGCCTGGGAGTTTGTCACAAAGGAGCTTGGCCTGCCCGGAGACAAACTCTGGGTCACCGTTTACCGAGAGGACGACGAGTCGGTGTCCATCTGGAAAAAAAACGCCGCTCTGCCGGAAGAACGCATTGTGCGCATGGGAGAAAAAGACAATTTCTGGGCCATGGGAGATACAGGACCCTGCGGACCCTGCTCGGAAATCTATATTGATCAGGGCGAATACATGGCCTGTGGGCCGGATTGCGGCATCGGCAAGTGTGACTGCGACCGCTTTCTGGAGATCTGGAATCTCGTCTTCACACAGTTTGACCAGTCAAATAACGGCAGCCGCGCCAATCTGGCCGCACCCAACATAGACACGGGCATGGGGCTTGAGCGCATAGCCGCCGTCTGCCAAGGCAAAAAATCCAATTTTGACTGTGACATCTTTCAGGAAATCATACAGCGCGCCGCCGCCCTTGCCGGGGTGACCTACAGCTTCAGCCAGCCGGACGCCAATGATGTGGACACGGCCCTGCGCGTTATAGCCGACCACAGCCGCGCTGCAGCCTTTCTCGTTGCCGCCGGAGTGCTGCCTTCCAACGAAAAACGGGGCTATGTGCTGCGCCGCCTCATCCGTCGCGCCCTGCGTTTCGCCACCATCATGGGAGTGAACGAGCCCTTTTTGTACCGCGTATGCAAGGCCGTCATTGACGTAATGGGCGATGACTACCAAGAACTAGTCAAAATAGCTGACTTTATTTCCCGCGTGATCTTTGAGGAAGAACAGCGTTTCTCCCTGACACTAGGAAAAGGGATCTCCCTGCTGGAGGAGGAGCTGACGCGCTTGGACAAGGCAGGACAGAAGGAAATACGGGGCGATTTCTGCTTCAGGCTCTATGACACCTACGGCTTCCCACTTGATATTGTCACGGACGTGGCTGGCAAACGCGGATATACAGCGGACAATGCCGATTTTGAAGCCAATATGCGCGCTCAGCGCGAGCGGGCTCGCCAGAGCCGCAAGAACGACATGCGGACCTTGCTGGAGAAAGGGTCGGACGATCTGAGCCGGGCATTTGCCCGCCTGAGAGACGACGGCTTGCGGAGTTTTTTTACCGGCTATGCGAGGCTGACGGCCCAAAGCCGCCTTGTGGCCCTGCTGGACGCGGACGGACGGACGGCGGACAGTCTGCCAAAAGGGCAGAAAGGTTTTATCGTCGCCGGGCAGACGCCCTTTTACGGCGAATCCGGTGGCCAGACGGGCGACAGGGGCCTTGTGGAATCCGCAACCGGACAGGCGCGTGTGATTGACACGCAAAAACCTTTCCCCGATCTCATTGTACACGATATTGAAGTTTTTGAAGGTGTGCTCCACGCGGACCATAAGATCACCCTGAGCGTGGACGAGAACACCCGCATGGCCACGGCCCGCAATCATACCTGCACCCACCTGCTGCACGCGAGCCTGCGCCGCGTACTCGGCGAGCACGTCAGGCAGGCCAGCTCCCTAGTTGACAGCCGTCGCCTTCGTTTTGACTTTTTCCACATAGCGGCCCTGAGCGCCGGAGAGCTTGCCACTGTGGAACGGGACGTCAACCGCGCCATCCTGGCCGATCTGCCGCTCCATGTACGCGAAACGGCAAAAGAAAAAGCCATCGCAGCCCGAGCTGTGGCCCTTTTTGACGAAAAATACGCGGATGTAGTGCGCGTTGTCAGCATCGGCGGTCAGGACGGGGATGACGGCCCGGAATCCGTGGAACTGTGCGGCGGCACGCACCTTGCCGCCACAGGACAGGCCGGGGGCTTTTTCATCACGTCGGAAACTGGCGTGGCCGCCGGCACGCGCCGCATTGAGGCCGTTACCGGCTGGAACGCCTACAGTCGGGCCATTGAACAACGGGCGGAACTGAACAGCCTCTCAGACCTGCTCAGGGCGCGACCGGGCAAACTCGCCGGGCGGGTCCGAGCCCTTGCGGAAGACGTCAAAAAATTGCGCAAGACGGCGGAAAAAGGCTCCGTAGCACCACAATTCGCCGCAGACATCGCCCGGGAAGCCGAACCCGTTGCCGGCATTTCCCTTTTGACAAAACGCCTGGACATCCCCCTCAAGGCCTTGCGGAAAATAATGGACGACATTCGTTCGCGTCTGACTGTGAACAGCGTTATCTGCCTTGCCACGGTGGAAGACGGTAAAGCTGGTCTGCTTGTTTGCGTATCCAAGGATTTGCACAGCCGCTTTACCGCACCCGCTCTTGTCAAAATAGCGGCGGCGCCGTGCGGCGGCTCCGGCGGCGGGAGGCCGGACATGGCCCAAGCTGGCGGCAACAATCCAGACGGGCTCAACGACGCTTTTGATGTCTTGAAAAAATACCTTCGGACGCATAGCCCGCCTTTACCTTACGACCACAAAACACATGGCTGTCCATGATCGGAATTTCCAAACTTTACTGCGGGCAGGCGGAAGCCTCTGACGCGTTGCGTTACGGCCGCGAATCCGGCAAGCTGCCTTCCCATCTGCTGCAATTCTCCAAAGACAAAAAACCCGTTGTCGTCTGGAACATGACCAGACGTTGCAATCTCAAATGTCTGCACTGCTACGCCCACGCCACCGGCCTTGACGGTGAAGATGACATAAATACAGGACAGGCCAAAGCCATGATTGACGACCTTGCGGCCTACGGCGCTCCGGTGATGCTTTTTTCCGGAGGAGAGCCGCTGGCGCGTAGGGACCTTGTGGAGCTTGCGAGTCACGCCACCCACAAGGGAATGCGCGCCGTCATTTCCACCAACGGCACCCTCGTCACTAGGGCCAGGGCCAGAGAACTCAAGGCCGTGGGGCTTTCCTACGTGGGCATTTCCCTGGACGGACTTGAAGAAGTGCACGACCGTTTCCGCTGTGTGCCCGGCGCTTTTCAAAAAACCCTCGACGGCATTGCTAATTGTCAGGCCGAAGGGCTCAGGGTGGGGCTGCGTTTCACCATAACCAAAGGAAACGCCAATGAAATTCCCGGCATTTTCCGCCTGCTGAAAGAGCGGGAAATACCACGCGCCTGTTTTTACCATCTTGTCTATTCCGGTCGCGGCTCGGATTTGATCAGGGAAGACCTAGACCATCCGACGACACGCAAAACTCTTGATCTCATCATGGATGAGACGCGCACCCTATTTGAGGCCGGGAATCCCAAGGAAATTCTGACGGTGGACAATCACGCCGACGGCCCTTATGTGTGGATGCGCCTCCTCAAAGAGGACAAAAAACGTGCCGACGAGGTGTACACCCTCCTCCAGTTCAATGAGGGCAACAATTCCGGACGCGGCATAGGCTGTATTTCCTGGGACGGGCGGGTGCATGCGGATCAGTTCTGGCGCGAACACACTTTCAGCAATGTGCTGGAGCGCCCTTTCTCGCAGATATGGGACGATCCGAATATTGAGCTTCTGCACAAGCTCAAGGACAAAAAAGCCCATGTCGGGGGGCGTTGCGCCAAGTGTCGCTTTCTCGGTATCTGCGGCGGCAATTTTCGCGCCAGAGCCGAGGCCTGCTGCGGAGATCCCTGGGCCGAAGACCCGGCCTGCTATCTCACCGATGAGGAAACAACGTGACAACATTCTTTCATCGCGGCCGCCGGCTGCGACAAAGCCCGGAGCTGCGCGTTTTGGTGCGCGAAACTCCACCGATTCTGGCCGAAGACCTGATCATGCCCTATTTTGTTGTGGAAACGGAAGAAAGGCACTTCCGCAAAGAAATTTCCTCCATGCCGGGCCAGTTTCAACTTGGATTAGACGAACTGGAAAAGCAAGTGGCTTCCGCGCCGGGCCTCGCCGCCGCATTACTTTTCGGCATTCCTGCGCAAAAGGATGAAAAAGCCTCGGGCTCCTGCGCGGAAAACGGCATTGTACAGCAGGCGGTGCGCCGTCTCAAGACGCGTCGGCCCGACCTTCTGATAATTACCGACGTGTGCCTGTGCGAATATATGAGTCACGGCCACTGCGGCATATTGTCCGACGACGGCACAATACGGAACGACGCCACCTTGCCCCTCATCGCCGAAACAGCCCTCAGCCACGCGCGGGCCGGCGCGGACATGGTGGCCCCCTCGGACATGATGGACGGCCGCATCTCCGCCATACGCGCCGCCTTGGACGCTGATGGCTTTGCGCAGACTCCGGTTCTCTCCTATGCAGTCAAATACGCCTCGGCCTTTTACGGTCCCTTCCGCGAAGCTGCGCAATCGGCTCCGGCCTGCGGCGACCGCAAATCATATCAGATGGATCCCGGCAACGCCCGGGAAGCCCTCCTTGAAGCCCGCGCGGACATTGCCGAGGGCGCTGACGCACTTATTGTCAAACCGGCGGGACCATACGCCGATATTCTCTGCCGGGTGCGGCAGGCCGTTGACGTACCCCTTTGCGCCTATCAGGTGAGCGGGGAATACGCCATGTTGCGCGCTGCCGGCCTCAGGGGATGGGTCGACGAAAAAGCCGTGATGCTGGAATCCCTGCTGTGCCTCAAAAGGGCGGGCGCGGATATGCTCATCACATATTATGCGGAAGATATAGTCAAACAGGGGTTAGCGCGTTGACGGAACATTCCCGTACCGGTGGCGGCGGGCGCGACAAGCAGGGATCTCGCGTTTCTGAAGCAGACAACCCCGTCTGCCGACTGATTGCGTGGGAAATCACCCGTTCCTGCAATCTGGCGTGCAGACACTGCCGTGCGGAGGCCCACGAAGCTCCATATCCGGGCGAACTCACCACAGGACAGGCCCGTGCGCTCATCGACACATTCCCCAAAGTGGGCAGTCCCATCATTATTTTTACGGGTGGAGAGCCCATGCTGCGCCCAGACGTGTACGAGCTTGTAGCCTATGCCCGCGGCAAGGGGCTTGTCTGCGCCTTTTCTCCCAATGGCACCTTCATCAACGCGGGCAATGCTTGGAAGATCAAGGCTGCCGGGGTGAACCGGTGTTCCATTTCCATTGACGGACCGGATGCCGCCAGTCATGACGCCTTTCGCGGCGTGCTGGGCGCTTTTAACGCTTCCGTGCGCGGCATCGGGTATTTGAAGGCCGTGGGCCTGCCTTTTCAGATCAACACCACCGTCATGCGGGACAATCTGGGGCAGTTCAAAAAAATTTTTGACCTTTGTCGGTGCCTCGGAGCTGCGGCCTGGCACATTTTTCTGCTGGTACCCATGGGCCGCGCGGCGGGGATGACAAACCAAATAATTTCCGCGCGGGAATATGAAAATGTGCTGCATTGGCTCTACGATTTCCGCAAAACAACGGATATGCACCTTAAAGCCACCTGTGCCCCGCACTATTATCGAATTCTGCGGCAGCGCGCCCACGACGAGGGGGTGCGAGTCACGCCGGAGGCATTCGGCATGGACGCCCTCACCAGGGGCTGCCTCGGCGGCACGGGGTTCTGCTTCATCAGCCACACGGGGCAGGTGCAGCCCTGCGGCTACCTGACGCTCAACTGCGGCAATGTGCTGCAAACTCCCTTTCCCGTGATTTGGCGGGAGAGCGCCCATTTTCGTCAGTTCCGCGATCAGTCCTGCTACAAGGGCAAATGCGGAATCTGTGAATTTCACAAAGTCTGCGGCGGCTGCCGCGCACGGGCCTACGGCCTGCATGGCGATCACATGGTCGAAGAGCCGCTTTGTTCCTATCAGCCCCGACGGCCCCATGCCTGACAAAAACATGGACGTCCGCACCAAACAGATTGACTTGGACAGCACGGACCGCCGCCTGCTGGACATCATTCAGACAGATTTTCCCCTCTGCCCGCGTCCTTACGCCGAACTCGGCAAGCGTCTCGGCATAGGCGAGGAGGATGCCCGCGCCCGTGTACGCGTTCTGCGGGAGAAGTGCGTTATCCGACGCATGGGGGCGCATTTTCAGTCCGCCGGGCTGGGGTTTGTTTCCACTCTGTGCGCGGCCAAAGCGCCGGCATCGAAACTTGAGGAATTTATTGCGGCGGTCAACGCAGAGTCCGGCGTGACCCACAACTATCTGCGCGACCACAGCTACAATATCTGGTTTACCCTCATAAGCCCCTCCCGCGAAGAGGCGCAGACCGTGCTGGACGGCATAACAGCCCATACGGGAGTGTCGATCCTCAACATCCCGGCAACGCGGCTCTACAAAATCCGCGTAGATTTTCGGATGTCGGAGTGAGCGGGACGCAACTTTAATTTGGAGACGACAAAAAAACTATCTGATCAAGGGCTGTCGACATTTAAATCTAGATAATAGAATAAGTAACTCTTGATATAGTCTGGGAAAATAGATATTTCAGGCACATGAAAATCGCAAACTAGAAGATCCGGACAATCACTGTAGCAATTCTTTTGTGAATAAAATGAATGGCGACAGAACCTAGTGTCTAGAGCATTTCAACTTTGAAATTGTTTAAAATAGTCTGGACTCAATTGCATGAAGACAGCAAGCTCTGAAGTGCGCTCTATTGCAATCAAAGCCTGTCACTTAGGTATTCCAAGGCAGCAACTTGCTGATATTGCAGGATACCATCTGAACAGCATCAGTCGTTTTTAAAGGTTCAGAAAAAGTTTGCGAAGCAGTGAATATGAAACAGGCTGATCTTCGATTTTTACCTGCCTACAGTCCTGACTTAAACCCCAATTTAGAAGATGTGGAGTAAGGTGAAACAATTGGTTAGAGGGATAAAGGCCAGGACTCATGAAGACTTCTTTTCTGGAGTGAGGAA
>JAITNF010000033.1 GCA_031290615.1 Desulfovibrio sp. | reverse complement strand
GTGACTAGGTCCAGGGCTTTCTTTCCCCACTCCAGAAAATAGGTCTTCATGAGTCCTGGCCTTTATCCCTCTAACTAATTGTTTCACCTTGCTCCTGTCATGTCGACGTTATTGTCAATAAGTTCAAATAGATTCAATTGAGTCCCGATGCCCTCGCAGGCGCACTTAAAGTCGTTTTTCGCGCTCAAACTCACGAATCCATCGATTGATGCAATATTGAAATGCTCTAATGAGTCCTGATCCCAGCTGAAAGGTCAAAAATTGGCTATAACGCCAAGCATGACAAGGTATTCTTTCTGTTCTCTCTGTTATGCTCAAAAATTTCCGAGGCTACAATCCGCCAAATAGTGAAATTGTTCGCGGTGGACTTGTATACCTCTCGCTGAAACTGTCGGAGTTAACCGATTCAAAGTTAATCTGCCCCGGCATTTTCAGGCTGATTTGATTCAGACGCGACTTCACCGTTTTTACGAAAAATCCCGCTCAGTCGAGCAAACCACAGATAAATCACGGGCGTTGTAAAAAGCGTCAACATCTGGCTGACAACAAGCCCACCCACCATGGTCACGCCGAGGGGGCGACGCAGTTCCGCGCCCATGCCCTGGCCGAACATCAGCGGCAAAGCGCTCAGAAGCGCGGCCATGGTGGTCATGAGGATGGGACGCAGGCGCAAAAGGCAGGCCTTGCGTATGGCGTCCAGCGGCGGCAGTCCCTCATGACGTTCGGCCTCCAGTGCGAAGTCTATCATCATGATGGCGTTTTTTTTCACAATACCGATGAGGAGAATAATGCCGATCATGCCCACGACCCCAAGTTCCATGCGGGCCAACAGCAGGGCGCAAAGCGCGCCGACGCCCGCAGACGGCAGAGTGGAAAGTATGGTCAGCGGGTGGATGTAGCTTTCGTACAGCACTCCTAGCACAATATACATGGTCACCACCGCCGCGAGTATGAGTCGGAGTTGATTGGCGGAGGAACCCGCAAAGGCTTCGAGGGCCCCCTGAAAATGCGCGCGCATGGAGGTGGGCAGAGCCGCCAGTGCCTTCTCTACGGCACTCGTGGCCGCTCCGAGGGAGGATCCTTCCGCCACGTTAAATGATACGGCGGCAGTGGGGAACTGCCCCTGCCGGGCCACGGTCAGGGGCGCGGGGCGTTCTTCCAGCGCGGCAAGGGACGTCAGGGGCACGGGGACATCTCCGGCCCCGCGCACATAAAGATTTTCCAAGTTTGAGGGGTCGGCGCGAAAACGCGAGGCCACTTCCAGCACCACCTTGTATTGGTTTGTCTGGGTGAAGATGGTGGAGACAAGGCGCTGGCCCAAGGCATCGTAGAGAGCGTTGTCAATGTCGCTAATTCTGACGCCGAGGCGGCCGGCAGTGTCACGGTTGATTTTGAGATAGGCCATGCGCCCTGATTTTTTCAGATCGCTCGCTACATGCTCAAGTTCCGGGCTAGCGCGCAGATCCTCCATCAGGAGCGGAATCCGATCCTCCAGTTCCCGTTCGGCAATGGCCTCCACAGTGAACTGGTACTGCCCCGGCGTCACGCGGTCTTCAATGGTCAGGTCCTGCACGGGCTGCAAGTGCAGACGCAACCCCGGCAGAGCCACCGCTTTTCGCATGAGACGGCGAGCTATGGCGGGAGCGCGCGCGTCACGCTCGCCGAGGGGCTTGAGGGCAACCGTCAGACGGGAAGAATTCATGCTCGGATTGATGCCGTCCACACCCACAAAAAAAACTACGTCGGCCACAGCTGGATCGTCCAGCAGCATCCCGGCGATTTCCTGCTGACGGCCCCGCATGGCCGTTAATGAGGCATCCTGTACAGCTTCCACAGTGCCTTGAAGCAGTCCCGTGTCCTGTACGGGGAAAAAACCCTTGGGCGTGACCATCCACAAAATTGTCGTCAGCGCCATCACGACCACAGCCAGGCCCAGCACCAGAGACTGGCGCTGAAACACAATATCCAGCCCGCGCTCGTAGAGCGAGAGGAGGCGGTTGAAAAAATCACCGCTGTCCGTTTGCCCGGCGGCAACGACAGGGTGTCCCTTGAGCATGACAGCGCAGAGCATGGGCGTGAGCGTCAGGCTTATAACAGCGGAAACAAGAATAGTCACCGCCAGCGTGACCGCAAATTCCCTAAAAAGCCGGCCGGCCACATCGCCCATAAAGAGCAGAGGGATGAGCACGGCCACCAAAGAAATGGTCAGGGAAATGATGGTAAATCCTATCTGGCCCGCCCCTTTCAGGGCGGCCTGCAAGGGAGTCTCACCGTCTTCCAGAAAGCGGGAGATGTTTTCGATTACCACAATGGCGTCATCCACTACAAAGCCGGTGGCGATGACAAGGGCCATCAATGTCAAATTGTTGAGGGAAAATCCCGCCATGTGCATTATTCCCAGGGATCCAATCAGGGAAAGGGGCACGGCGATGGCCGGAATGAACGTGGCGTGCGCGTCCCTCAGAAAAAGCCATATAACGAATATCACAAGGGCGATGGCGAAAAACAGCTCGTACTGCACATCGCGCACGGTGGCACGTATGGTGGTTGTGCGGTCGGTGACGACACGCAGGTCCACCGTGCCGGGCAGGGTCTGCCTGAGGGCTGACAGAAGGCGAGTGACGCTGTCCGCCACGGCAATGACGTTGGCGCCGGGCTGGCGCTGAACGGAAAGTATAATGGCCGGACGAAAAGGCTGTCCATCCCCCGCCACCCAGGCGGCCAGATAGGCATTTTCCGCGCCTTCCACCACTTCGGCCACGTCCTGAAGGCGCAGAGCCGAGCCGTTTTTGTAGCCGATGATAGTTCGGGCATATTCCCCGGCCGAAGCAAGCTGGTCATTGGCGTCGATGGAGCTTGCCCGTTCCGGTCCGTCAAAACTTCCCTTGGCGGTGTTGACGTTGGCCTGCTCTATAGCATGACGCACGTCGGCCAAGGTCAAGCCCGCGCTCGCGAGAAGACGGGGGTTGACCTGCACGCGCACTGCCGGGCGCTGCCCGCCGGAAAGAGTTACCAGCCCCACACCCGGCAATTGGGAAATTTTTTGCGCCAACCGCGTGTCCGCTAAGTCTTCCAGACGGGGCAGGGGTAGAGAATTGCTCACCACGGCAAGCGTTATAATGGACGGATCCGCCGGGTTGACCTTGTTGTAAACAGGGGGGGTGGGCAGGTCCTGCGGCAGCAGATTGTAGGCCGCGTTGACGGCGGCCTGCACTTCCTGCTCGGCCACGTCCAATGGCACCGAGAGGTCAAAGCGCAGGGTGATCATGGACACCCCGATGCTGGAGAGGGAGTGCATCTGCACTAGGCCTGGCATGACGCCGAATTGCCGCTCCAACGGCGCGGTGACCACAGCGGAGATTACGTCCGGCGACGCGCCGGGGTAGAGTGTCTGCACCTGTATAGTGGGGTAGTCTATCTGCGGCAGGGCCGCCACGGGCAACGAGCGCCAAGCTAGCAGGCCGGAGAGCATCAGGGCCGCCATCAACAGGGATGTGGCGACGGGTCGTAAAATAAAAATGCGGGAGAAGTTCATTTTCGCGACATAGTACGCGTTGCCTGGATTTACTGCAAGGGACGCGCGTGATAAAATTAGCCTTTCCGACACTGTAACACGCCGGAAATGAATACCCAAAAAGGTACATTTTTAGGGTTTTGACACAGTTGCCGATTCCGTGTATAATAATTTTTTAGTGTATTTTTTTGGGAGTAATCGCGCATGATCGCCATGTCGGACCTTTTTCGCGTCAGTCTGAGGCAGGTTGTGCGTCAGCGCAATTACGGGGTTGTGCTCTCCATTGCGCTGGGCATAACGGCCTTTATTGTGCTTGCGGTGCTCGGACGCGAGATGCGTTATAAAATCGGCCAGGATATGGTGTTGATGGGTGGGGTGAACGTCATCAACGTCATTATGGACGACAGCCAGTACCCCGGCCAGCCCGTGCGCGAATTTTATCCGGACACCATCAGGACACTGGAGGAACTGCCCGGCGTGTCAATGATCAGCCGCAACATACGCGGCGGTATTGGCTTTCTGTTACGCAGCGCGGGCGAGCGCTCGCTGAACATCAATTTTATCGGCATAGATCAGAATTACGCTAAAATTTTTTCTCTGGAAGCCGTTGCCGGGCGTCTATTCACGCCGGAGGACGTTGAGCGCCGCAGCCGCGTCTGCTTGCTGGGCCTTGAAGCCGCGCGCAACCTTTATGGCGGTGCGCGGGAAGCCTTGGGCAAGCTTCTTTTTCTGGACAGGGAAATCTTTGAGGTGGTGGGCGTGATCACCGGCGTAATGCTGGGATCGCAACGACAAGACGGTTTTCTGCCCGTCTCGGCCATGGTTGACCGTAACTGGGGCAGCGACAAAATCACCCGGCTCTATGTGCGAGCCGTCGCTTGGGAAGACGTGGCGGGGTTGGTCAAGATCATCCCCGCTGTGGTGCGCGAACGCCAGTCGGCCCCTTATGTACGGCTGACCACCCAGGAAGATCAGCTCACTCGCATCAAATTTATGTTCATGTGGGTGGAGTCCCTCCTGTGGCTCGGAATTACTGCCGCCCTCCTGCTGGGCGGGTTCGGCATCTGGGCAGGCACATTTGCAGCCGTGCGCGCACGCACGCGCGAAGTGGGGTTGAAAAAGGCCATGGGCGGCTCGGACACGGACATTCTGGCCCAGTTTCTAGCCGAGGCTCTCTGCAAGGCCGTAGCTGGCGGGCTTCTGGGCATTATGATCGGCCTAGCCCTTGTGGAGACTGGATCATGGCTGCTGGATCTGGATTTTTCTTACGGGCTGCTTTTGGTAGACAGCCTAGGCAGTATCGTGTTCTCCGCCGTTATCGGCGTGGCTGGCGGTTTGTATCCAGCCACCCAAGCCAGCCGGTTGGATGTTGTCACTGCCCTGAGATTTGAGTAGGTACCCGTATGTCCCCTGTTATCATAGCCAAGGATGTGTACAAGTGCTACGCCGGACTTGATCCGGTACTACGCGGCGTCAACATGGAGGCCGAGACAGGGGAAATGATCGCCGTCATGGGGCCGTCCGGCTGCGGTAAATCCACCATGCTGCACATTCTCGGCATGCTGCACGCCCCGGATTCCGGCCGTCTGCAGATTCTCGGCACGGAGGTCTCCACCTTGGACCACAAGCATACCGCAGCCTTCAGACGGGTGAACATGGGCTTTGTGATGCAGTCCTTCAACCTGTTTGACCACTCCACGGTCTTCGAAAATGTGGAATTTCCACTCATCTATGCGGGCATCCCGCCGCAGGAGCGCTGGGATCGCGTCATCCGGGCGCTGGATCTTGTGCGTCTTTCCGCGTGTGTACACTCCCGCAGCAACCGTCTTTCTGGCGGCGAACAGCAGCGCGTGGCCATTGCGCGGGCCATGGTCAACAATCCGCGCATTCTTCTGGCGGACGAACCCACCGGCGCGCTGGACGCCCGCACAAGCCGCCACATCATGAAGCACTTCCGCACTCTCTGCCACATGGCCGGCGTGTGCATAATCATGGTGACCCACGACCCCACGATGGCCGAATACTGTGACACCGTCTACACCGTGGAAGAAGGAGTTCTATACTGCCGAAAACGCGATCTGAAGCCTATTTCCGCCGGGACGGCTCTGTAGTTGCCGCTTTGCGCTAGACGATCAAGGACAAAGCGGAGTCTTTCATCGGCTCGCCGGGGCGTTTTGCCGCCAGTGAGGACGCGCTCTGCCTCTGCCGCGTGGACGAGGGTCTGACAGCCCGGGACGAACGCATGACCGACACACCGGAACTTCGGAGTCTTTAATGCTTCTGACGACACATGCCATGCCTTGTTCGATGTATGGGAGATGCGATTTTCAAAATTCCCACACCACAACTTTTGGAAAAAATCGTCACCGCGCTGGATGAATTGAATGTGAAAGATAAAAATATGCGAGAGGACTTATATGAATATCAGCCGGCAGAATCGGACAGTTCCGTACCCCTCGTCACATCATTCGTATGATGGTGGAGTTGCTCTCGCTCGACCCATCCGACATTATTTGCGATTCTGCTTGCGGCACCGCCGGTTTTCTGGTCAGTGCCGCTGAATATCTGAAAGAAGCCTATGCCAATGATATTTTGATGGACAAAAAACCGTATGACTCATGATATAGAAAACCCCAATATTGAATCACGGGACAGTCTTTCCGACCAGAACGCCGATACAGCCAAGTTCACAAAATTCTCGCCAATCAGCCATTTAAGGTAGTCTGGATTACGACGTTGTGGCTACATACCTCTTGAAAATTACCAAAACAAAAAAACCGAAATCTTATTCCTGACCCTTTTTTGCGTATGCTGAAGATAGGTGGTCGCTGCTCTTCCATTGTGCCAGACGGAGTGCTTTTTGGATCCTCTGCGGCGCACAAGGCGATTCGTCAAGAAATCATTCGTCATCGCCTGGAGGCTGTTATTTCCATACCCTCCGACGTGTTCAAGCCCTATGCCTGAGTTTCCACAGCTGTTATTGTCTTTACCTAAAACCAATCATGGTGGCACTGATGACATGTGGTTTTCTGACATGCGATCCGATGGTTTCAGTCTGGATGACAAACGTAACCCCACTGGACACAGTGATATCCCGGACATTGTAATCCGGTTTAAAAATTTGACAAGGAAACGGAATCATGCACGCACTGAGCAAAGCTTTCTGGTGTCTAAAATAGAAATTATCAATAACGGTTACGATCTTTCAATCAACAAATACAAAAAAACTGAATACGCAGAGGAATTAGAAAG
The DNA here is from genome assembly GCA_031290615.1 of Desulfovibrio sp. Classification (GTDB taxonomy): domain Bacteria; phylum Desulfobacterota; class Desulfovibrionia; order Desulfovibrionales; family Desulfovibrionaceae; genus Desulfovibrio. Next base: position 2,004 of record JAITNF010000033.1, on the reverse strand, counting down.
GATGTTAGATGGCTAAATTTTCAAAAATTCTTGAAATAAAGAACGGTCGTAATCAACGACAAGTCGAGAACTCAGACGGTAGGTATCCCATTTATGGGAGCGGTGGAATTATGGGGTATGCTGACGACTACCTTTGCGAAGCCGGTACAGTTGTACTCGGAGTGCTGTGTTCTATAAGAAAGTCCTCGACAACTGCTTGGCGATGACGCGACTAGTATCGTAATGGATACAAACAACAACAAAAATGGCAAGTACAAAGAGTTCCGCCGCGACCGCGATGAGGAGGGACGCTTGCTCGACTTTTTCCGCGAATCGGGAAATCCACTCAAACTCGTTATTGTCACCGCTAAATTTCTGACGGATTTTGACGCGTAGATTTTACAGGTAATGTATCTCGATAAGCCCATGAAAGACCACACGCTATTGCAGGCAATCTACCGCACCAACCGTGTACGAGCAGATGAAAACGCATGGCTTGATTGTTGACTATATCGGAATTGCAGAACGTACGGCACATTACCAATATAGACCAGGTTGGGAGGGCCTTGCGACAGCGCAGGAGGCGTTGCCGACAAATGCTTTCGGTACTGACTATCGCGTCCTCAGCCGCGCCTGGGAAGCCTTATCCCCGGATAGGTTTCTTATGCCATACAAGTCCGACTATGTGTCGGCTTTCAAAAGTCTATGAATCCGTCAAGCCTGTTACGCCAATCATCGGAGCGAAAACTCTTGAAATTGTGCAAAGTATGCGGACAGACGGACAAAAGAGCTTGAAATTAACCTTATCGCCCGCATACGCAAGCACAACAAAAATGAACGATTTATCAAACTCGGCGAACGTCTGGAGGAATTGCGTGAGAAACACGAGTAGGGGCTTATAACTAGCATTGAGTTCTTGAATCACCTGCTTATTCTAGCCAGAGAGGTAGCCGAAGCGGAATGCGAGGTTGTGCCGGAGCCTGAAATTGACAAAGGAAAAGCCGCTCTGACCGAGCTGTTCAACGGAATTAAGAACGAAAAAACGCCAATCATCGTTGAGCGCATTGTCGCTGATATTGATGGTATAGTTAAAATCGTCCGTTTCCCCGGCTGGCAGAACACCACCACCACCGGACGGCAAGAAGTAAAAAAGCTCTGCGCAGCATCGTGTAAGTTAAGTACAAAATCAAGGACGCTGACGTATTCGACAAGGCGTACAGGTACATTGAGATGTATTATTGACGAAAGGCGGTGTAAATGCACTGAGATGAGGTAGTTCCCCCTCCCCATTTCCATGTCCATAGACAAGCAAGACCGCCTAATGACATCCTCCCGGCTGTCGCCTTTTTTGATAATCCGCTTCAGATATTTTCGCCAAGACGTCTCGCCTGTTTCAGTTCAGTGCATCCCTCAATTTCTCCGGGATTGTGCAGGCGCGGAGCAACAATAATTCCAGCTTCATCCCATTTTTGATAGGCCGATATCTGCCGGAACATGGTGATGGCAGATGCGACCATGGCATCCGTACCATCCCGCAGATCATTCAGTAGAGCAGAGCGTTTGACGGCCAAATCTCCTGTTATATTTTATATCATTTATTATGAATGTCGACAGGACCCAGTCAGACATTCTCTGGAACGCCAGGTATGCTTTTCTCCAAATAAACGCAAGACTGAAGGAGGAAGAAAGCCCATTGAGCCGCGCAAGAAAGTTGAGCCAGTTATAGCGGATGAAAAAAATCTTTGCGCTGATGCCGGGGATGCCGGAAAAGAACCGAAACGTGTAGATACGGCGGCAGGGTCTCACATCCGTCCACGCGGGGAAGATAAGCACGAAAAGACGATAAATCCATTGTTCAGGTTGCACCGCTTATGCTGGTGCAAACAAGCGGACGATCAGTGGCAACCCGAATGGGAAAAGTATATCCGCCAGCACACTGGGCATTTTAATCTCACTACCGGAATGCTCAACCGCCGACATACAAGAAAGACTATGGCCTTCTCAAAAAAGATTGAGAACCTCAAT
>JAITNF010000010.1 GCA_031290615.1 Desulfovibrio sp. | reverse complement strand
TTAGAAAAAGTCCAGTTGGGTAAGGTAAACGTATTTTTTGGTATTTTCCCATCAAAAATATATCAAGAAGTATATCAAGATTTTTGTGATATGTCCATAGATTTTTTCTGGATAACAATAGAGTAACCATTTACAGAAAGACTAACGTCCCGCGCGCCTGTTAGGCTTTACGGGAGAGAGCGAGATTCACATAAGTGTAGTTCTATGATATAACTATTTTGCATTGCTAAATTTTACCGAACATACTTTTTGTACCTTGCCCCTCCCCCAACGATTATACCCCCAAAATAATCTTGTATGTGAGTTAATTTGCTTATTTTACACAATATTATCCAATAACCTCCAAAGATATTTGGGCGACACGCTACCTAATTTTACAATTATATTCGGTATAAAATTAATTTTAATAGTTTATCTTAGCAATTTACTAAAGGCAAACTTATTATATTTACGTGATGCTTGTAAAATTCTCGTTGGTATCATTACGCATTTCTCTTGTAGCTGTACTGGGCGTTTCGATCTAGCTTTATTGCTTTGCCTTCCCGGTCGGGAAGGTCGACTACGTTAAGGTTAAAACGTACTACCCGTCGGCAGCCTGCCCTTCTCCTTCGCCTTCCACATCATCTGTGGACTTTGCCGCCACACAGACCACGGCAAAATTGCGGTCACAGACGGCACGCACATTGGCTGGCAATTGCAGGTCCTGAATGGTAATGACGTCATTGATGGTCATATTGGTCACGTCAACAGTGATCTTTTGCGGCATGTCCAATGGCTTGCTGGCAAGGCGCAATTCCTCGCGATAGGTTTCCAGCACACCGCCCAATTTTACACCGCGCGCGGTTCCCACAAACTCAAGCGGCACCTCTATCTTTACTTCCTTGTCTAGGTCAACGCCATAAAAATCAATATGCGTGAAAGACTTTTTGTAGGGGTGTCGCTGCACATTCCAAAACAGGACCGGATGGACAGATTTATGTCCATTGTCGTCTATTTCTAGGTTGAATACGGTGGTGTGTCCCATTTCCCCATACATTTTATCCAGAGGTAAAGCCGAAGTCTGAACAGAAATATTTTTGCCCTCTGCAGTGTAAAACACACCAGGGACAAGGGCCTGCGCGCGCAAGCGTCCATTGGGACCTTTGCCTGACTGTTCGCGCTTTTGTACACATAACGTCTTTTCAATATTCATGAATTTCTCCTTTACACAAATAATACGCTTACCGAAGAACTTGTATGGATGTTATGAATGGTTTTGCCGAGAAGCGCCGCAACGGAAATAATCTTGAGTTTCTGGCAGCGTTCAAGTTTGTCGCCTATGGGTATGGTGTCAGTGACAATAACCTGAAATAGCGCCCCTGTGGCATTGATGCGGTCAATAGCCGGCCCCGACAAGACTGGATGCGTCACGCAGGCCGCAATTTTTTTTGCCCCGTATTTGAGCAGAACTTCTGCAGCGACGCAAAGTGTGCCCGCTGTATCAATTATATCGTCCACAATAATGGCGACACGCCCTTCCACATCGCCGATAACGTGCATGGCCGTGGCCTGATTGGGACGGTCGCGTCGTTTGTCCACAATGGCTAGGGTGGCGTCAAGCCGTTTGGCATAAGCGCGCGCGCGCTCAACCCCTCCGGCATCCGGCGAAACTATGACGAGATTGCCTTCTCCCAATTCCCGCAAGGGGTTCATCATGACCGGCACCGCGAAAATGTTGTCCACCGGACAATTGAAAAAACCCTGAATCTGTCCGGCGTGCAAATCTATCGTGACAACACGGCAAGCTCCGGCGACACTAATGAAGTCCGCCACCATTTTTGCGCTTATGGGCGAGCGCGGGCTGACCTTGCGATCTTGCCTGGCGTAGCCGTAATAGGGGATAACGGCGGTAATACGTCCAGCGCTCGCGCGCTTGAGCGCGTCCAGCGTCAAGCAGAGCTGCATGAGATTGCAGTTGACAGCCGGGGGACAGGTGGGCTGAACAACAAAAACATCGTCACCCCGCACATTCTCGCCGATTTCGATGCGCAACTCACCGTCGCTGAATGTCGTGGCAAGCGTGGGTGTGAGCTGACAACCCAAGTGTTCGCAAATACCTTTAGCCAGCTTCGGATTTGAGCCACCAGTGACAATTTTCATACTGTTGAACATAGCTCGCCTGTTGTTCCGTGAATGAATCAACAGCCCGCAGGCTTCTGGCTGGGATGGAAGGGTTCGAACCTTCGTATAACGGAGCCAAAACCCGTTGCCTTACCACTTGGCTACATCCCAGTGCATTATTCCGATTCCGGATCAAAATCGCATCCGGCCTCAATTCCAAACAGCAAAGACAAGTGTGGAATTGGATTATAAGCGCAACAAAAAAACACGCCCCTTTCCTGACCGCAGGGCCGAAGCGGCCTTTTTAGCCGCCCCTACCCTGTTCCGAAAAAATAGACCGAACAAACTTGAGCCGCTACCGCTCATTCCTGCCGCATCAGCGCCCAAACGTATCAACTCGGCCTTGATGGCCGCAAGTTGCGGATATACTGGAAAGACAGCCGCCTCAAGATCGTTCACAAGGTCATTCTTCAAATCGTCACAAGAATAAATTCTCCACCCTATATCAAACAGGGGAAATTCTCTATCCCGCGACAAAAATTTTGTCAAGCCGCTTTGGCCAGAAAAAAAATTTGAGGAGGCAGACAAAGCGTCGTAGGCGACATAAGCCTGCGGAGTTCTAACCTGAAGGTCCGGGCAGACCAGCACCAGACAACACCCGGACAAATCCGTTGCGACGGGCGTCAGACGCTCGCCGACCCCCTGAACTCGACAGGGGGAGTCTTGCAAAAAAAAAGGCGTATCCGCGCCTACAGCCAGAGCAAGTTCCGCCAAACTTCGTGAATCCATCGGGGATTCTCTCTCCTCGTTCAGCCAGCGCAGCAATGCGCCCGCATTGCCGCTGCCGCCGCCAAGGCCGGCTCCGCAAGGAATCCGTTTTCGCAGTACAACGTCAAGGCCGCGCGACATGCCTACAACTTTCGCAAAAATACCATAGGCTTTTGTCAGAATGTTGTTTTCCGGGTCAATGCCTGGAGTGGCGCAGGAAAGCCTGATTCCGTTCCGCTGTACGCGACGAAGGGTCATTGTGTCGCGCGGATACGGCAAGGGGTAAAAAACGGAATCCAGTTCGTGATAGCCGTTGGCCCTCACTCCCGTGATTCGAAGGCCAAAATTGACCTTGCAGCCGCTGAAAAGCTGAATCGGGGAACAATCAAGCATTTAGCCCGGTTTTCTCCACGTCCATATTCAAAACTTCCACAGTAAGATGGTGGTTTGTATATACGCATATATCTGCGGCAATATGCATCGCTTCACGGACAATTTCCTCGGCCTCAAGCCCGCTGTGCGCAAGCAGCGCCCGCGCCGCCGCCAGAGCATAGGCCCCACCGCTGCCTATTGCCGCGACATCGCCGTCTGGTTCAATGACATCGCCGTTTCCGGAAAGAACCAGCAAATGTTCGATGTCGGCCAAAAGCAGCATGGCTTCAAGCTTGCGCAAATATTTGTCCTTGCGCCATTCTCTCATCATTTCCACGGCGGCGCGCAGTAAATTTCCGCGAAAATGCTTGAGCTTCTCCTCAAAAAGTTCGAAAAGCGTGAGCGCGTCAGCTGTGGCGCCAGCAAAACCGGCCAAAACAACGCCGTCATCAAAACACCGTACTTTCCTGGCAGTCTGCTTAATAATCATGTTCTGCCCGAATGTAACCTGGCCGTCTCCCGCCATGGCAACCCGGCCGTTGCGTCTGACAAGCAAAATAGTTGTTGCATGCATATCCGTCATTGTTTTTCCCAAAACTCCCTGCGTTCCTTATATACTGTTTCTAAGCGCTGAAAAGGGCGTTTATCCGGCGTACGCTCGGCAAGACTTTTCGTTTTTGCAAAGTAACGCTCCGTTAGTTTTTGCTTGTTGGCATACAGGACACTGTACGTCAAATGGATATATGCCTCAAACTGCTTGCCGGCGTTCCCCAAAGACCGCGCGTAGGCCTCATGCACTTCGGCGTCATATGGCACATGGCGCAAAACACCCTCATAATGCCTGAACGAATCCGTAGTGCGTCCGGACTCGTCCAGCATACGGGCATAGAAAAAAGCGGCCATATAATCCTGCGGATCAAGACGTAGAGCTTTCCCCAGTAAACTCTCGGCGCATTGCATCTCTCCTCTGCGGAAATGAAATACGCCGGCCTCGCGCAGCACAAGAGAATCATTCGGCGATTCCGCGAGCGCCGTGTCAAAGGCAGCTGCGGCCTGGGGAATTCTATTTAGACGGTTGAACACAATCCCTCTCCCCATTGCGGAAAGACCGTCATTTTTGGCAAAACGTTGCAGTGCCGCCTGCTCGTCACCGTAACGTGCCCAAAGCAAGGTATTGACGCGTTTGAAACGCCGGTTGTCCAGGCTTCTGTCCCGCGTTCGGACGGACATGGCAGCAATTTTAGACTGAAGGACATTTATGCGGTCGCCTATTGCCGGATGCGTGGAAAGATAGGCGGGAACGGAACTGCCATTCATCATGCTTTTTTGCCGCAGCACCTTGAATCCATCGGCCATGCCGTTCGGCGGGTATCCAGCGGCGACCAGATATTGCAGGCCGATCTGATCTGCGTCATTCTCGTCAAGACGGCTGTAATTGAGCATTACCGCCTGGCCAGCACTCATGGCGCTCACTGCCACCGCGCCTCCGGAACCGCCAGCGGCTATGCCGGCAACGGCAAGCAGCAGCGTGCCCAAAGTGACAAACTGCGCCCGCTCAAGACGTGAGGCTACATGGCGTTGCGTGACATGCGCAAGTTCGTGAGCCATAACACCGGCAAGCTCGTCTTCACTGTCCAAGTTCATGATCATGCCGGTAAAAACATAGATATAACCGCCGGGCACGGCAAAGGCGTTCAGCGCGTTATTAAGAATTACCGAGGTATTGAATGCGTAGGGCTGTTTCGGCATGGCCCGGACAAGACGGTCCGTAAGAGACATGACGTATTGCTTCACCTCGGGATCGTCCACAACAGGCAGACTTGAACGAATCATCGCATCAAATTTCCGGCCCATTTCTTTTTCATCTTTAATTGTCACCCCACCGAAAAAAAACGCGTGCGCTGATGTCGGCAGCATTTGAACGCCAAGAAGAGGCGTCAAAAAGCACCACGTCATGGCACAGTGAAAGAGAAAAGAACATCGGCTCATTGTCTGAAAATTATTCCATATCCCAAACTTGGCCTTCCCGCGTGTCACGCACGGTAACACCAAGTTCGGCAAGCTTGTTACGCAGTTCGTCGGACTTGACAAAATTTTTTCCGGCACGAGCTTCTTCCCGTTGTCCGAGCAGATCCGCTATGCTCTCCATGTCAAGATTCTTCCTCCTGGCGCGTATATCTCGTAATTCCACCAGAAATACGCCGGGAGGAGAGCCAAAAAGACCGAGCTGCCGCTCCCAGTCAATAGCGCGCCCGACAAATTCCGTCAACATTTTGCGCCCGCCTTCGCAGGCGCGCAGATTTTTGTCTTCCAGCAGGCGGTTTATAAGCCTCGCCTGGTAAAAAATCTGTCCCAAAGCCTGAGCCGTGTTGACATCGTCATCAAGAGCATCCTCACAGGCCTGCGACAACGATGCCCATTTGCGCTGCATATCTTTGGACAGATCAACATTTTGCCACTTGCCGCGCTCAAGGACGACGCCAGCTTCCAGCAAGGCGGAATAAACGCGATGAAGAGCTTTTTCCGCCTCATCCATGCCACGTAACGTAAAATTGACAGGCCTGCGGTATTGTTTGCTCAGGAGAAAAAAGCGGAGAGTTTCCGGCAGATAACTTTCCAGAATTTTACGGATGGTGGTGAAATTGCCAAGAGATTTTGACATCTTTTCCGCATTTATCTGAACAAATCCGTTATGTATCCAGTACTTGGCCAATGTTACCTTGCCCGCGGCCTCTGACTGCGCGATCTCGTTTTCATGATGCGGGAAAATCAAATCCTGCCCTCCGCCGTGTATATCAAGCGGCAGCCAAGGGGCGCTCATTGCTGAACACTCTATATGCCAGCCCGGCCGTCCCTTGCCCCAAGGGCTTTCCCAAAAAGGCTCGCCGGGTTTTGCCGTCTTCCAGAGGGCAAAATCCAGCGGATCTTGCTTTTCCTCACCCGACGTGACGCGCGCTCCGGCAACAAGCTCGTCCGGACTGCGCCCCGAAAGACAGCCGTACCAAGGCCAAGCCCTTACGCGAAAATACACATCACCGGAGGGCGTTGCATAGGCTTTACCTGCGGCAATCAGCGCGGCGCAGATTTTCTGAATCTGCGGGATATACTCCGTGGCGCGCGGTTCCACATCCGCGCGCAATACCTTCAAGCGGTCCATATCTTCATGAAAAGCGGCAATATAGGTATTTGACACTTCCTGCCAGTCGCGTCCCTCGTTGTTGGCCCGCATTATGATCTTGTCGTCAACATCAGTAAAATTACGCACAAATATAAGTTCATAGCCGAGATAACGCAGACGGCGTGCCAGAACATCAAAAAAAACAGCCGAACGCGCATGGCCGATATGACAAAAATCGTAGGCCGTAATGCCGCACACATACATGGTTGCCTTACCGGGCCTTGCAGGTGTGAATTCTTCTTTTTTACGTCCCAAGGTATTATATAGCAGCATGGTGTACCTTATTTATTATTGATTTTCCGCGTCGGGCGTAATCAGACTGACGCGGCGCGCATGGCGGACGCCTTCGACTTCAAAATTGTTTTCCAAAAAGGTCGCCAGAATGCTCACGGCAAGCTCCAGGCCGGTGATTCTGGCCCCGAGACAAAGAACATTGGCATTATTGTGCTGACGCGCCAGCTTCGCGTGGAGTTCCGTCGTGCAAAGCGCTGCCCTGATTCCGGAATGCCTGTTAGCTGCCATGGACATACCGATTCCGGAGCCGCAAAGCAAAATGCCAGGACATCCCTCACGCGCCACCGCACGGCAAAGTTTGTGCGCAAGGACAGGATAATCGCAACTTTCTTCTGTAAAAACGCCGTCATCAGTGACTTCACACCCACGGTCGGCCAGATGCCGGACCAACTCCTGTTTCAGAACAAAACCAGCATGATCAGAGGCAATATGGATACGCTGCATGAAATCTCCTCATAAAAACAGAACACGCCATGTATTAGGTTGTCAAAATACCATCGGCTTTATCGGACAACGGATTTGTACTTCGCCAAGGGCAGAAGCAGTGTGTCTGCCGGAAGGGCAAGCCGTACGTCCGAAAAAGGCCTTGCCGGATTTTCGCGGTCCTTGACGAGCACAATGGCGCGTTTGCCGTTTTCCATGGTGAGATTGAGACGGTACGGCAGAGCCGGCGTGTCTTCGCTGTAGAAAATCTGCATTTTCCATCCATGGCCTTTTCCGTTTTCACGCCAGACCTGCGGCAGACCGTCCGCGCTGACAGTCAGGTCACCGCCGGGCTTGCTAGTAAGTTCACAGCGCAAAAGACCATCCTGCAAAAAATCGCTGTTACCGCACTCTTTTCCAAAAACAAGGGCATAGCGACCGTTGAGCAGATCCGCCAGATGGCCCAGATTGAAGGGTATGGGCACACCCACTTGCAAAAGGGGCTGTGTCGCTCCCTGATAAAACCAGGCTTTATTGTCATTAGGGCTGTATATGAGGAAATGCTGTCCGTCTTCAATAATTTTTGCCGCTGTAACTCCAACGCCCGCCATGACGTCAAGGCGGAGGCGTTCTTCATCGTTGCCCCAAAATAGGGCTGTCACACGCCGCGTGTCATCTTCCGTACCGAAACGCAGACTCATCTGCACACGGAACGGTTTGGAGGGAATGTCTGCGGAAGCAAGATATTTTTGCAGGCTAGTTTCCATCTCGGCTTGCTTCTCCGGCGTCAAGTCATCAAGTTGCGGCTTTGCACAGGCGCAGAGAAGAACCGCAAGGGCGAAAAAAAAATAGTTTTTCATAGCTGTGACAAACGGCGACGCAACGATTCCTCATTGTCCGGGTTGAGTTCAAGTGCATGCTGATAGGCCTTGCGGGCCTCGTCCCTGAAGTTCAGGTGCCGGGCAATATCACCGTAATGTTCCCAGATGGAAGGGTCAGGCTGCACTCCCAATCCCACGGCGCGACGGATTTCCACAAGGGCTTCCTGAACCCGGCCGGATTTGAAAAGTACCCAAGCTAGGGAGTCCATTATGTAGGGCTTGTTCGGAGAAAGCTGATTTGCCCTAACGAGCAGTTCCAACGCTCTGTCCAGATTGTGGTTTTCCTCGGCCAAGGTATAGCCCACATAATTGAGGGCCTGAAAATTGTCCGGCTGGATATCCAGAATTTTTTCCATCACCTTGAAAGCGTTTTTTTTGTCGCCTACTTCGTCAAGCAGGGACCCGAACAAAAATTGCAAATCGGAATTCTGGGGCCACAAATCAAGGGCGTTACGGACAGCTTTGAGCGCTTCGTCCATCAGTTTTTCATGGGCCAGAATGCGGATTTCCATTTCCCAAAAAACGGGCATGTCCGCAAAATTCTGCTGTCCTCTGCGAACTTCTTCAAGAGCCCGTTTTTCTTGATTTGCATCGGCAAAAAATTGCGCACGCAACAATTGAGCCTGACCCGCATGTTTGCTTTTCGACGGGATGTTATCAAGCCAGGCAAGCGCTCCGGACAGATCGCGCTTCTGCTGATAGATAATGTCCGCAAGCAAAATGTAGACTTCACCGCTCTTGTCGCCCTCATTCACAATTTTCTTGAGGATATTTTCCGCTTGAAGGAAATGTCGGTAATCCACAAACATGCCAGCCACAGCCAGTCGAAACTGCTTTGTGTCCGGCCCCTGGCGCATATATTTGAGCGCCTTTTCCGGCTGCTGGAACCGGAGAGAAATACTGACAAGCCGCAGAAGCACATCGGGCGAGGCAAATTCAAGCTTGAGGAGACGCTCATAAATCTTGTGCGCTTCAGGCAGGTTAGAGCGCTGCTCATAAATGAAGGCCAGTTCCGCCAGCGCCTCCACAAAATCGGGTTGCTCCTTGACGGCGGATTGCAACAGGGGGATGGCCTCGGACTGCCGTTGCATGCCTGTCAAAGCCTTTGCGTAGTAATAATTGACAACCGGCGTCCGTTTTTTTGCCGGGATGGCTCTGAGCAAATTCTCCGCTTCCATGAATTTCTTGTTTTTGACGAGCAGAAGAGCAAGCTCCAGACGCGCGTCCATCGAATCCGGATACTTACGCAAATAATCGCGCATGAGCGCAATGCCCCGTTCTACTTCACCGTTGCCTATCAGGGCTTCGGCATAAAGCAGGTTGAGAGATATGTCATACGGCCAGAGAGCGTACGCATCTTCAAGAAAAAACGTGGCATATGGCGACTTCTGCCCCAAGAGCCACACGCCGCCTTCCATCCATACTTTTGGCGGAAGTTTTGCCTGTTTCATCAATGCCTTTGCTCCAAACAAATTTTCTTCATCCTCGGTGTTCATGCAGGCGGCAAAAACCAGATAAGCATAGGTGCTCATGGCATCGGAAGAAAGCTCAGGGGTCACAGGCTGTACATCCCGCGTCTGGTCATCCCGGTCCTGAACATGCAATGCCATGGCGGAGGAGCCGGTTTTGGCGGAATCGCTTTTATCTGTTTTTTTGCCAGCGTAACCGCTGCATCCCAGAAAAAACACAGGGGAAGCCGCCAGCAGAAATGAGTAAAGTAGGATAAGTGTTTTGGATTTCATCCCTCTGTCCATCATGTTATTCGATCTCTGAATGCTTCACATTTCAGCGCGACATCTCTGTCGTATATTACACGGAGCCTATTATTCGGCAAATTATGTCTGAATCCACGCATCGGAAAAATCGGTAACATGGCCGGCAATATGCTTGCGGATTTTTTCCAAAAGTCGCGCCTCAAGCTGCCGCACCCGTTCTCTTGTAATATTATACCTCTCGCCGATCTCACGCAATGTCACCGGCTCGTCCGTCAACAGGCGACTATGCAAAATACAGAGTTCTTTTTCATTAAGTTCGGGAATTATGGCTTTCAGACGTTCCCGCACAATGCCCGATATTTCATCCGACGCCAGACTGTGCTCTATGCCGGGGCCGAGAGCCGGTAGAAAATCGATGCGTGTGACTCCGGATTCATCACCCACCTGCACATTGAGGGAAAGGTCTTTGAAAGAAAGACGTTGGTCCATTTCCACGATCTGCTCTTCACTGACGCCTAATTTTTCGGAAAGGGCAGCGTTGTCCGGATGATATCCCTGGGCAACCAGTTTTTGCCGTTCCCTGCTCAAGTTGTAAAAAAGTTTGCGTTGCGCCTGAGTGGTCCCTATTTTGACCATCCTCCAGTTGTCCATTATGAATTTGAGAATGTACGCCTTGATCCAGAATGAGGCGTAATAGGAAAATTTGATGCCCTTGTCCGGATCAAACTTGTTGACCGCGCGCACCAACCCCACATTACCCTCCTGGATGAGATCAAGCACATTCTGCATCCATCGACGCTGAAAGTCCATGGCGATACGCACAACCAGTCTGAGATGGGAGGAAACCAGACGAAAAGCGGCATCCGGATCGTTGCTATCCCGAACGCGCAGGGCCATTTCATGCTCCTCCTCCGGGGTAAGCAGGGAAAAACGGCTGACTTCACGCAAATACAGATGCAGGCTGTCCCTATCTCCTGCAAGTTTGGGCAGACGAGGCTTGGAAGGCACAGGCAGGGCCGAATAGGAAAAATTGTCCGCCTCAAGAACGCCTTCAGAAGACATTTCTAACGGGTTGAACATGTCCTGCTCTTCCTCGGGCATGTCCTGAGACACATCCGGAACCGCATCTTGCGGATGAGGAGGCATAACTTTAACTATCGATGTGGTGTCTATCTTGCTATTTTTTTTCATTTTCATCATACTTGCACACTGGAGAACGAAAACCTGCACCGGCAACGACAAATTACAACTATTGTAAAAATAGAAAAATTATATATAGTTACTTTATCGGTCACGGCTTGAAAATTCTGACGACGCGGTATGCTATAGTTTTGAATTGTATTTTTCAATGCTTTTAAGCAAGAACAGGAAATTATTTCCATCAGACCACAGGCGGCAACCATGACATTCAGTCAGGCGCTTTTATCAGGGCGCCCCCTTTTGCTTGACGGCGCAATGGGCACCATGCTGCAACATTCCGGGATGCCGACCGGCGTAAGCCCGGAAATATACTGCCTTGACAACCCGGACTTGCTGCGAACTATCCACAAGGCCTATCTGAATGCCGGTATTGATATCATAACATCCTGTACTTTTGGGGGCAATACATACAAGCTGCCGAAAAACGCGGACGTTTTCGCCGTCAACAGGGCTTTGGTCGCCATTGCGCGCCAGGCCGGCCGTGAAACCGGAAAACCTTTTTTTGTGGCCGGCAATATAGGGCCCACCGGACAATTTATAAAACCTCTCGGCGAGATAACTCCGGATGAGTGTATTGAGGCTTTTGCCCTGCAGATCAGTGGACTGGCGGCCGGAGGCGCGGATCTGATTTTCATTGAGACCCAGTATGACCTTGCGGAGGCCAGAGCTGCCGTTGTTGCCGCGAGACGGGAATGCGACCTGCCGATTATGGTTTCCATGACCTTTGAGCAAGGTTTGAGCCTGACGGGTTCGACGCCAGCTATTTTTGCCGAGACTATGCAGAATATGGGCGTGGATGTCGTAGGCACAAATTGCAGCGCGGGCCCGGAACAGATGCTTCCTGTCATCGAGGAAATACTGCCCGTCTGCTCCTGTCCCGTTTTGGCCGAACCCAACGCCGGACTGCCGGAACTGCGTGGAAACGAAACCATTTTTTCGCTGGGACCCGAAGAATTTGCGCGGGAAACGGCGATTTTTGCTGCGCAGGGCGTACGCGTGCTCGGCGGATGTTGCGGCACGAGCCCGGAGCACCTGACCGCCCTGTCGTGTGCCGTACATCTCATACGTTATGAAAATCCCCCGCCGCCGCAACGCCGCGGCATAAGCCTGACAAGCCGCTCCAGCCTGGTGCGCGTCGGGAAGGACGCCCCCTTCACCATTATTGGAGAGCGCATAAACCCGACGGGTAAAAAAATTCTCACGCAGGAACTGAGAGAAGGGTGTTTCACAACAGCCCTGCGTCTGGCTGACGAGCAAGCGGCAGCTGGTGCCCGCGTGCTGGATGTCAATGCCGGGGCATCTCTGGCGGACGAGACAAGTCTGTTGCCAGAACTCGTGCGGCTTCTTTCCGTGCGGTTGACCCAGCCCCTCTCGCTGGATTCTTCCAATAGTGGAGCCATTGCCGGGGCATTGCCATGGTGTCCCGGTTCCTTTCTTGTCAACTCAGTCAGCGGTGAACCTGGACGCATGGAAATACTTGGCCCTCTCTGCAGAGACTTTGGTGCCCCATTTATTCTTTTACCTCTCAAGGGATCATCCCTGCCCCACAAGGCGATAGAACGAATTCGCATCATTGAGGAATTGCTTGCGCAGGCTGAACAACTGAGCATACCAAAGCGTCTGGTACTGGTTGACATACTGGCCTTGGCGGTGTCTTCCGCAGGCGGCGGCGGCAGAGAGTGCCTAGAAATGGCGAGATGGTGCCACAAAGAAGGGCTGCCGACGACAATCGGCCTGTCAAATATTTCCTTTGGCTTGCCAGCGCGCGATCTGCTTAACGCCACATTTTTGTCGCTGGCTGTCGGGGCAGGACTGAACTCCTGCATTGCCAATCCGTCCGCGCCGCGTGTTAGGGAAGCGGCAGAAGCCATCGCCGTGCTTAAAGGGGATGACAGGAACTCGACATCTTTTATCGGTTCTTATGCAAACTGGAAACATGAAGGCGGCCATACCGGACATGTCGAAAAGACCCGCGCCAGCACAAATCTCTCCGAGGCCGTGCTGAACGGCGATATGGAAAATGTGCTGAGTTTTCTTAATGCGGATCTCGTTGCTGGAGCGGACCCGTTTCTATTGATGCAGGACTCCCTGCTCCCGGCTATTACGGAAGTAGGGGCGCGTTACGAACGGCGAGAATATTTTTTGCCGCAACTTATCCGTTCGGCTGAAACCATGCAGACGGCCTTTGCGCACTTGAAGCCGCTTCTGGCAAATCAGCGTGGTGCGGAAGCGCGCCCTGTGGTGGTTATGGCCACAGTGGAAGGCGATATCCACGATATCGGCAAGAATATTGTGGAGCTTCTGCTCGGCAACCACGATTTTGACGTAATTGACGCAGGCAAGGACATGCCTGCCGAGGCCATTGTGTCTTGCGCAATGCGGCATAACGCGAATATTATCGGTCTTTCGGCCTTGATGACCACTACCATGATACGCATGGAAGATACGATACACATTGTCCGGGAGCGCAATTTGCCCATCAAGGTCATGGTGGGCGGAGCTGCCGTTACACAGGCTTTTGCCGAGGCCATCGGCGCAGACGCTTACAGTGACGACGCGGTGGGAGCCGTGAGAATAGCAAGAAAACTTTTGCATGCTTGAAAATGTGAAGATAGCCATGAATTTTTTTTTATTGTTTTTCCTATCAAGTGTGCTCATACCCTGCGCCGTCCTTGCGCAGACCACGGCCACTCTGGATATGAACGGACTTACGGGCGTGCTGGCAAAAAACAGGGGCAAAGTTATCGCCATCAATTTTTTTGCCACATGGTGCCCACCCTGCCGGATCGAAATCCAGGAACTTGCCCGCGCGGCGGATGAATACGCCGGCAGGGATATTGTCTTTATCGGCCTTTCAGTGGGTGAGACTCCCAAGGTTGTCGCTCCTTTTGTCAAAAATATGGGAATACGCTATCACGTATACATGGCCAGCAGGGACATCACTGATGCCTATCGCGTGAGCAGCATTCCGCACAACGCTTTTTATTCCAGAAACGGCCTGTTGATAATTTCGGAGCCGGGCGTCATTGACGGCAACACATTGAAACTGGTTATCAACAAACTTCTGGAACACTGAATCCAATGAAGCCATATGCCATACGCAAGGCGCATCAGAACGATGTAAAGACGATGCACGAGCTTTTGCTGCAGAGCGCGCAGAAGGGACTTTTGCTGCCACGCGCCCTTATTTATCTATACGTCCACATACGCAATTTTTATGTGGCTGAATCCCGTGGAGGAGAGATTGTCGCCTGTTGCGCGCTGACACCCATATGGGAAGAACTGGGCGAAATATGCTCCCTTGTGGTGCGTGATGATTTGCGACGTCAGGGTTTGGGACGATGCCTTGTGAACGCCTGTATCAATGAGTGCGGAGCACTGCATCTGAAAAAAATTTTTGCCCTGACATACCAAAAAATCTTTTTTCTCAGTCTGGGTTTCAACGTGGTGGAAAAAGACATTCTGCCGCAAAAAATCTGGGCTGATTGCGTGAATTGTCCCAAATATCCGGACTGTGATGAAATAGCCGTCTTGCTGGATATTTCCGAAAAAAAAGATGCCCAAGCAACGTCTACCGTCTGACTTCTGACGATTTTTTTTCTGAAGAGGAGAAAAACTGTGCCTTACACGCTGGTAAAAGAATTCAGGGAGCTTTTTGCTCCCGCGATATCAATGCGTGTACGCGAACTTGCAAAAGAACTTGATGATATTTATGGTGTAGATCCATCTGTGGCGGTATGTGTGCTAAGAGGTGCTTTTATGTTTTTTGGTGATGTGGTACGATCTTTGCAAAACAAAAAACTCGAAGTGGATTTCGTACGCTTGTCCAGTTACACCGATAGTTCCACAAATTCAGGATGGAAGACATTGTTGACAGCTGGCGCAAGGAAATTGAGGTAAATGTCGACTTTGCCGCCTTTCGCCTGAACAATGGATTTGCAGTAGGCTACGGACTTGATTATGTGGAACACTGGCACGCTTTGCTAACTGTTTACGAGATAATTGCGGAGTAAACCATTTAATGGAAATTCAATGCCCAAACTGCGCGAGCAGGTTCAAACTGCCTGAAAGCGTTGTGCAGTACGGTGTAAAACTGCGTTGCTCCGTCTGCAAAAACGTTTTCCCGTATTCTGCGCCGCCTAGCTCAAAAATGCCCGAACAAAATGCAAAAAAAGGCGTCTCAAAGGCAAAATTCGATCGGAAGATCGCTTTTTTTGTCCTTTTGCTTGTACTCTGTCTCGCGGGTGGTTTTGGGTGGTACTTCTGGCTCAACCGGTTGATCGCCGCCACGCCGTCGCTACCGGAAGAGATTGCGCAGAAAGTCGCCCGACTGACCATGCGCAATGTGCGACAATATTACGTTGACAATGAAAAAGTGGGCAGCATCATGGTAATTGAGGGAAAAGTGGTCAATGAATTTCCCCGGGCAAAAGCCATGATTGTTGTGGAAGCCGCCATTTACGACAAGAACAAAAAAGTCCTTTCCGTCAAAAAACAATTGGCCGGAACACAGCTTTCCCTCTTTCAGTTGCAGGTTCTCAGCGAAAAGGAAATGGAATCATTCCTGAGCAACAAAATAGAAATCCTTGCCAACAATAACAACGTGCCGCAAGGCGGCGAAGTACTCTTCATGACGCTTTTTTACGACCCGCCGCCGCACGTGGCAGAATTCGGCGTGTGTATTGCAGATGTGCTGGATGCAGAGACCTCGAAAAAATAACTTCTGTCGCGGCAAGCGTGCCGTTATACAATGCTTCTGCGCCGGTATATGACTGAGGCCGCAAGACACCTCGAGAGAGCAGGCGTGGATAGCCCTCAACTGTGCGCGCAGCTTCTGGTTTGCAGCGTGCTGAACATCACGCGTCTGGATTGCGTTCTCGGCGCGGATCGGAAGCTGACTGAAGAGCAACTCACCGACCTGAACCAACTTATTCTCCGCAGAACCAACAGGGAACCCTTGGTCCATATTCTGGGTCGGAAAGAATTTTTCAGCCGTAATTTTCATATTACTCCGGATACCCTGATTCCCCGCCCTGAAACCGAATTGCTGGTGGAAACAGCCCTTAATCTTCTGCCGGAATCCAAACGTTTGTTCTTTGCGGATATCGGCGCTGGCTCCGGCTGCATTGGCATTACTCTGGCTTTGGAGCGCGGTCTCTGGCGTGGAGTGCTTCTGGAGATTTCCGAAAAAGCCCTCGGAGTTGCAAAGTTCAACGCTCAAAACCTCAACGCCACGTCAAATCTTGCGTATATTCGGGCTGATATGTGCCGGGCACCGTTAAAACCATGTTTCTTTGATTTGCTGGTAAGCAACCCTCCATATATCGCGGAATCGGAAACAGATATGGTCATGGACGAAGTGCTATGTTTTGAACCGCACTGTGCGCTTTTTTCTCTCTGCAACGGCACATTGCACCTTGAAGCCGTCGTCCGCTTGGCGGCGCGTGTGCTCAAAAAAGAAGGAATGGTACTTGTGGAACACGGGGCAAAACAGGGCGAGCAAGTGCGGGCCTTGCTTGACAGCGCCGGAGTTTTCGGCAATATCGGCACACAGCGCGATCTGGCCGGACTGGACCGCTGCACCTGCGCCATAAAAACATAAACGCCCGCTTTCGGCACCAAACAAAAAGCGGAGGCCGAAACCTCCGCTTTTTGTTTTATTTCATGCGCAACATGCTCAAGGAGAACTCCTAATCATTTTCATCAAAATGTTAGTGAATCCAAAGTAATTCGGCATATTTGGGCAACACCCACAAGCAGTCTTCCACCAGACGTTCCAGAGCGTCGGCGTGCTTGCGGCATTCTTCCATAAGCGGAAGTATGGAATCGCGGCCGAGTTTGGCCTGTTCCAGCGCGCCTTCGGTATTTTCAGTTTTTTCAACAGCTTTTTCCAAATTTTCCACACTCTTTTGCAGGGCTGTAATGTGGCAGTGCAGGAGATTGAAGTTTTCCTCCTCACTTTTGGTACTCTTTTCACCCAAAACCTCGCGGGTCTTGATAACGGAGTCAGCGGTTTTTGTCTGGGCTTCCAGGCATTGCGGCAGAACTTGCGAGCGGAGAATATCCGACAACACATGACCTTCAATGCGGAGAGTTTTGGCGTAGTTGTCCAACAGTATTTCCTGACGCGCCAATATCTCGCGTTCGGAAAGAACGCCGTGACGCAGGAATACATTCATCACCTCCGGATCACTGTAGTGCTCCAGCGCCGTCACAGTATTGTTTAGGTTCGGCAACTTGCGGCTGGCAGCTTCTTTTGCCCAGGATTCCGCATAGCCGTTACCGTTAAATACCACGGGCATGTGTTCCTTGAAGAGTTTGGGCAGAAGTTCCTGCAGAGCGTCCTTAAGTTTTTTGCCGTCGGAGATGCTGGCCTCCAGCATGGTGGCAATATCGTCTAGAGCGCAAGCCACGGCCGCGTTGAGGGCAATGTTCACCGGCGCGACGGATTGCGAGGAACCCACAGCCCGGAATTCAAATTTGTTGCCAGTAAAGGCAAAGGGGCTTGTGCGATTGCGGTCGGAAAGGTCCACCGGCAGGGGGGGGAGAGTGGAAACGCCCACTTCCATTAAGGCATCCTTGGCATTGGGGGAACTTTTAGCGCCGGTTGTTGTGATGCATTCCAGTACTTCCGTCAACTGTTCTCCCAGATATACGGAAATGATGGCTGGTGGAGCTTCATTCGCGCCAAGGCGATGGTCGTTACCGGCCCCTGCGGTGCCGATACGCAGAGCAATGCTGTGCCTGTGCACGGCTCGCAGAATGGCGGCCAAGAAGACCAGAAACTGCGCGTTGTCCAGTGGCGTGTTTCCCGGATTGAGCAAGTTAGCCCCGCCGGAGTCGCAGAGTGACCAGTTGTTGTGTTTACCGCTGCCATTGACGCCGGCAAAGGGTTTTTCGTGCAACAGGCATACAAATCCATGGCGCCCAGCCATGTGCCGCATCATGTTCATGCACAGCATGTTGTGGTCGCAGGCGATGTTGGCTTCTTCATACACTGGCGCGATTTCAAACTGGCCTGGGGCCACCTCGTTATGACGCGTTTTGGCTGGAATGCCCAAGGCAACCAGCTCGCGCTCCACATCCTGCATGAAACTCATCACGCGAATGGGGATAGCCCCAAAATAGTGGTCTTCCATCTCCTGTCCCTTTGGCGAATTGGCGCCGATCAGAGTGCGTCCCGTCAGCATAAGGTCAGAGCGCAGGAAGGCCAAATTTTTGTCCACAAGAAAGTACTCCTGCTCCGGTCCAACCATGGGGCGCACATAGGTGGCCGTGGCATTGCCGAAAATCTTCAGAATACGCAAGGCCTGATGGGAAATCGCGGAGATGGAGCGCATAAGCGGTATCTTGCGGTCAAGTGCCTCGCCGGAATAGGAGTAGAAATAGGTAGGAATATGCAACGTCGCGCCGTAGGGGCCGCCAATGATAAATACCGGCACGGAGGGATCCCATGCAGTATAGCCCCTGGCTTCAAAAGTGGAACGGATGCCGCCGGAGGGAAAGGATGATGCGTCCGGCTCGCCGCTGATGAGCATTTTACCGGAGAATTCGCTTATCACCTGTCCTTCGGAAGAAGTAGAAAGAAAGGCGTCGTGTTTTTCCGCCGTCAGACCGGTCATAGGCTGGAACCAGTGTGTGTAGTGCGTAGCCCCGCGATCAATGGCCCAATCCTTCATGGCGTTGGCGACCACATCGGCAATTTCGGGATTCAGACGATCACCATTGCGAATGGTTTTTGCCAATTTTTTGTAAATATCCTTGGGCAGACGTTTGCGTAACATGGCAAGCCCAAAGACATTACGGCCAAATGCCTCGCCCGCCTCAAAAGATTTTTCTTCACAGGCGCAGGGTGTAACCGGCGCAGTTGCAATGGCTTTAAACAGGGCCTTTTTCCTGGATGAACTCATGTTTTGTCTCCTTGTTAGGTTATAACGCTATTTAGTGTTCGGCCGTGCGGATTCAGGGAGCAGACTACAGAGCCGCGTTGCCGCGATCTCCGGTGCGTATGCGCACGGCATCCTGTATATCGGTGATGAAAATCTTGCCGTCACCAATCTGGCCGGTGCGGACAGTGATTGCAATCGTGTCCAGCACCTTTTCCACAGCTTCATCATGCACCACTATTTCAATCTTGACTTTTGGCAAACAATCCACCTGTACGATAGTACCACGGTACACTTCCTTGTGACCGCGCTGACGGCCAAATCCCCTGATTTCCCTGTAATTGAGTCCATGAACCCCAAGTTCCGTTAGCACGTTCTTGACCTTTTCAAAGGCACCGGGCCTGATGATTATTTCCAGCTTTTTCATACGTTCTCCCTGTTATACGAAATTGCTCACGCCACAACGTTACAGCGAATACCCGCGTTCGTTGTGCTCGCTCAAGTCAAGGCCCGTGATCTCCGCATCAGGCGTAACGCGCATGCCCACAGCCGCGTCCACAATATAGAGTAGAATGCGACTCGCCACAAAGACAAATACCCAAGTGCCGACCACGGAAACAAACTGTACCCAGAGCTGGTACGGATTGCCGAAAAATAGACCGTTCACTTCATTAATGGACGCATTGGCAAAAAGCCCTGTGGCAAGCGCGCCCCAAGTGCCACCCATGCCGTGAATGCCCACGACGTCCAGCGCGTCGTCATAGCCGAGCCTGTTTTTGAGCAACACCCCCCCGTAGCAGACCATGCCACCGACAAAACCAATCAGCATGGCAGACAAAAGCCCCACAAAACCGGCAGCGGGTGTAATGGCCACCAAGCCCGCCAGAGCGCCGGAAATAACGCCGAGGGTTGTCGGCTTGCCGATACGCTTCCATTCCACGAACATCCACCCCAAAATACCACAGGCCGAGGCCACATGGGTAGTCATCAGGGCGTGCCCGGACAATGTGCTGACCACAAGAGCGCTGCCCGCGTTGAAGCCGAACCAGCCAAACCACAGCAAACCTCCACCCAGTAGTGTGAAGGGCAGATTGTTGGGCACAATGCCCTGCTCTATCGATAGTCTAGGCCCAAGCGACTTGACGCAGGCTAGCGCAGCAGCGGCTGAGGCCATATGTACCACAGCACCACCTGCAAAGTCTACGACCCCCATTTTGGCCATCCAGCCGCCGCCCCAGACCCAGTGAGCCATGGGCGAGTAGACAAAAATGAGCCATAGCCCGGAAAAAAGCAACATGGCTGAAAAACGTATACGTTCAGCGCAGGCGCCGGATATAAGCGAAACCGTCAACACCGCGAACATGCACTGAAAAGCCATGAACACGGTGTGCGGCAGTTGCGGGGCGGCCGGCGCGGCTACTCCTTCCACTCCGCGCATGAAAATATAGGACAGATCGCCGATAATTCCGCCCACATCCTCGCCAAAGGCCAACGTGTAACCCAGAAGAACCCACAGCACGGTAATTATCCCCAGTGAGGCATAACTGTGCATGTGCGTGGACAGCACATTGCGTGACCGGACAAGTCCACCATAAAACAGGGCTAGCGCCGGGGTCATCACCATTACCATGCAGGTGCAAATGATAATAAAAACAGTATCAGCGGCGTTCATACAATTCTCCCTTATGCCGGCCGTGGACACGCAAAGGCTACGCGGCTGGACACGGCAAATTTTTTGAGAAGAAATAGCACGAATCGTGCCAAAAAAAATAATGGATTTTATCTCATTTGATTTTCAGGATATTTTTTCAAATATCCCCGTCGCCCCCTGTAACCCAGAATAAAAAAGAGGGGCAACATTGGGGGTTCAACATTTTTGTAGCAAAGAGGCATTAAAAAGCGCACAAGATTGTGCGCTCCAAAAATATAAAATGTAAAAACAAGACATTACGAATAACTAAAAATCTACATTTTTGTCCCACGCTGTATTTCAGACGATGTTTTTGCCGGTGCGGCGAAAACCCTTGTAATTGAGCCCGTATTTTTTGATACGTAAGCCCATAACGCGCTCCGTGAGCCCAAGGTGTGAGGCCGCCTTACCAATTTTGCCACAACTCCATTCCAGCGCTTCTACGATGTATGACCGCTCCTGAGCGTCCATGCGTTCCTGCAGTCCTCCGTCAAAGGCCACAAGAGTTCTCCTGACAACGCGCACAGCAGCGTTTTGCAAAGCCAGCGGCAAATGTTGCGGAAAGACCATATGTTCCTGCCCCAGCAAAAGCACGGTCCGCTCCATCACATTTTCGAGTTCGCGGATGTTGCCGGGCCAAAAATATTCCTGAAGTATTTCCCTAACTTTTTCCGAAAACTGCACATGCCGCCGACCGGTTGCCTCGGCGAACTTCTGCAGAAAGTGCGTGGCCAGGGGCAGGATGTCGTCGGTCCTCTCCCTCAGCGGCGGCAAATTGATGGGGAAGACATTGAGCCTGTAGTAAAGATCACGCCGAAAGAGACCGTCTTCCACCATCTGCTCCAGATTGCGGTTTGTGGCTGTGATAAAACGCACGTCCACATGGATTGTTTCCATCCCGCCGAGGCGCTCGAAGGAGCGTTCTTGAAGCACACGCAACAGTTTCGCTTGGGTGAGCAGAGGAAGTTCCCCCACTTCGTCAAGAAAGAGCGTGCCTCCGTTTGCTAGTTCAAAGCGTCCTTTGCGTATGGCGTTTGCCCCGGTAAAAGCTCCCCGCTCGTGTCCGAAGATTTCACTTTCCACAAGAGTTTCAGGTAAAGTAGCGCAGTTGAGGGAAATGAAGGGTTTTCTCGCCCGCGCGGAAGCGATGTGTATGGCCTTGGCCGCAAGTTCTTTGCCCGTGCCTGATTCGCCGTGCAGAAACACTGTTGTCGCTGAAGAGGCGACCTGTGCGATTTGGGTATAGACGATTTCCATTTTTTCGGAATTGCCAACGAAATTCTTGGGACGCGCAGACTCACTCTTTTCGTCCATGGCGAGCTGCATCTGCAGCGCCGCATCGCGCAAAAGCGCGGCGATAATTATCAAAAGGCGCATTTCTTCTTCCAGCGTGGCCGCATCCGCCAACAGGTGGTCAACGGAAAGTGCCCCACCCACCCTGTCACACAGACGAATCGGCACGCAGATAAAAGAAATACTCTCGCTTTTCAGATTGCGGGACCGCGTTTTGTTCAAAAAAAGCGGCTCATCGAACACATTGGTGACGTACATGGGCTTCCCTGTCATGATAACCCGCCCGATAACGCCCTCCCCTGCCCTGTAGCGCCCACGCTGACGCTCAGCCTGCGTAAGGCCCCAAGAGGACTCGATACGAATCTCCCCGGTCTGCGGCGAAATAAGGGTAATGCTGCCGCGCATCATATGCATATGTTTGGCCATCAGCACGAGAGCCGCGTCAAGGGCATCTTCGACGGCGATGGCCGAATTCATAACCTGCGTCAAATCAAAAAGAAGACGTAATTGACTTTCCGTGTTGACATCTGCGGCTTCTGGCGTCGTTTGCGTGGAAGCGACCAGCGAACCTGTAGTGGAAATTACTCCAGCATTAAACATGACTTTTATATAGCAGAATAAAAACTCGACCTCAAGCCAAAAATCTGCAAACAGCTCAAAATTCGGCAAGATGTGTCGTTGAATTTCATTGCGCGTCGCCTTTTTCATTCGTCAAATACTTTGCCATTTCTTTATCAAATTCCGACAGTATTTTCTGTCCTGTTGCACCCGGAACAACCCGTAAACATTTTCCGCTTTTTTCACCGTATCGTCATGAGAGCTGCGCTCTTTCCCCTGCAACACCTTGCGGCAATTGTTGTTCAAATTGTCCGTTGCCCTAAGCCAGTCCGCCATGCTCATGGATATCGCGTCTTCCGCCATCAATTCAGCATAATCAATGAACATCGTCACAATATAGTTCAAGCGCGAAAGGTCTTTTTTGCTGAGTGTAGTTCTTGACAATACCACATCACTTTTTAGAATTCTCCCGTCCGGAGCGCCTTTACATGTGGTCAGCCCAATTATTCGGATGCTACGGACTGATGCACTAGGCAACAAAACAGAGCGCATACCCCTTTCCACGGCGGCGAGAGTGGTACTTGAAAAATTGGAGCACGGCGGCAGTCCTTGGAAAGACTCCAAGCGCATTGCCCAAAGTGTCAGGGACAAGGCAGGACTGTCCAAAGACTTCCGGCCTCTCCACGGATTGCGGCACACGTTCGCCTCATGGATGGTATCAACCAGGGCTGTGGATATTTCACCTTGCAGAAGCTCTTGACGCACGGCTCCGCCCAAATGACGCAGCGTTATGCCCATCTGGCTGATGAGTCATTGCAGAGAGCGAAGGAGAACAGCAATGCAGACAACAGAATTTGCCCATGCCAATATTGCCGCGTGCCGGTGGACTGTTTTTCTCTGATGGAGAATTTGATAATCCGGCTCGATGGAAACGGCCCTTTCGCCCATGCCGGAAGTGGAGCGAGGCGGGGCCATGCTCAAGGCATTGCGGCAGCGGGCGGGCATGACACAAAATTCTTTGGACGTAACTCTCGGCATCCATCAAAGCCGCATATCCGATTTTGAAAAAGGACGACGGGGCAATACCGTATAAACATGCGCAAACGCTGGCCGGGGTACTGCATTCCTTTCCTAGCCACTTTATGACGCCAAATGCGGAAACCATAGCCGCCATGAATGAGGCAGTCATAGGGAACGGCAAGTGTTTCACCTCTGCCGGGGAACTGTTCAAAGATCTTAGCATATAAATATTGACGCCTGTACCGTTTTACATACAGCTTTAGCAACAAGCTTAAGGCGGTTATCGTAAAGAGGATCGCTTTTGGCCTTGCTTGGCTGAATCCAGGTCAAACAAGTTTTTACAGGTTGTGGATTGGCAAATAAGCCGGTCAATTCAGCCGCAAAATGATTTATGGCTTGATTTTTGTAGACAAGTTGACTGTCTGGAGCGTCAACTGATTTTTTAAAATGCAGGATAAGCTGGTTTGACTCGCCTTTCTGATACTCTGCCACCGCCACTGTCTATAGTAAAAAATAACATGGGCAGAAGGGTCAAGAAACGGCCTGCTTCTACTCCAGGTATTATCCCATTTTGTCCAGCGAATCATTTGCCATGCCCAAGCATGCTCTTAATATCACTAATAGTTTCCGCTACCAAAGCGCCCTTGCGGCATAGAATTTAGACCATGTTAATGATGTATCTTCAAACACTGGCTTGAGAATTATCAGTTTTTTATTCAAGCGTAAGCATTCTCTAGCTTGAATAAGTAAACCGCTTTTATCAGAGGCTTCAGCAATAGTTGCATCACACAATGCGGCCATTATTCTGTAATGAACATGAAAAAATAATAAATGCTCACTGGCAATCTTCTCTTGTAAAGATGTATTTTCCCTTGGATAAAATTGATTTAGGAGAATCCGTCATGACACGCCGAATATCTTTCAGTACTCTGTATGGAGTTGGAAGGAAGGAGCGGAAAAGGCGGAGGCCCATTTCGTCTTTTTAAAAAACTTTGACGACAAGGTCAATTCCGCTAATTATTTTAATTCATTATATACATGGGATTCACGAAAAACACGGAATTCCTTATAGTAGAGCGCACTGCCATAAAGATTTACTGCAAAGATTTACTGCTCACCAAAGATTATGGATGCCAAAAAGACAAGGCAGGACTGATAAAGCATCGTGGCCCGCAAGATATGGATGAGGCACGGGTGTATGGGGCTGAAAAGCCTCCTCAAACTCTTTTAAAACCACGTTGAAAGTCCGCCGACTACCATAATCCATACGCCAATCAAGGAACTGGAGGTTGACGGGCATGGAAAAATCGCTATGTTGGTTGATTGAATTGGTGAGCCGCTCGGCATTTGTTGCGCTTTTGCCCAATAAAAAAAGCGACCCCAAAGAACCGCTATTCCGATTAAAATTTGATTTTATGCCCCTTGAAAAACTTTTTCTTCTCTTCCTCACTCGGCTCAACATATGTCTTCCCGTTGTGCGCGCCTATGCCTATTTGTTAATCACGCTGGATAAACTCCTCCTATACGCGTGGTCCATGCCTACCCATCAGTCGTCGTTCTTGTGGGGAATCCGGCGCGGACATGATCCCTCTTTCTCGCACTTGGGGATTAGTCGGATATGGTCAAAGTCGTACTTAGGCACACCAGTGGTAAACGCGCCCGTGTCCAGAACAAACGCGCTGTCCTTCTTGGCAGCTCCTCCTCCTGCTCGGCCTGCTTGGCAATCTCCAAGAGATCCCTCGGCAGCTGCGTGACGTTGTCCGGAACCGCCTCCTCGTGAAAGACTATCCAGTTGATCTTCTCCATGACCTCCTTCACTTT
>JAITNF010000036.1 GCA_031290615.1 Desulfovibrio sp. | reverse complement strand
TCCAGTCTTTGCTGTCCACATTACAAGCTTCTACAAATAAATGATTATCGGCACATGTTCCGCCAGGATCTTCAGACTTCCCCGGCAATGCGTCCTTTATCCGCTCCCATTGGTCATCTCTCAAAAAATGTCGACGTTGCACAGACAGACAGACCTACCGCAGAAAAAATTCCGTCCAACAGGCCGATAAAAAACATATCATTTTTCGATCACATCATAAGTTCTCGAGGAGGAGAATTCAAGCTCTGATTTCGCCTTTTGAGCGAAGATACACCTGCCCGTCGCAAAATTCTTTCTTTCTCTCGCAACATTAAGAGTATTTATGTATCGCAATGATACGCAATAGTATTTCTATAAAATTCGATAGTATATTTTTATGTTTGGTCATGCTTGGCTGAGAGGATTTTCCCGGAACATTTTGAGGACCATTTTGTATATATCCTCTGAGATTAAAACGAAATTCGCATTCTTTCAAGTGGAAGTAAAAAGTGTGTTTTTGTAAACCCCTGAAGCATGCCAACCGAGTTTTGGCGAAGGCTCGGAAACTTTTCGTGCCGTTGATGTGTGATTGTTGGAAAACCAGTTGATTCCATAAGGCCATCATAAACTCGCCGGTCGTCAGAGTAAATAACGCTTTCAAACTCAACTTACCCGGCGAACTCCGAAGTAGCTTTAGTCCACCTCAACGTCGCCGCGACAGGCTATTCAGCTTCACAATAGCGGGCAATCCGTTCACTGATGGCGCAATATACCTAAATCGCTAGCTTTAGCTGTTGCCTGAAGCCACAGTCAGCCGGTAGAGTATTATTGCATAACAATCTTACAGCACCTTGAACTTGTGTACCTCATTGGTCTGTCCGTCTATCACATGCACGGCACAGGCAATACAGGGGTCAAAGGAGTGGATGGTGCGCAGAATCTCCACAGGACGCTTGGGATCGGCCACCGGCGTTCCCACAAGAGCTTCTTCCGCCGCTCCGGGCATGTTGCCCGCATCACGAGGCCCCAGATTCCAAGTGGTGGGCACTACAAGCTGGAAGTTGGAAATTTTCGCGTTTGCGTCCGTCACCAACCAGTGCGAGAGCCCACCGCGGGGTGCAGTAACAAAGCCCACACCCTTGGCATCCTTGGGATCCGCATAATCCTCAACAATTTTTTTGTCGCCCCTGCCGATATTATTTTCGTACTCCTCAAGCCATTTTTCAATCTGCTCGGCAACTGCCAAGGTTTCTATGCCGCGCGCTGCCGTGCGACCAAGAGTGGAGAAAAGAGCTTCCGACCCCACGCTCAACTTGTCGAGTACTGTCTGGACAAGCGGCTTCACAATTTTGTGATTCTGCGCATAAGCGACAAGCATCTGTGCAAGCGGACCTGTTTCCATGGAATTGTTGTCGTAGCGGGGAGCTTTAAGCCAGGAATAGCGGTCCTTGTCGCCCATTTTTGTGAAAGCTGGTTTTGTTTCGCCTTCATATGGTGTGTGTGCCTGCTCGCCCTCATACCAACTGTGGCGGACATGTTCGGCAATTTTTGACGGGTCAAATTTCTGCGCATCGACGATTTTACGGTTGTAAATTACGCCGGGCTTGAGCCAGCGGCTGTTCAGATCCCGCTCGCCGCCCGGTGCTGGAAATTCGCCAAAAGCCATGAAGTTTTGCGTTCCGCCGAAAGATGCCCAATTTTTGTATCCCCCGATTACCGCAAGAAGGTCAGGAATGTAGTATTGTTCAACAAATTCGCGTGATTTTTTGTACAACTCGCGAAATTCCTTGATGCGCTCGGGCGTAAGTGCCTCATAGCAGGTAACGCCGCCGCCTACCATAAACTGGGTATGTGGATTTTTAGCGCCGAAAACCGCCATTGCCCGCGCCGTTTCCACCTGAATGCGCAGGGCTTTGAGGTAGTCTGCCGTGGCAATGAGGTTAATTTCCGGATCAAGCTGGTAGGCCGGATGTCCACCAAGGAAATAGGCGTTGGTAAAAGGACCGAGTTGCCCGTTCTGTACAAAGGCCGTGAGTTTGTCCTGCACTGTCTTGTATTCGTCGGCTGTAACTTCGCGAGGGGAGATGGACGCGGCAATCTTGGCCGCTTTTGCCGGATCGGCATTCAGGGCGGCCGTCACATCCACGAAGTCCAGAGCGTGCAGATGATAAAAATGCACAATATGGTCATGCAGGAACAACATGCCGAGCGCAAGATTGCGGATATAGGTGGCGTTTGCAGGAATGGGCTTGTTGATGGCGTCTTCAAGGGCGCGTGTGGTGGCAAGGGCGTGAGTAAGGGTACACACGCCGCAGGTGCGTTGCGTAAAATGCTGTGCGTCGCGCGGGTCGCGGCCTCTAAGAATGGTTTCCAAGCCGCGGAAGAGCGTTCCGCAGGTGCGGGCTTCCTTGATTTTGCCGTTTTCCACTTCCACTTCAACACGCAGGTGTCCTTCAATACGAGTGAGCGGATCCACCACCACCGGGCCTGTGTAATCGCTCTGGGCTGTTTTCATAATTTCGCTCATAGCTCCCCCTAGCTCTGATAAAATGGCGACATGGAGTCCCAGAATCCGGGCTCGCTGCAACCGATGCAGGGATGTCCGGCGCGTACAGGCCAGTTGGTTTCGTTAAACAGAACTTTGGGACAGTTGTTGTATGTTTGCGGACCTTTACAACCAATGTCGTACAGGCACCAACCTTCACGGGCCTCCCTGGAGTTGAAGGAGGACGCAAACTTGCCTTCGTCAAAAAATTTGCGACGTTCACAGAGTTCATGCACGTTCTGCCCAAAGAACATAACAGGACGGCCAAGTTCGTCCAGTCTGATTTCTTGCCCTTGTAAAAATGCCACCAGCGCGCCCG
Source organism: Desulfovibrio sp. (assembly GCA_031290615.1). Taxonomy (GTDB): domain Bacteria; phylum Desulfobacterota; class Desulfovibrionia; order Desulfovibrionales; family Desulfovibrionaceae; genus Desulfovibrio. The sequence goes on along the minus strand of JAITNF010000036.1, from coordinate 30,938 downwards.
CCAGATTGAGCGGATTGGGCGGACAGCCGGCTATATTGATTGGTTTGATAGCAGGAAAACATTCGGCAATGCCCTTTGCTTCCGTAGGATTTGGTTTGGCCGCCTGTACGCCGCCGTACGCCGCGCAGGTGCCCATGCACACAACGGCTTTGGCCTTGGGTAGAGTCCGTTGGCAGATGTCAAACATGGTGTGTCCGCCCACATAACCGTATTTTCCGTTCATCGCTGTGGGTACAGCGCCCTCGACAATGCAGATAAAGCCCTCGGGATTTTCCACGGCCTGATTCAGCGCATCTTCGGCGGCCTCGCCGGCAGCGGCCATGATGGTTTCGTGATAATCCAGAGAAATGGTGTCAAGGATGAGAGCGTCAATAAATGGTTTATAGGTGCGCAGAAGCGCTTCAGAGCAACCTGTGCATTCTGCCATGTGCAGGTACACCACAGATGGTCTGTGCCCTGTCAGGGCCGCCGCAACATTGGCGGCAAAGGCTGGCCTCATGCCCATGGTTACTGTTATCGCGGTACAGAATTTCATAAAATCGCGGCGTGTTATGCCTTGGCTTTCAAGACGCTCCTCTCCGCTTTTTATGCCCAGACCAACAGCAATACGCATAATAAATTGCCTCCTGGCAAAGATGAATGAAAGGCCGGTAAAAATCCCGTTGCCGGGAATCAACTTTTTGAGTCCAATTTGATGGGCACACGGTTTATGCGGAAAATCCATGCGGCATAACAGCGCATTTATGTGCTTTAAATCTCGCCATCTGAATTGCTTGTGAGGATATATCGGGAATTGAAATCGGTCAATAGGGGTATGAAATTGATAGATTGACCTTAACAATGTCGTTCAATACTATAATATAATGTATTTTGAGTTGCCGGGGGTATTCGGAGTCGGACAGAGATGGACGTGAATATTGCGTTATTAGCCGGAATTCAAGCCAATGATAATACCAGAAAATCCTTGATCATTGCTTAAATAAAATTTTTGCGAAGTTGTCAAAGTTATTTATTCCCTGTTAGGGAAAAAACATGACATAATAATCTTGCTTTTTTGTCGCTATGGAATATATAATTTTTTTATGTTTATAAAATATGTTTCCAACGAAAATCAGAGGCCGATTTCTGATTCGCGCAGGAGGGTATGATGAGCAAAGAATGTGTTTTTTGTGGTAAAAAGCCTCAGGTCGGCAACCTTGTAAGCCATTCCAATATCAAGACAAAACGTCGCTTCAATCCCAATCTGCAGCGTGTGCACCATCAGTTCCCTGATGGCAATGTGCGTACGCTGATGGTCTGCACGCGTTGTCTGCGCTCGGGCACCGTCGTCAAGCCAGTTGTGGTCAAAGATAAGCCGTCGTCGAAACAGTCCTGAATTGCGGACTCAGTGCCAGACAATGAGACTGGTAGCTGACCTGCTCCAAGTTACGCTGCCGCCTTTTCCGGTCTCCATATTGATGTCCCGTTGCAAATCCCACTTTTGCCTGCCCATGTATCTAAACGGGCACATATCAGCATCAGGCCGCATGACCTCAGAGAAACTCCTGCTGCTTGTGTACGACGTCATATCTCACGTTTAAGACGTTCCAGGGGATTGTTTGTCCTAATATGACCAGTAATAGTTAAGTTCCTGAAAATGGCAGGTGTTGAAGACAGCGACCTCATCCTCGATTTTTTCTCCGGCTCCACAACCACCGCCGATAAAGACAAAGTTAAGTATGATGTTGTGAATAATTATCAAAAACTTATGGACATTGTAAAAATGTAATCCAATTTTGACGCCCGGCGCATGGGGCCGGTGCGGGCATCCCGCCCGCGCCACGGCGTAACCAGCCACATAAAGGAGATGCGGCATAAAGGCTGTCGTGCGCGTTTGCGGCCAGCTCAGAACTCCATAAGGAGTACAATCACATTGTCCGTGATTTCGAGCGTAAGGCGGATACGCTGATTCGCCTGATGTTCGCCTTGGCTGAACAATGCATCAATACCCGCAACCGTCCCTGCCGGTATGCCATTCCCTGGCTGACGCGGCAATGGCTGTCCAGGCGGCAATCCACACCTTATTGTCTTGGAAAAACTGCAAGATAAATAACCTCTATCCCCGTACCCGCATTTTATTGGCACACTTTCCCGCTGAATGTTCACCTATGGGTAAATAATGGCACCAGTGGGTGAACAAAAAAGGAAGAACTCTTCGCTATAGTGTCTGAATGGCTGAAAAGAAAAAACATTCAGACGCCTTCGGCGCTGTGCTCAGCATATACCGGCTGGAAAAAGGACTGGCACAGGAACAGTTGAGCGAGCGGGTGGATGTAGTGCTCTCTTTTATCTGCACACTGGAGAGCGGTAAAAAACAACCGAGCCTGAATATGATTTTACGGCTGGCCTCGATGGGGAATAAAACCGGGTTCGCAAGGATCATTTGGAGTCTGAATGTGTACCGGGACTGTGTACCACGCTGTGTACCGCTACGCTTTTTTGTTTCGCTATGCACAACTAACTCCTTGATTTCCTTGAGTAGCGTGGGGTTGCAAAATGGCTTTCACTCCGTCAACAGGGATTAGAATCCCCTTGGGGACGCCAAAAGATTCCAAGGTGTTAAGCGCGCTTTGTTTTATAGGAGCACGTCGTGTATATGTTCCTGTGTACAAAATACCTTTGGAGATTTCATCTCCAGAGGTATTTCTTGCAACAGGCTTATAGCGGCCTTGTCTATGACCAGCCTCCAATTTTTGTAACCACTTTTAAAGTTAGTGATCATGCCGGTGGCCGCGATGCCGCGAACAGGCAGCAGACACTCGGCAACATCGGTCAGTAAGCCGGCGAGGGCGTAGCGCACTATCTTTTCCTGGCTACCCGTCGGCGTCATATCACCAAATGCTGCTGGCGCTAAAGGGGGCGGCAAGGTCAGGCTTCAGTTCCCGTAGCGGTTTTGGCACAAAGATTCATGCGCTTGCCGACGCCTTGGGCAACCCTTTTCGGACTTTCCGCGAGCGCTCCCGCCGTTTGCGGGAAAAAGGACAGATGCGGAGTTGGCGGATAAAAAGGGTACGATGCCGGTTATATCGTGGACGAGATTGGCATGATGGATGCGGAGGCAGTGATACCGGCCAAATCAAACCGCAAAGAACCTCGTGAATATGATAGCTTTTTATATAAATAAAGAACGCGATGTTATCGAAATAATGTTTGGCAAAATTAAGCATTTCATGTGGATGGCAACTCGGTATAACAAGCCGACGATTTTCTTTATGGCGTTTTTGCGGCTTGCCGCTGTTTTATTTTGGTTAAAATGAATGTCGACAGGTCTGGTTGAGCCTTAAATAAAAAACGTACGGGGTTCAACCGTCGTCCAAGCGCTCCTCCGTACCTGCGGCAACATGCAGAGTGGATAAGGGTTTGCTGAATTGACAGGTTCAATAATAGTACATTTAATATAAAAATTTTATTTTGACGAGCCATTTGAGGTGCTTTGGGGTGATTAAATAAGCGTTTCCCTAAATATTGCGGTAAAGCGAAATACTCCTTGATTGAAAATCTGAACAGAGCAACGGCGCTCGCGCTTTACGGCATAGGTATTTCTCTTGCAGTTTGATATTGTGTATCGGGACGCATCCGCAAGACCAGTCGCGTATAACGCCGACGAATTTTGTTGTTTTTGACGGCCATATGGAGCGCTTTGTCCTCCCCTACCAGAATAACAAGTTTTTTGCCGCGCGTGACACCTGTATAAATCAGATTACGCTGCAACAGCACATAATGCTGCATCATGATGGGAATAACCACGGCTTCGTATTCCGATCCCTGTGACTTGTGGATGGAAATGGCGTAGGCCGGAACAAGCTCATCCAGTTCGGAAAACTCATACGTAACGACACGATCGTCGAAGCTGATGCTCAAGGCGAAATTTTTGGTGTCGACAGAAACAATGCGGCCCATATCGCCGTTAAAAACATCTTTGTCATAATTGTTGCGCAGTTGCATCACCTTGTCGTGCAGACGGAATGCCCTATCGCCGCGTCGAACCTCAAGCCCGTTGGGATTAAGGACTTCCTGCAAGAGCGCATTCATGCGCCCTGCCCCAACAGTTCCTTTGTGCATCGGCGTCAAAACCTGAATGTCATCCACAGGATTTAAACCGAAACGGCGCGGTATATGATTACGCACCAGATCCACCATAATATGGGCGACTTTTTCAGGGGCGTTCTGCTGTATAAAATAGAAGTCCGACAACCTGTTTTTATTTGATTCAAGCGGAGGAACAATGCCTTGGTTGATGAGGTGAGCGTTGCAGATAATCTCGCTTTCGGAAGACTGACGAAAAATTTTCGTCAGTTTCGCCACAGGAACAAAGCCCGACTCAATGATGTCGGACAGTACATTTCCCGGACCTATGGAAGGCAGTTGATGTATGTCCCCCACAAGCACCAGATTTGCTCCAAGAGGGACGGCTTTGAGCAAATGATAAAAAAGCAGACAGTCCATCATGGAAGACTCGTCCACCACAAGAAGCCCACAGGCCAAGGGATTATTCTCATTACGGGCAAAACCATCTTCCTTAGGGCTGTATTCCAGCAAGCGATGAAGAGTACGCGCTTCATATGAGCAGGATTCGGCCATACGTTTGGCTGCCCGTCCTGTAGGGGCGGCCAGTAAAATACGCGCGTGTTTTTCGCCAAAAAGACGTATAATGGCATTGATAATCGTCGTTTTGCCCGTGCCCGGACCCCCGGTCAACACCATGATTTTGCTGCGCGTCACCATGTGCAGCGCGTTGATTTGTTCCGGCGCAAGGTTCATGGGAATTTCAGAGATCACCTTGTCCACCGAAGCTTGAGAATCGGTAATATCCACAGAACGGGGTGAGTGGAGCAGACGTTGCAGATAAAAGGCAATTTTGGCCTCACAGTGATGGTAGCGGCTCAAATAAACGCCAGTTTCCTCCGCCATTTCTTCCCGAACAATTTTTTCGTCGCTTTCCAGGAAATCAATGGCCTCGGAAACCATGTCTACCGCGACGTCAAGCTGAGTGCAGGCAGACTCAATCAGAACATTTTCCGGTAAGTACACGTTTCCGTCATCCGTTGATTTTTGCAGTACATAAAGTGTGCCGGCCTGAATTCGCAACGGATGTTCCCGCTCAAAGCCAAGCTTGCGGGCAGCGGCGTCCGCTGTTACAAAGCCAATGCCGCGAATATCCATGGCGAGACGGTAGGGATTTTCCCGCACAATCTTCAGTGCTTGGGTGCCATAGGCTTTGTAAATACGCAACGCGTAGGATGTAGTGATGCCGTGCGGCTGAAGGAAGAGTAGCAGATCGCGTATGCCTCTGTGTTCTGCCCGGCTCTGTTGAATACGCTCAAGAGTTTTTTTGCCGATGCCGTGAACTTTGAGCAGCAATTCAGGCTCGTCATCCAATACTCGCAGGGTATCTTTGCCGAAAAGTTTGACAATACGACCGGCCATCCCGTCGCCCACACCACTGATGAAGCCTGAACTCAAATAAAGACGGATGCTCTCAATGGTGGCAGGCAAAATTTCTTCTGCAACATCAAAGGCAAACTGGCGTCCATACCGGTGATTATTGACCCAACACCCTTTCACCTTGATCTGCGCGCCTGCCTGCGGTTTCAGTATATAGCCCACGCATGTCACAGGATCAGGCGAAAACATCGGATACTTGTCATTTTGCCATGCGTCCGCAGAGGAGATCGGATTCAACCGTAGAACAGTATAGCCGTTATCTTCATTATGAAAAAGAAGTCGGTCGACTGTTCCGGTCAATTCAACAAGTTGCGTATTTGACTGACACAGATCGGAAATTTGTCCGCCATTGCCGATCTGCGATATTTGACTCATCAACAGGGATCCATACGCTTCTGTAGCAGCAGGGCATCTGCCAGTGCAAGAGCTGTCATGGCGGAGAGAACAGGAATAATTCGTGGAATGGCGGAAAGGTCATGACGCCCGCCGATCAAAATTTCCCTTGGTCGGTCTTGTTTGTCCACAGTGTGTTGTTTTCGGGCAATGGAAGCTATCGGCTTGACTGCCACGCGCAAAACAATGTCTTGGCCACTGGAAATTCCGCCCAGTATGCCCCCCGCACGGTTTGAGGCAAATTTCCCTCCGGGCAGAAGGGGATCATTGTTCTGCGCTCCCGTGAGTTGGGCAGATGCAAATCCATTGCCGACTTCCACCCCCTTCACCGCGCCGACACTCATCACGGCATGCGCCAAAACGGCCTCCAGTTTGTCAAATACGGGTTCGCCTAGACCAGCGGGCACATTCCCGGCCATAATGGCGACAATGCCGCCCAGAGTATCACCGGCGGCACGAGCTTCTTCCACGCGGGCATCCCACATGGCTGGCGCTGTGGATGAAGCGGCAAAATAAGGACGGGTGACGGCACCCGCCAAGTCTGTTTCATCCGGCGAAATCGGGATGCCACCCAGTTCCATACAACCCGCGAAGATAACAATCTTGTGTCGCTGAAGAATTTTTTTGGCAATTGTCCCGGCTGCGACGCGCGCTATGGTTTCACGTCCTGAAGCCCTGCCGCCGCCGCGATAATCCCGGATGCCGTTAAATTTTTGAAAATATGTCCAGTCCGCGTGCCCGGGGCGGAAAACTTCCGCCAATTCACCGTAATCGCGTGAACGCTGGTCTTCATTGACCACATAAAACGCGATAGGCATCCCGGTGGTCAGCCCCCTAAAGACGCCAGAGAGCAGTCGTACCTTGTCGGATTCTTTGCGTTTTGTGGAAGTTGACCCCAAGCTCGGTTTGCGCAGATCAAGATCTGCCTGAATATCTGCCCTGGAGAGCTCAATTCCCGAAGGGCAACCGTCAAGCACGCCGCCCACACCGGGGCCATGAGATTCGCCAAAGCTGGTCAGGCGCAAAAGCCGTCCAAAACTGTTGCCGGACACTATACTTCCTCAAAAATACACATGAAGTTTATATCTTGGCCGCCGTGCGCAAATCGGCGGCGGCGTCCGTAATCTCCCAAGTGAATTCAGGTAGCTCACGGCCAAAATGTCCATAAACCGAAGTTTTTTGGTAAATCGGACGCTTCAGGGCAAGGCGCTTGCTGACAAAATAAGGTCGCAGGTCAAAAATTTCCCGCACAGCGCGCGTCAAAATTTCATCCGGAATATCTCCGGTTCCCTGTGAGGAAACCAGCACGCTCACCGGCTGTGCCACACCGATACAATAGGCAATCTGCACTTCGCATACCGGAGCAAGGCCTGCCGCCACCACATTTTTTGCAATATAACGGCCCATGTAGGCCCCGGAACGATCCACCTTGGAAGGGTCTTTACCGGAAAATGCGCCTCCTCCGTGGTGTCCGCTTCCGCCATAGGTATCCTGAATGATTTTGCGCCCGGTGAGACCGCAGTCCCCCATGGGACCACCCACCACAAAACGGCCCGTGGTGTTGATGAAAATTTCACAGTCTTTTTCGTCAAAATAGCCGGAAGGCGTAAAAACAGGTCTAATAACATGCTGTTTTATTGCCTCGGCCACATCTTCTTGGCTGACGGAGGCACTGTGCTGCGTGGAAACAACCACATTGTTGATGCGCACAGGCTTGCCGTCTTGATATTCAAAAGAAACCTGAGTCTTGCCGTCCGGACGGAAAAAATCAACAAGACCGTTCTTGCGAACCATTGCCAGACGCTGGGAAAGCTGATGCGCCCAATAAATGGGAGCCGGCATCAGCGTGGCTGTTTCATTGCATGCGTAGCCAAACATCATGCCCTGATCGCCAGCCCCCTGGTCTTCAGGATGCCCACGCGAGATGCCTTGGGCAATATCCGGAGACTGGTGATCAATGGATGAAATTATGGCGCAGGTCTGCCAGTCAAAGCCCATCCCGGAGCTGTTGTAACCAATTTTTTTGATTGTTTCGCGCACAACAGCTGGCAGATCGGCATAGCCGTGAGTGCTAATTTCTCCGGCTATTACAGCCATGCCGGTAGTCACAAGCGTTTCACACGCCACATGGGCGTCGGGATCTTGAGCAAGAAGCGTGTCGAGCACAGCGTCGGAAATCTGGTCGGCTACCTTGTCAGGATGTCCCTCTGTAACGGACTCTGAAGTGAAAAAATATTTACCCTTGGTCTGCATGGAACTCTCCTTGAAATATAAATAAATTTATGGAGATGCAGTCAATAGTTACGACTTCTCCATGACACGGAAGCAATTTTCAGGGATACAACAAAATATTGTCAATAAGCCGAACTTTTCCCAGGTAGACCGCGCATGCCATGAGTGTCGGTGCTTCAACACAGATTACCGGCTCCAGTGTTTCAGGATGCACAGCGACAAGATAATCAAGCCGTCCCAAGGGCAATCGTTCGGTCCAACACCTGAGAACGGCTTTCTGCAACAGAACGGCGTCTTTTTCGCCGTGGTTCACAAGTTCCTGCGCATGCTGCAAGCCACGCTGAATCTCAAGGGCTTGCGCGCGTTCTTCAGGCGCGAGAAATATATTGCGCGAGGATAGGGCAAGCCCGTCGGCTTCGCGCGCAATGGGGCGCGTTTCAATACGGATCGGCATGTTGAGGTCGCGCGCCATGCGGCGAATAATGGCCTGTTGCTGCCAGTCCTTGTTCCCGAACACAGCCACATCGGCCTGACTGAGAAGAAAAAGTTTGAGTACAACAGTGCAAACGCCACGGAAATGCGCGGGACGGCTTTGCCCGCAAAGTTTTTTCGCCATTTCCGGAACATCTACCCATGTGGCGTGATCCGGCGCGTACATTACATCTGGCGACGGCGTAAACAGCACATCTGCACCGCAGGCTTCAGCAATGGCCGTATCACGTTCGACATTTTTGGGATAAATGTCCAAGTCTTCACCGGGACCAAACTGCGCCGGATTCACAAAAAGACTGACGACAAGACGCCGGGCAAGTTCTCCGGCGTGGCGCATCAGACTTTGATGTCCAAGGTGGTAGCACCCCATCGTGGGAACAAGGGCGACAGTTAGTCCAGCAACACGCCAGTCAAGGCATTGTTCCCTCAATTCCTGCGGTGTTGTGAGTATCTCCATGGCAATATAATAGAGAGCTTTTTACGGTTTTAAAAATGTTTCAACCCACAGTTCGCTCTATCCGCCGATGACTCCACTCCCGTTAAGGAATTTCTGATGAATGGCGTATGACGCCTTATAACTGTCGATGTGGAGTTTGTAAACCGGAATTCATGACCTTCCCCCGAAAAGCAAAACCAGCTATAAAGTTGGAGCGGGATCGAAAATGGAGGAAGAAAAATGCCGGGAATAGTGAATAATTTTTTGCGTAATTGAAAATCCCCTTGGTCAAATGGCTAGGGGGTATTTTACCTCAAGAAGTCGTCTGTCCTTGGCAATCTTAATTGTCTGCTGTATCACTATGTTACGGATAACTATGCGCGGCTTCATCGCAAATCACCTTGTGTTTCAGGAAGATGACATATTCTCACTCAATTCAAGAACTTGCTCCTAATTTTTCGATCCACCCTACTCATCGGGATTCTCGGTCAGTCACGCCAAAACGGCTTTATGGATTTTCCCTTCCACATCAGCGCGACCACAGTGCCGACAAACTCCGTCACATAGCGACCGCCCCTACGGCGAAGATCTCTTTTCCTGCTCCATAGTACGGGCCACTGCGCGGGTGAAACTCTGCAATCTCGCCTTCAACAAGGGCGCCGCTAAGATGCTGCTGCTGTTCGCGCTTTTCGTCTTCAGAGACACCATCCGCGTAAATTGCAACCAGCATGATTTACAACGATATCGCTGCCTGTTCATATGAATGCCATTTTTACCATCTCAGCGTTTCGGACATTCCTGCATGGTGGCATCCCTCTAACAGATGCCAATTACGGTGAACAGCTTTTGGATACAGTATTTGCCCGCGAAATTCTTTACATTTCAAAAAGCTCGGACTATAGTTTGATAATACGGCTGACTGCGCTGTTTTATTCTTGAAAATGTTTCGCCATTTTGGTGAAATATATGTAAATTGAGGTTGTTATGAGGAAGAGATTGCGTTTTGCCAAGATGCAGGGAACCGGCAATGATTACGTATATGTCAACTGTTTTGAAGATCGAGTGGATGAACCGGAAGCGCTAGCGCCGAGGATAAGCGACCGGCATTTCGGCGTGGGGTCGGACGGTCTGGTGCTGATTCTGCCCTCGCGCACTGCCGATGTGCGCATGCGGATGTTCAATGCGGACGGCACGGAAGCGCAGATGTGTGGCAATGCCATACGTTGTGTGGGCAAATATGTGCGTGAGCGCGGCCTTGCGGCAAATGACATTATTTGTGTGGAAACGGTGGCCGGTATAAAAATTGTGCGCTTGCGCAGGGAAGGAGGTGAAGTGACAGGCGCCACCGTGGATATGGGCGAACCCGAGCTGACGCCAGCGTGCATTCCCGTGGCCGTGCCGGAGGACGCTCTTGCCGGTGCCCGCGTGGTGGGCTTGCCGGTGGAAGTGGACGGACGCGGATACGTCATTACGGCGGTTTCCATGGGCAATCCCCATGCTGTGGTTTTTGTTGGGGGCACAGACGGTATTGATTTGCCGCATATCGGGCCGCTTTTTGAGCACCATCCGTATTTTCCGCAACGTGTTAACGCGGAATTTGCGGAAGTTCTCTCTCCGGTGAAAATTCGTATGCGCGTCTGGGAGCGGGGAGCGGGAGAAACCTTGGCTTGTGGCACTGGCGCGTGCGCCGCAGCTGTAGCGGCCGTCCTGAACGGGCATACCCGCCGGACTGTGGACGTAGCTCTGCCTGGCGGTATTTTGCACGTCAATTGGAATGAAAGTGACGGGCATGTTTATATGTCCGGCGATGCGACAAGCGTTTTTGACGGCGTTTATTATTACTGATACCGGACAAAAACGTCTGCGATTTTTGCGGACGGAAACGGGCATGTTTCCGCAAAAAGCGGCGTGAAAACGCGACGAAATTTTAATTGATTGTGGTGTGAGGAGTATATGACAATAGTTAACGGCAGTTTCCCTACGCTTCAGAGCAACTATCTTTTTGCGGAAATTGCCCGCAAGGTTGCGGCTTTTAAAGAAGCTAATCCTGAGAGAAAAGTAATAAGTCTGGGTATCGGTGATGTGACGCGGCCTCTTGTGCCGGCGGTTCTCGCCGCGCTGCACAAAGCTGTGGACGAAATGGGTGACGCAGTCCATTTTCGCGGGTACGGTCCGGAGCAGGGCTATGCCTTTTTGCGTGAAGCGATTGTGAAGCACGATTACAAGGCGCGCGGGGTGGCCCTTGAATCAGAGGAGATTTTTGTGAGTGATGGGGCCAAATCCGATATCGGCAATTTTCAGGAACTCTTTTCCAAAGACAGCATTGTGGCTGTGACTGACCCGGTTTACCCTGTGTATGTGGATTCCAACGTGATGGCCGGGCGCGCCGGAAGTTTTGCCGACGGCCGCTGGCAGCGCATTGTCTATCTTCCCTGCGTCAAAGCCAATGACTTCGTGCCGGACTTTCCCAAAACGCGGCCGGATATGATTTATCTGTGCTACCCCAACAACCCCACTGGCACGGCGCTTTCACGCACGGCCCTGCAGGGGTGGGTGGACTACGCCAGGCGCGAGGGCTGCGTGATATTGTACGACTCCGCCTACGAGGCCTATATTCAAAACGAGGACATTCCACACAGCATTTACGAACTGGATGGGGCCGGAGAAGTTGCTGTGGAGTTTCGCAGTCTTTCCAAAACAGCCGGTTTTACGGGGCTGCGTTGCGCATATACCGTCGTGCCGAAGAATCTGCAAATCAGCGACAACAATGTCGGCAAAATAGCCCTGAACGGACTGTGGAACCGCCGCCAGTGCACCAAATACAACGGCTGTCCCTATATTGTACAGCGGGCTGCCGAGGCGGTCTACAGCGAGGCCGGGAGAAAGCAGGTACGGAACGTCATCGTGGGCTATCATAACAACGCCGCCCGGCTTAGCGCCGCCGTGAAAGATATGGGCCTAGAGATATACGGCGGCGTGAACGCCCCCTATATATGGGTGAGTGTACCCGGAGGAATGGATTCCTGGGGCTTTTTTGACCGTCTTCTGCATTCAGCCGCGCTGGTCTGCACGCCTGGCGTCGGATTTGGGGTGAGCGGGGAGGGCTATGTGCGGCTGACCGCCTTTGGTTCCCCTGAGGATACAATGGAAGCCATTGCCCGCCTTCAGGCAGAATGCTGAACTCACGCTTCCCTTCAACGGGCGGTTCCGATTTTACTTTGCCGCGTAACGGCCGGGTGAGTCCGCATTGCTGAAACATTAAAAGGCAGACTATTTTTATGGCAGCGAAAACAAAATTTTTGGACGAAATTGTTGATCGTGTATATGAGGCTCAGCAGCGTTTTGCCGTGTACACGCAGGAACAGGTGGACGCCATTTTTCACCGCGCCGCCACTGCCGCCACGGCTAAGCGCATTGTGCTGGCAAAGATGGCTGTAGAGGAAACCGGCATGGGCGTGCTGGAAGACAAGGTCATCAAAAACCATTTTGCGTCCGAATTTATCTACAATAAATACAAGGATGCCAAGACCTGCGGCATCATCGTCGATGACCCAGTGGACGGCTATCGGGAAATAGCCGCGCCCGTCGGTATCGTGGCTGGCGTTGTGCCCACCACAAACCCCACATCCACATCCATTTTCAAGGCACTGCTGTGCCTGAAAACCCGCAACGGCATTATTTTTTTGCCGCACCCGCGCGCCAAATCCTCCACAGCCGCCACAGCCGCCGTCATCCATGAGGCGGCCGTTGCCGCCGGCGCGCCAGAAGGTATTGTCGCCTGCCTGAAAGAACCGACCGTCGAGATAACGCAGGCGCTTATGGGGCATAGGCGCGTCAGCCTGATTCTGGCGACAGGTGGGCCGGGCATGGTGCGCGCGGCGTACAGTTCCGGCACGCCGGCCATAGGGGTGGGCGCGGGCAACACCCCGGTTGTGATTGACGCCACAGCCGACGTCAAGATGGCGGTAAACTCCATTCTGCTCAGTAAAACCTTTGATAACGGCTTGATCTGTGCCTCCGAGCAGACTGTCGTGGCGGAAGCCGCCGTTGCCGACGCTGTGCGTGAGGAATTCCTCAGTCGCGGCGCTTTTTTCGCCGACAAAAAACAGGCCGAGGCCTTGGCAGGCGTAATTTTCAGGGACGGGGCACCAAACAGCGCCATTGTGGGCCAGTCCGCCGTGTACATAGCCGCTTTGGCGGGTATTGCCGTGCCGGAAAATACCCGTGTGTTGCTCGCCGAGCGCAAGGAGATCAAGGCGGACGATCCCTTTGCCCATGAAAAACTCTCCCCGGTTCTGGGGTTTTACCGCGCACCCGATTTCCCTTCCGCCGTTGCCATGGCGCAACATTTGGTGATTCTGGGAGGGGCGGGGCATACCTCCGTGCTCTACACGCGCGAAACCAACGCGCAGCATATTGAACTGTTCCAGGGCGCTCTGACAACCGCCCGACTGCTGGTCAATATGCCAGCTTCACAGGGGGCCATCGGGGATGTGTATAATTTCCGCGTCGCGCCGTCGCTCACATTGGGCTGCGGTAGTTGGGGCGGAAATTCCGTCAGCGAGAATATCGGGGTGAAGCACCTTATGAATGTCAAAACTGTTGCCTGCCGCCGCGAAAATATGCTCTGGTTCCGTGTACCGCCCAAAATTTATTACAAACGGGGTGCCTTGCGTCCCGCGCTGAAGGAATTCAGCGATAAAAACCGCGTCGTCATTGTGACGGACAGTACCATGGAGCAGCTCGGACACGTTCAAAAAGTGGTGGACGCGTTGGAGGACATGGGTATGGATTTCCGGGTATTCTCGGGCGTTCTGCCGGACCCGGACATGATCACCGTCAAGCGGGCACTGGAAATGGTCAACGACTTCAAGCCAGATCTGTTTATCGCTCTAGGCGGCGGCTCCCCCATGGATGCCGCCAAAATTCTCTGGCTGTTGTATGAAGTGCCGGATATCCGTTTTGACGACATTGCCCTGCGTTTTATGGACATACGCAAGCGGGTGACTTCCTTTCCCAGTTTGGGCAAAAAGGCCGTCATGGTGGCTATTCCCACCACTTCGGGAACAGGTTCGGAAGTGACGCCCTTCGCCGTCATTACCGATGAACGGACAGGCGTCAAATACCCGGTGGCGGACTATGCGCTCACGCCGGACATGGCGATTATCGATCCAGAATTTGTGCTTGATCTGCCAAGGTCACTCATCGCCAACGCCGGCCTTGACGTGCTCTCCCATGCCATTGAGGCTTACACCTCCACCATGGCCACCAATTTTTCCGACGCGCCCGCTATGGAGGCCGTCCGTCTCGTATTCAAATACTTACGGTGTTCCTATGCCGGCGGAGAAGATCGTTTTGTCCCGCGTGAAAAAATCCACTATGCAGCCACCATCGCGGGCATGGCCTTTGCCAACTCTTTTCTTGGCGTCTGCCATTCCCTTGCGCACACGCTCGGCTCCTTCTTTAACCTACCGCACGGGCTGGCCAATGCCATCATGCTTTCTTATGTTATAGAATACAACGCCACAGACGTGCCCACAAAGCAGGGCATGCTGCCGCAGTACAAATACCCTTGGGTCAAGGGCCGCTACGCCCGCATCGCCGACATGCTGCGCTTGGCCCCGGATGTGGAGGGCGACACTGCCGAGGCGCGCGCGGAAAAAACGGTGCGGCTGGTGCGGGCCATTGAATCCCTCAAACGTGATCTGAATATCCCCGTTTCATTGCGTGATGCCGGCATTGCGGAAGCGGATTTTCTGCAACAGATCGACGCCGTTTCGGAGCAGGCCTTTGACGACCAGTGCACGGTTTCCAGTCCGCGCTATCCGTTGATTTCGGAATTGAAGGAATTGTATCGCAAAGCCTATTACGGAGAGCATCTGAAATCTTTTCAGCAACGCACAAAGGGCAAATGAGCTCACATCACTGTTTTGATTTTTACCGAATGTTATTTTTTGATTGCGGTGCGGGTGGCCGGCAATCAAAGCTGGAGCTGTGACAATTATGTGCAGAATAGGATCCATCAAAAGTAGAACGCCCATACATCCGTCCATGGCGCTCAGGCTCATGCTGCCCCAGCAGGAAGGGCACGACAATTCGGGCTTTGCCATGGTGATGCAGGATCTGACAGGCGTTTTCGCTCCGTACAAGGACAAGCCTTTGCTCTCTCTTGTCTGTACGGACAAGGGCAAGCAGATAGCCAGCGACTATATGGACAGGACAGGCTTTGTTCAGGTCTTTCAGTGGAAGCCGGACATGGATTTGCGGCCGGGTCTCATGATTGCCGCCATGCCGTCCTATGTCTTCCGCAACTACGATTATCCGGAGAGCATGCGCAAGGCGAGCCGGGAAGCACTCGAGGAGTTGTTGCTGGACACACGCCTTGCCTTGCGCAACCTGCTGGAAAAGGATGAAAACGGCTTTGTTTATTCGTTCTGGCCGGATGTGCTAACCCTGAAAGAAATCGGTGATCCGACGGACATAGCCGTGTGTTTCAGGTTGTGGGACGACGACGGCAGTCTTATGGCGAAAAACATTGTTTCTCAGTGCCGCCAGAACACCAACTACGCCATTGTGCGCTACGCGGCCCATCCTTTCTTTTTGCAGGGATACACTCTGTGCGCTAACGGGGAAAACACCTTTTACACCAGGAATACGGAATTTCAGAAATCCCTGCACAAGAGCTACATCGGCTTTGAATCAGATTCGCAGAATTTTTTGTATACTCTGCATTATGTACTGCACGAACTGAAGTGGCCAATAAAATATTACAAGCACGTCATCACTCCCTTGCCCTTTGTGGAGGCGGAAAAGCGCGCAGACAAAAGAGAGCTCTCGCTTATTCGTGAATCTCTGGCCCATCTGGAAATCAACGGTCCCAATACAATAATTGGACTCCTGCCCGAGGGCCAGATGATAACCTGTTGCGACTCCAAAAAATTGCGTCCCGCAGTAGTGGGGGGGGACGATGAAATGGTGGCCGTTACCTCCGAAGTTTGCGGATTGAACTCCATCCTGCCGAACCGTGACGCTTCCAGGGACATTTATCCGCACGAGAGGGAAATGGTGGTTATCGACAACGATCTAGCGGTGCGGCGATGGAATCAGTGAAAACCCAAGACGTCAGCGTCAACGATTTTCCTTGGAAGATCGTGTATCACCCGGAGATCTGCACCATGTGCGGATCCTGCGTTGCGGCGTGTACTTTCAACGCCATTGAGCCGGCCATGGCACGCCGCAGCCTCACGGTTTCCCGCAAGGCTTTCCCTGATCCGGTGCAGGAACACATGGCGCGTCCTGTGATACGGCAGAAATCCGGCGTCCTGAACGCCTGCGTGGGCTGCGGCATGTGTGAAAAAATGTGTCCCAACGCGGCTATCTTTTCGGCGCGCAACCCGGACAGTCGCTTTCCGCTGCTTGCCCGCGGCAAAGGCCCCATCAAACGGGGCGGGCGTACCAATCTGAACGCGCAGCGAACGCTGGATTCCATCATTGTGGGCCGTATAAGCCAGATGACAGACCCTTCACTGGATTCGGAGCGGCATACTTTTGATATCCGTTCTCCTTTCGGCAGGGTGCTCCAAGCCAGGGAATTGCCTTTCCGCGTGGAGGGGAACAACTTGGTGCTGACGGAAAAAACTCCGCCGGTACACTGGATTTACCCGGTAATTTTCAGTGACATGAGCATCGGCGCTCTCTCCACTAGGGCTTGGGAAGCACTGGTGATGGCAACAGCCTACCTGAATGAAAAACACGACATGCCAGTGCGCATGTGTTCCGGTGAAGGCGGTATGCCCATAAAGCTGCTGGAGTCCGAACAGCTCAAATATGTCATTTTGCAGATTGCTTCCGGGCATTTCGGTTGGAACCGCATCATCAAAGCCATGCCGGGGATGAAAACCGATCCGGCGGGCGTGCTGATTAAAATCGGGCAGGGCGCAAAACCCGGCGACGGCGGTCTGTTGCCCTCCGCCAAGGTGGCGCCACACATTCAGGCCATACGCGGTGTGCCCAAGGCGGACCTGCTCTCTCCGCCAAATCATCAAGGGTTGTACTCCATTGAGGAGTCCGTGCAAAAAATGCACCTTTCGCTAAACGCGGCTTTCGGCTTCCGTGTCCCGGTGGCCATCAAGTGCGCGGCCTCGGCCACGTCGGTCTCCGTCTATAACAATCTTTTGCGCGATCCCTACAAGATCTGCGGCGGCTTCTTCATGGACGGCATACAGGGAGGCACGGGCGCGGCCAACGAAGTGTCGCTTGACCATACCGGCCACCCGATTGTCTCGAAATTGCGGGACTGCTATCTCGCCGCCGTCGCACAGGGGCTGCAAGGGCAGATTCCGCTGTGGGCTGGCGGCGGCATGGGCATGACGGGCAACGCGGCGGCGGATGTGTTCAAAATGCTCTGCCTTGGTGCCAACGGTGTTATTATGGGAAAAATTCTTATCCAGCTTTTGGGTTGTATCGGCAATGAGCACGGCCGCTGTAATTCCTGTTCAACCGGCAAATGCCCCACCGGCATTTGCACGCAGGATCCGCGCCTGGTCAAACGTCTTGACGTGGACAGGGGCGCGGAAAATATTGTGAAATACATGCTGGCCTTCGACAGCGAATTGCGCAAGCTGCTTGCGCCTGTGGGCAACAGTTCCTTGCCTGTGGGACGCTCCGACGTGCTGGTTTCCACAGACAAGGCCGTGGCTGATAAACTGGGTATTCAATACGCCTGTTAAGCATCTTTTGCGAGGGTAGAAGCAATGCTATACTTGAGTACTGTGCAAAATCATGAACGTATGTCCACCCAGAATCTGCTGCTTGCTATAGAAGCGGCGGTGAAAAAGGGCGAGACTGATTTTGACATAGACGCGTCCGGCCAGCACGATATCGGCGGGCCGCTTTGGAATCGCGATGGTAAAAAACTGACTTTCCGCGTCACCAACCCCGGTCAGCGCGTCGGTTGTATGTGCATGACCAATACGGAAATACTGGTGGATGGGCCCGCTGCCGCCGACGTGGGCTGGCTCAATGCCGGCGGCCGTATTATGGTGCGCGGCGACGCCGGAGACACGGCGGGGCACTGTGCGGCGGATGGTGTGATTTATATCGGCGGTAGCGCCGGCGCGCGTTCCGGCTCCCTCATGAAACACGACCCGCTCTATGAAGCCCCGGAGCTTTGGGTGCTGGAGAACGTGGGCAGTTTTTCTTTTGAATTCATGGGTGGCGGCAAAGCGGTGGTGTGCGGCCATGACTGCCAGAATCTACCTTCCGTGCTGGGTGAGCGTCCCTGTGTGGGTATGGTGGGAGGGGTGATCTATTTTCGCGGTCCCGTGGCTCAGCTCAGGCCGGACGTGCGGCTGGGGCCGCTGGATGACGGAGATATTGACTGGCTTGTCCAAGGATTGAAGCAATTTTTGGTAGCCGTCGGCAAGGCAGATTTGTACAGTTCGCTTTGCGGCTGGGGCCAGTGGCAGAAGATCACGGCTCTTCCCTATGAAGAACGCGGCCGACGGGAATTCGTGAGTCTTGCCGAATTTCGCGCTAAAGAATGGGTAACTGGCGGAATATTCAGCGATGTTTTCAGTGACGATCTGCGCGTCAACGGTCTGGTTGCGCGCGGTGATTACCGACTGCGCGTGCCCATGTGGGAAAACGCCCTGTACGCGGCCCCATGCGAGTTCAACTGCCCGGCTTCAATTCCGAGCCAGCAGAGATTCAACCTGTTGCGCGAGGGCAAAATTGACGATGCCTACCGCCTTGCGCTGGAATACACTCCCTTTCCAGGTTCCGTATGCGGTAGTGTGTGCCCCAATCCCTGCATGGATGGCTGCATCCGTAACGGCGTGGATCATTCCGTGCAGATCGGCAAGCTGGGTTTCTGTTCCGCAGAGATTCCGGCGGAGAAAAACGTCTCGCGCTCGGGCAGGCATATCGGTGTCATCGGCGGTGGTGGCGGCGGTCTGACGTCCGCCTGGCAGCTTGCCCGCATGGGGCATGACGTTACGGTATATGAAGCCGATTCCGTGATGGGCGGCAAGCTGGAGCAGGTCATTCCACGCTGGCGCCTGAACCATGATATTTTATCCGGAGAACTCAAGCGCATTGAGGATATGGGCGTCACTTTCGTAACGAATTGCAAGGTCGATGCGGAACGTTTCAGGGCACTGCGCCAAAAACACGATGCCGTTGTTGTGGCGACGGGCAGTCATGTGTCGCGTATTTTCCCCTGGCCGGGGCATGAAAAAATCACGGCCGGCATTGATTTTCTTAAGGCTGTGAACAGGGGAGAAACGTCCGGGGTTACCGAAAATGTCATCGTCATCGGTTGCGGCAATGCTGGCATGGACGCGGCGGCCGGCGCCTATGCCATGGGCGCGCGCAATGTGGTGTGCATTGACGTGCAAAAACCGGCGGCTTTTGCGCACGAGATTGCCCATATTGAAGGAATGGGCGGCAAACTTTTTTGGCCAGTCCGGACAAGGGAAATCACGGACAAAGGTCTAATAACCGAAGACGGCACGCTGATTCCTGGCGAAATGGTGATCATTGCCATCGGCGAAACGCCGGATCTTTCCTACCTCACGGAAAATGTGAGAAAGTTCAGGGAATGGCTTGTGCCCGATGAGGATATGAGCATATTGGACGGTGTTTTTGCCGTGGGGGATGTGATCAGGCCGGGTTTGCTCGTCCACGCCATCGGCTCCGGCCGTCAAGCCGCGCTCGCGGCGGATGCCTGGCTACGCGGGGAAAAGTATACGCCGGGGAAAAAACAGGCCGTGCCGGCAACACGCCTGCGCACGGCCTATTTTGAAAAGTGCCACAGGTGTGATTTGTCCCATCCGCAGGAGGATTTTGTGCGCTGTGTCAGTTGTGGCACCTGCCGGGACTGCAAGATGTGCCTCAAATCCTGTCCGGAAAAATCCATTGACCGCAACGAGTTGGAAGACGGCGGCTATGAATACGTTTCTGACGCGGAGCGATGCATCGGTTGCGGCATCTGCGCCGGCATCTGTCCCTGCGGCATCTGGAGCATGTATCCCAACTGGGACATGAGCTGAGGCGGCCTGCCGTTGCTGCTTCCGGTTGTCAATCACTGCCGAAAAGAAGTTTTCCATGCAGTATTGCGCTGTAATTTGAGTATGGAAGCCACCACCTGCGCTCAGTGGACGGCAGTAACAGGCGGCCGATTGCAGATAAACTCACAGACTGCGTTCCTCCAGTCTGGATTTGTTTTTCGTCGGTTTTTTGTCGGGCGGCGTTGTCACTGGCTGTAAGCCTGGCATCAGATCCTGCACTTCCGTCGGAAGGGCCAGAGGATCGGCGGCGGCGCGCGTGATACTTTTGCTATCGCGTACATAGAGGTTACACGCAAGTCCTAAACATTCATATATTGCCGCGACCGTGCCTTCGAGCCGCTCCGTTCCGTCGCGCGGCGGCGGTACAAGAACATAATAAGTGCGCGTGAGACCGCCTCTTTTGGGTTCTACCAGGCAAGAGACAAGCCATTCTTTTTCGCCGTCGTCGTTCCAGTCCACAACAGCTATCATATTGAGATCGAGTTTTTGGGTCGGATGATTTATGCTGAAGCCGTTCGCGTTGTGCTGAACGCGGCTTTCCGGCTGCATGGTGGCGGCAAATGTTTTTCCCGGATAGACATGGCCTGAATCACCGAATATGAAGGAAGGGGAGAGACGGTGAAACAGCGTATCGCCGTAATCCTTAAAACTGTCAAAGCTAAAGGCGAAAATCCGGCTTCTGTCGCTTGTCAGTATGTGGCGGGCCTGAAGTTCTCTAGTCATGCGTTTGGCCATCTGGTCAAATCTGATTTCGTCCACAACAGTCACAGGTTTGACGCCGCACCCCGCAAACAGGGCCGCAAAGCAGAGCAGGACAAGAAAATGTGTTGACATTGTTTCTCCTGTAAAACTATTCACTCCTTGTATGCGCCTTTAAGTCACTTGTAAAGAACAAAGCTGAACCTAATTTCAGCAACAAACAGGAATTTGAATTGCCGAAAAACTGTGAGGATTATCGGATATCTCCGCCTGCCGCCATATTTGACCGGTGAGGTGTTTGGAATAAACTCTCGTCGCAGACTGACGATATTTGTCTAGAGCATTTAATGCTTGAGATGCTTGCTTTACGGCAGGCAAAAGCTCACCTGCAAGTGTCTCGTGGCAAGGAGTTGCTTGCAACTCCTTGCCACGAGCGGAGCAATTTTTTCAAAGTTGATCTGCTCTAGACAAATGACAATACATTGCATATAGTTGGACACGCGACAAGAATTTCAGGCTTTAATTGGGAACCGGCCGAAATGCGCGAAGCATGGCACCAAGAAAGAAATCGAAGATTTTTCGCGGAGACCTGCTGTTATGCCTCGGTTATTTTTATAACGAACACACAACTCCGACAGGAGACTGCCATGTCCAGTAAATTCCGGCTGGTAACGCGAAGGGATTTTGACGGCCTTGTCTGCGTTGACGGCAAACTCAGCCAATAATTTCCGATCTGTTACCGGAGTATTTTTTATGTCCCGTTTTGTCTTGTCTGTGTTTTTTTTCTTCCTTTGCGTCCTGACGGTTCTCGCGAAACCGCACACTGTTTTTGCCGCCGAGCGTTTGACGCGTCTGCCCAACGGTTTTACAGTGTATGTCATCAAGGATACGCGCTTCCCCCTGGTTTGTACCCGTCTTTATGTGAACACCGGTTCCGTCAATGAAACGCCGAAACAGGCGGGGATCAGCCATCTTCTGGAACACATGGTTTTCAAGGCTACCGACCATCGGCCCAAAGGGCAGGCGGTCCGCGATGTTGAGGATCTGGGCGGCTATATCAACGCCACCACCGATTTTGACAGAACCACATATATCACGGACATGCCTGCGACGCACTGGCGTACCGGCATGGATGTGGTGAAGGACATGGCATTTCAGGCTAGGCTGGATTCCGAAGAACTGGAAAAGGAAAAATTGGTTGTCATTTCCGAACTGGAAATTGGGGAAGATTCTCCCGTACGCAGACTCTCTGAGGACCTTCAGGTGGCTGGTCTGCGCAACACTGTCTACGGGCGTCCGATTATCGGCTTCAGGGACACCGTTATGGCCATCACGGTGGATGACCTTCGGGCGTATGTAACGCAATGGTACCAGCCGCAAAACATGATGCTGCTTGTGGCCGGTGATATTGACCCGGAGGTTGTGCTGGCCCATGCGGAAAAATTGTTTGGCGAGATGAAAAACAGCAGCGTCCTGCCGTATCCGGAAGATGTAAAACTTACTGACGCTGCGGGTGGCCCCCTGGTTGAGATACGTAAGGGGCCTTGGAAAAAAGCCTACCTTGGGCTGGCGTTTCCTGTGCCTGGCCTGCGCGACCTGCGCTCCGTAGATTTGGACATGATTTCGTATCTGCTTGGTGGGGACAAGACTTCGCAGTTTTATCGCAAATACAAGTACGAGAAGCAACTGGTTGACAGCATCTCTGTACACAACATGAGCTTCGACCGCGCAGGGCTTCTGACCGTCACAGCACAGTTGGATGTGGAGAAAATCGCACTTTTCTGGACGGAACTGACAAAAGATCTGGCCGTCCTCAAAACGGCTGAATTCAGCCCCGAGGCCATCGGCCGAGCCGCTTTCAATTTGGCAGACGATATGGACAGGGCCGGAGAAACTCTGAGCGGTCTTGCCTCATGGCGCGGCACTGTCCGCATTGCACTGGGAGGGGAAGAGGCCGAGCGCAATGTGCGCACGGTCCTGCATACGACGGACGCTCCCCGCCTGCAACTCGCCGTCAGGGACTGGATTACGTCCGGTCAGGCACGATTGCGCATACTTGCGCCGCAAAGTGCGGAACTTCCCGACCTGGAAGCGATACTGCAAAAAAACTGGCCCACCGCAAAAACCGTGGCCGAATCCAAAGCTGATCGGGGGCAGGCAGAAAAACGCGAAATTCTGGATTTGGGCAATGGGCGTACGCTCATTTTCATTCCGGACGCCACAGTGCCATATATTTCCCTCAGCCTGATGATGCCGGGCGGCAATGCCCTGACCGAACTGAAAGGCCAAGGTCTTGCTGAACTGACAGCGCGTGTTCTCACGGACGGGTGCGCTGATTTCGATGCGGAGGGCGTCAGTCGCTTTTTTTCTCAGCGCGCCGCTTCCGTGAGCGTCAAGGCCGGACTGCAGACATTCGGTCTGTCGTTGACCGGACCATCGCGTTTTAACGCCGACTATTTCGCCATGTTGGATAATATACTTAACAAGCCGCGTTTTGCGGAGGAAGAAATCCGACGCGAAGCGAACACAATGAAAGCCGTTATTCGCCAGCGTGAAGACAGGCCGATGGCCTATCTTTTCGCCAAATTGAATCCGTTTCTTTTTTCCGAAAAGCATGCTTACGGATTTGACGGCTTGGGCACGCTCGAGAATTTGGACCGCTTTGCCGGCGGCAATGGCGGCAATATACGAGCTTTCTGGAAATGTCAGGTATCCCAGCCGTGGGTGCTTTCCATCGCCGGGGATTTCAACAAAAACGAAGTGCTGGAAATGGCCAAAAAACTGCCCGTACCTGAAAAATCCGTCTTTTCAGTGCCCCAGCCCGAGTGGGGAAAAAAACGCGAACTCACCATCAACCTTCCTGGTCGCAATCAGGCGCATCTGTTGCGTATATTCAAGGCTGTTCCGTTAACACATCCTGACGCGCCGGCCCAGATGCTTCTGCAAAACATTCTTTCCGGTCAGAGCGGTCTGCTGTTTTCTTCTCTGAGAGAGGAGCAGGGTTTGGGTTATTCTGTCACCGCTTTTTTCAGCGCCATGCCCAAGGCTGGATTTATGGCTTTTTATATCGGTACTACCCCGGACAAACTGGAACAAGCCGCGCAAGGTTTTGCTCAAGCTGTGGCTGACCTCAAAACAAAGCCCCTGCCGGAAAAACTGCTCCGAGCTGCATACAATCAGCTCAATGGCGACTATTACCGTGAGCGCCAAAGCCTTTCCTCCCGCGCCGATGAAGCGGCAACCGACGCTGTTTTGCACAATACCGAGGATTTTCACAAAGAACTGATTTCGCGGGCGGGCGCATTGTCCCCGTCGGACATACAGGCTGTGGCCGCCCGATATTTAATCACGGAAAATGCGTACGAGGTGCGGCTGCTTCCGTGATTCAACGATTCAACGCCACTGATCGGGCAGGAAGGTGGGGTTTCTCCCGCTACTGAGCGAACTAATTTCCTAGCGTAACTAACCACCTAATTGGACAGAAAAACATCAAAGCTGTATGTAATCAGCAGCGGAGTCACCCTGGAGGGGAGCGCAAAATATGGAGACGGGGCCATGCGTAGAGTTTGTTTTATCGGACTGGACATTGCCAAGAATGTTTTTCAGATATTCTCCGCCTATGAGGAACTCGTCGCCAAAATTGAAGAACTTGATAAATTAATTGCCACTCGCGCAACCAGGATTGATGCCTGTAACCGTTGTTGCGGGCTCTACTTTTACCCTAGAAAATACGCCCCGCCTGATACGCGACGGTGGCTACACAGTAGGCCAGAGCCGTATTGAAAACCATACTGAAGGCCACCCAAGCCCAACTCCCTGCCTCCTGACGGATAATAACAAGCGCCACGAAGCAGGGGGAATACAAAAGCACAAACAGCATGAGCGCAATGGCCGTGGCTTTAGACCAGCCGGGATCCGTCTTGAGCCTTGCGGCAAGCGGCGCGGCATCGTCGGTGTCCACATCGCCCAGGGAATAGGCCGTGCCGAGGGTGCCCACAACGGCTTCTTTGGCGGCGATTCCGGCTATCAAGGCTATGTCGGTGCGCCAGTCAAAACCTGCGGGACCAGTAAATGGTTCCAGCCATTTGCCCAGACGCCCGGCGAGGGAATAGGCAAGTTTCGCCTCGGCTGTTTCGGCCTTGTCCTGCGCCAGTTCTTCCTCAAGGGCGGCGCGCCCAGGATGGTCTTCGGAAAGCTGGCTGATTTTCTCTTCAAGCCGTTCCACTTTTTGTTCATGGTGCGTGATTTTTTCTTCCGGCAGGTATGGAAAGGTCATGGAAGCCCAGATGAGTACGGAGATGGCAACCAGAACGGTGCCAGCCTTTTTCAGATACATCCAGGCGCGCTCCCAGCAGTGCTGTAGAACGCCCAAAAGCGTGGGCATACGGTATGGCGGAAGCTCCATCACAAAAGGGGTGGCTTTTCCTTTAACGATGGTGGAGCGCAAAAAACGCGCTACGCAGAGGGCCGTCAACCAGCCAGCTACCATGATAAAAAACATTACAAGAGCTTCGCTGTCCGGAAAAAAAGTACCGGCAAGCAGAAGTATTACCGGCAGTTTTGCTCCGCATGTCATATAAGGCAATGTGAGGAGCGTCGCCAGTTTTTCCTTGGGACCGCGCATGGTGCGCGTCGACATGACACCGGGGATGGCGCAGCCGCCGGAAATTCCGCCGGAAATAATGTACGGCATTGCGGACGCCCCGTGCAGACCGAAAAAACGAAAAATGCGGTCCAGCATATAGGCCACGCGCGCCATGTAGCCGCTGTCTTCCATCAGAGAGATGAAGGCGAACATAATGAGAATCAGGGGAACAAAACTGATTACGCCGCCGACGCCGCCGATGATGCCGTCCACGACCAAGGATTTGACGAGGCCGTCGGGCAGAATGTCGCCCAGAAAGGTGCCCAGAGCTGCAAAATCGTCTTCAATCCAGGTCTGGGGAAAGGCCCCTACTGTAAAGGTAAATTGAAAAACTAGAAACAGCACGCCAAGCATGATCAGGGGACCAAAAAAGATATCAGTGAGCGCCCTGTCAAGCTTATCGGTGACGGCCAGGCGGTCTTTGCCCGATTCCCTGCGTACAATGCCGTCGCGTAGCAGGGAGCGGACATAGCCGTAGCGGTAATCGGTGACAAGACCTTCAAGATCGGCCTTGAGGGTGTCCGTGACATGCGAGGCCGTCTTTTCCCGAAGGTCCATGAGCCGGCTTGTCGTTTCCTCGTCCTCCTGCGCCGCTTCGCGGCGAATTTCCTCGTCATTCTCAATAATCTTGACCGCTGTCCAGCGCGGGTGATAGCGGTCAGTCAAAATGTCTCTGTCCGCGATCAAATTTTCCATTTTTGCGAGAACATCGTCCAGATCAGGCCCGTAGGATATGCGCAAGGGCTCGCGATACCCCCCGTCAGCCAGTGCAAGCGCGGCGGCAAGTGCCTCGTCAAGGCCTTCGCCGTTCCGGCCCACCATGGGCACAACAGGCGCGCCGATCAGGGCCGAGAGACGCTCAGTATCAACATTTATGCCGGCTTTGTGGGCTTCGTCCATCATGTTGCAGCCGACCACAACAGGGATGCCCATCTCAAGCAACTGCACCGGCAACAACATGTTGCGGTCAAGGGCCGAAGCCTCGACAATATCAATAACGGCCTGCACATTGCCCGACGAAAGTTCCTGGCGGGCCACCAGTTCTTCCTGCGAATAAGCGGTCAGGGAATACGTTCCGGGCAAATCCACAATTGTTGTCAGCCTGCCCCGGCACACGACGCTCCCCTCTTTCTTTTCCACTGTAACGCCGGGATAATTGCCCACATGCTGCCGCGCGCCTGTATATCTGTTAAAAACAGTGGTTTTGCCTGAATTAGGATTGCCAGCAAGGGCGATACGCGCAACAGGCACCCCCAAGTCCTGCGCTGAGCTGACCCTGTTCTCTACGGCTTTGTCCGCGCCGCAGCTTCCGCAACAAGAATATGACGGACGCCATTGATGTTTTTTGTTCTCATTGACTTCGCTCATAAGTCACCTTTCTGGATGAAATGAAATTCACTTTCGAAATAGAGAAACCAGGGATTGTTGTCAAGAACAAATTTTGTCGCTGAATGATTTGTGCCGCCGTAAACCGACGGCATAAACAAAAAATAGAGTATCCACATCCGCCATCTCCACGCCTTTTCGATGATATCCTTATTATATTTTCCACATCAATTTGTGTTAATTTTAGTTTTTAGTTGAGTTCATGGGAAAAATCTTCGAACTTTTTTATTATAGAATTTTTATGGCCATTAATAATACTTAAATTGTCAATCTTTATTAATTCTTGAAACTTATTTTTAGCTTCTACAATCTCAAGTTTTGAGAGTCAATCTACTTCTCATCTTTTTCAAATTTTTCGATGTCTTTCTGTAACATATCAATTTATTTTGTTGATCATTCTGAAAAATCAGCAAAATATCTATAATGTCCATCAAGTATAATCTTCATTTGCACCAAAGTTTTATCAGCAATATCATTTGAGAATTTTGGCAACTTTCCCCAATAACAAAATCGCTTTTTTTGCCATAATAAAAATACATCATTTTTTTATATTCATCTAAAATTTTATTAGCTTTTAGTACTCGAAGCTATTTTTTAATCAACTTGGGTAATACCTAGAAAATTTCTAGATTGTTTTGTCCGCCTTCTTCAATAAGAAGAAGCAGGATGGACGTCCATTGCGGCGCTATAGGAGCCGATGGAAAGTTGAGTGGCTCTTTGCATGGCTGCACAACTTCCGCAGAATCGTCGTAACATACGAGTTTCACGCTGAAATTTTTGGACATGGTCCAATTTGGGTGCATGCTCGTTTTGCTCAGATTGATTATGAGATGACTTCTAGCCTATTGATGAAGCCTTTATACTCTTGTCTAGCGCGTTGGCTGTCAATGCTGATGACTTGGGGGCCGAATTGAGGGTACGCATACTAAAATGGATAGGTATTTCCCATTTTTGTAGATATAGGAACAATGCGGGATACTAGCGAAATTGGCATCTGAACTTGCCAAAAAAGGGTCGGGAGGGTATCAGCTTGACGCTGGCACGCCAGAAACTGACTTTATTTAGGTATAACGTATAGAAGTGTGTACTGAAGTGATGGGCTATGGTGTCCAATATAGAATCTATAGTTAAGATTTAATTTATCTATAAAGAGAGGTAATTCAAAAATATTATTATGCTTATGATAAAGAAATATTAAAAGTTTAGGTCTATTTTTTACTATAGTTTTTATTCCTCCAAGTAAAGATTTTTCTTCTGCTCCTTCAACATGAAGTTTAATCATATCCACTTTTTTGATATTATATTGTGAGACAATAGTATCTATTGTTGTCATATAACATGTAGCAGTGTCAAATTTTTAATATCTTTTATATGTTCAGACGCCTGAAAAAAAACAAACAGGTTCAGGTTCAAAAGAAAAAATATGTCAATTATTACCAATAAGTTCTGAAAATTTTCGTTCAACAGTAATATTTTCTGAGACTCCAGCGTCCAGAATAATATCACCACATTGCGGTATCGTTACTGGATGAAAATATTGAGAATAATTACTCTGTGCTATATATCCGATATTTCCTGTTATGATTGATTTAATTCTTGATGCTAAAATTCTACGACTTTCATCATCATACAAAAGATTATAGACCTTCTTAAGTTCTTTTTTATGATGTTTAAAAAAATATGGATTATAATATGTTACAGTAGTAAAACTACTCGGAATTTGCATACAAATATAAGTATGTCTAATTTTTATTTCTTCTAGTTTTGTAAAGAACCAATGTAATATTTCAAAATCTTGTTTTAAACTAAAGATAACAATCAAACACTGTGGTAGACTGATATTTTTTTTTAAAATCAATATCAATATACATTGTATTTTCATTGTCTAATTCAATAAATTCTTCCTGCAGTTTATTAGAAATAATTAGTCTGACTTTATATTCAGAAAATGCCTTAGGAATATATTGAATATCAGTATGAGCACATAAGATAATTATTTCGTTGTTTATAGGCGGAAAATAGGCTTGTGACCATAATGGAATATCGTGTAATAGCGCTTCTAATGACATGTTATATTCTAAAATTGATTATGATTATATAACACCTAACCTATAGTAGATTATATTCCACCAAGTGTTAGGTCTCGAACATACATTCTTGTACAAGGCGTGGCTTACGCTTCATAATTCACGACATCATGTTTTGTCAAGAGTAAATGATTCACTATTTCGTGAACTATTTTCAGCTTTTTTTCGCATAGAAAGTTAGGATTATTCATCCAAATGAGCTTGCAGGAACATAGATTTTGAAAACGTGTCAAAAAACTGCTGGTAAAGCTGCGTATCGTCAACAACATCAAGATTGAACTGGGCGTTTGTTCGTATCATCATTCTCCCGCCGCTTCTGGGAGAAACATTGACAGTCATGCGCAGGTTGTAGCCGGATAGTTTTGTCGTGTTGATTGAGCCAAGTTCATAAGAATCCTTATCAATCACAAATACCCAAGTCCTGTAAAGTAGCGATGACGCTTTCCATAGCTTTTTTCTTGTCTTCGGTATCGAAGTAGCGTAGTTTGCATCTGGCGGATTTTAAGCTGCGATTCTCCGTCAGTGTCCATCACATCACACCGCGTTGCGCTATATTTTCATACGAAAGTGTCTGCCTGTCGGAATTCCGATATTCATGGGCAAGTCCTTTCTGCGTCGTGTTGAAATTGAGGGATGCCATGAATTCTGACTGAACTAGGTACTATTGTTGAAATACTGGTGACATACCAGTGTATTCATATTCACTCGGGGCAAGCTCATCGGCCTGCTGAAGAAAGCGAATCGGAGAGGGAGTGGCTGGACTGACCAGTCAAAAGAAACGCGCTTATGGTTCTGAAGAACCATAGGGGCAGTCCGAAAGGGCTGTCTGGTTAGGGCGCAAGCGGCAGGGATTCGATTCGGGAAGTCGTCCAGGTGCAGTATCAGAATATCTAACATAAAGAGATAATAGGGATTCTCTGTGCCAAAGTGGTAAACTCAGAAAATGGAGACATCAGAATGAACAAAATATGCCCCAAAAAGATACGTCGGTAACTCGGATGGAATGCGTTGATTACATTGAGACTGCTGGCAATCTGATTTGTGTCAACAAAAAGAAGCGAACAAAGGATGGGCAATGACCGACCCCGACTGGCTGGAATATTGGAGTAAACAATCGGAACGGATACGGTTTATCCCGCACATAGCAACGTGGTTGAACTTGCGTGGATGGGAGGACAACCGGGAGGCAAGTATTTGAAGTTCGGACATACAAGGTCATCACCTGGGCAGATACCATCTGTCCAAAAGTCCATCGTGAAAAGATTGGGGCATGTATATCGTTATTTTTCGCGTTGCGCTGGCAATGCTTTCCCGTTGTTCAAATTTTCCCGATATGGTAATGATTGTCCATGCACCAGGTCCTCCGGGAGTTGGCCATCCGGAAAATCAGCAAGAAAATCAATTAATAACATGTCTGCCCCTGGGCCACTGTGTGACTGGATAAACAACGGCATAGGGTCTGTTTTTCCTCCCATTCCAACGAAGTCCCCGTGAGAGAAGCTGTATTCGCTGGGATCAAGAATCTGCGCATTGCCGTCAGGGTCCACATATTCTTATCCTGTTAACCTGTATACATGGCGATTTCGTGATTGTGATTTTACCAGTGCGCCTGGAGAATTTGTCAATGGTTCCGGTAAAAAGACTCTCTGGCCAAACCCTGTTGGTCAGGGATTCTCCCTGCTGAATAGCTCCCAAGTCATAAATATTTAGAACGGCATCGTCTTTGTCGTCATTCACGCGGTAATGCAACTTGATGGTCTCAAGCGGAATCGGCATCGTCGCGAGTTTTTCACGGACAATATACACTTATCCGCAACAATTTTTGCGGATGCCGGATTGGACATACTCACTGTGCAAGCTATTTTACGCCACAAAAAACCCAACACAACAGCCAGGTACATCAAGGCCTTTGGCATTCAGCCTGACAAACTTGACGCTGCTTTTTTCAAAGAAAGGTCTTGAAGGTTATACCATTCAAGCCCAGCCGGGGAAGCTGTTGGCACATAATTAGCATA
>JAITNF010000032.1 GCA_031290615.1 Desulfovibrio sp. | reverse complement strand
GTTTTTGCCGATTCTGTTAATGAGAACAATTCCTGTTTACATAAAAAGAAGCTTTATGTAAAGTTTTGTGAGAGTTTTGCATAAAGAATGTTTTCACCTGATGGTGGAACTGCTAATCTCGGATTTCCAAGAGCACTGGACTACATATGGATTTTAGCTCTGAAGCCGCTGCGGAAACGGCCTAAAGCCTGACACCTTGCCGCCAACCTTATTAGCCATCCACGGTCAAGGTATTGAAAATCATTTCCCGGACTCCATATTCTGATGGCAAATCTCGCCAAGGCGCTCCAGTCTTTGCTGTCCACATTACAAGCTTCTACAAATAAACGATTATCGGCATATGTTCCGCCAGGATCTTCAGACTTCCCCGGCAATGCATCCTTTATCCGCTCCCATTGGTCATCTCTCACAAAATGTCGACGTTGCCACAGACAGACCTACCGCTATGTCAATATCATTTAATTATGAATGTCGATAGAACCTAGGTGTCTTCGCGAAGATTGCAAACATGCATGCTGAGCATGCAAAGATAACAAGCTACGCTACGCTGATATGTTTTGTAACAAGCAACATTGCATCAGGCAGATTGCGATTTTCCCAGGGCGATGGGAACGGAACGGCATAACGGCATATGCCTGCCTTTGACGACACCTGCCACATTGCTCACCGGATGGCGCTGGAAGACCAGGGCAAGCCGGTCAGATTGCACACAAGACATTTTTCCGGGCTGATGCAGCTCAAGAGTCAACTTGGCGCATATAGGACCCCCAGCAAACAAGGCTGTCGTACGTGCCTTCCTCGCCGCCGCCGAAGAGGGCGTCGAAAAATGCATCCGTCCGTTCCGGCGGGAAAATAGCATTAAGGAAATCCTGGTCAAGCGTCGATTAGGGCATCAATCCCTCTTTATATTTTGGAGCGCAAGATATTGAATGTCGTGTTACGTCACGCGCTTATCATTTGTCGGCAGACACGAGAATTCAAAGTGCGGCAAAAGTTCACGCTTTGTCAGCCGTTCTCCCTTACTGTCCAAAAGCAACGGAATGTGCGCATACTTGGGTTTGGCGTGTAAAGCAAAATATCCCGCCCCGCACCATTTCCGTGACGCCAATAAGTCGTCATCCACTGTTACGGCAAGTTGATAGGCTCTGAACGCTGCAAATCGAAATCCCCGCCGCAATCGGCAAGACAAAAGTACTGTTCCCCCCAGGAAAGCGCCAGTAAAAAAAATTGTTGTTTCTGCACAACTCAGACGCACTGAGGGCTTGCGTCCTGACACGATCATAATTTTTACTCTCCGCGTCAATTCGACGACATGTGCCCGGATAGGGGACTATCAGTCTCTCCGAGGTAGAGTGGCGGAAGCGAGATCCCGCAATTCCCTGCGCGTGCAAAAACATGGTCAGACCGGCAACGGCAAGACGGACCAAAGCATCTTCATATATCTACTTGCGTCGGCTTTGCGAATACGGCTGAGCCGGCACTTCATCCCAGTCAAGTCCAAGCCAGCGCAGGTCTCCAAAAAGAGCTTCGGGAAATTTGGGATTGGAGTATTGTGGATTAATATCTTCAATAAGCAGTATCAGTCACCTGCTCCGGGAACGGGCGGGAAGCCATGCCAACAGAAAGGCCCCGCTAGGTGAATCCTGTAGGGCTTGGCGCAAGGACGCCCGCAAACACAGTCTGCGCGTTGCACTATAATTTTTTTATTTTAATCTGCAGACTTTTTCCAGACTTCTAGCGAGTGCCGCCAAAAATCTCACGGCTTTTGTTTTTTTTTCGCCAAAACACTAGAATCCCCCGTTCTTGAATAAGATTTTTTACTGTTTAAAGCAAAAAGTTTCTCCCTGGAATTTTTATTGCTCCCGGCATCCTGTTTGACTGTTTTTTCGGCCGTATTCCGCTGGATATTGCTTTTGTTGTCCTTGGCCTGACGGGCCGCCGTGAGACTATTTTTATTACTTTTGGAGTTACGGTTGTTGCGGCGGATATCCCCGCGTTTTCCCTTGATCGTTTTGGGACTTGTCAGGTTACGCACGGCCTTTTGTTCTGTGCAATCATTAAGATGGACTTGCGCTTCGGCGACAAAATTTTTGTTGCCGTTGAAGTCAATACGGCGCGCACCCAGAAGAGTGTTGTTAAAATAGGGATCAGAAAGAGTCGTGATACTCACGGTCGACCGAGGACGTGGACTGTGGATAAATTTGCCGTCGCCCACATAGATGCCGGTATGGTAACCGCGGCGGGGATGCCGAAAGGCGACAATATCTCCTTCGCGCATGTCTTCAACTCTTGCTATGAGCTTGCCGACGTGGGATTGTTCATGTGCCGAGCGGGGCAGATCTATGCCCATGCTTCTGTAGACCCAACAAACAAAACCGGAGCAGTCAAAGCCCGCCGGACTTGTTCCGCCACGGACATAGGAGACGCCGACGGCTGATCTGGCTTTTTGGAGAATATTGCGACTTTCCTTAGCCTGATCTTTGTCAAAGAAGGCGGTCTGATAAGATCGGTGAAAAACCGTATTGTGTGTGTCGCCTTGTGAACCTTTTCTTGCCGCGCAACCAAACATGAGGCATATACTCATAATTAGGACGCATAACTTCAGGCAGTTTTGCATTCTCACTCCTATTTTTGGCGTCTGCCACTTGGGTCAACAACAATGATCCAAACTGTAGCTATATTCTCAACACAGTGATAATCGGAAGAATAAAATAATAATTGCCACACAGTCCTGAAAGTTCAGACCGTAATGTTGAGCAACGTCAGTACCCATCGGAGTAAGGAATTCCGACTCCTGCGGCATGTCGCTCATTATACCCGACGCAACAAAGTTGAGAATCACCTCTCCGTAAAAATTTCCGGGCTCAATTAAAATGATTGCCCAACCAAAAAAGGCGTGGAGAAACGCAGTATGGACGTCCACTCCGGCGCTACCGGAGCCGATGGAAAGCTAAACGAATTGTATGGCTGCACAACTTCCGCTTCCGCAGAATCGTCGTAAGACACGAATTTCACGCTGAACATTTCCTGAACATGGTCCAACTTGGGTGCATATTCATTTTGCTCAGATTAATTATGAGATGACTTCATATACTTCTATGATAAAATTAACGCAAAAAATTTTCAAACGCAAAGATTTTTTTCAGTTTTTTTGACGAGGGTATGCAGTACACAACATCGCATAATTGCTGAAACTCTTCTGGTGTCAGGGTTTCAGGACGGCGGATTGGGTCAATGCCAAGGATGTCAAGCGCGGCGACGAGTTCTGTAAACCCCGATTGTTTGAAAATAACGCCGATCTGTTTTCGACGTTGTTGAAAACATATTTGAAGCAGGCGAGCCAAGGCTGACGGATACGGTGGGCGTTTGCCCAAGGACAGCGGCTCAAGGGAAAGCACGACGGATTGAACTTTCGGCGGAGGGGTAAAAGCCTCGCGATCTACCGTGAATTCCAGTCTAGGGCGCGTAAGGGACTGTACCCACACAGAGATCGCGCCGTAATGCCGATTGGCGGGCGGGGCTGCAATGCGTTCTCCCACTTCGTTTTGTACCATGAACACGGCTTTTGTGAGGCCGGCGGCTTTTCGGGCAATGTCCCAGACAAGACGGGAGGCAATATTGTACGGCAGATTACCCACAATTTTCCATGGGTATTCCGGCGTGATGCGCCCCCAGTCAAAGTGGAGGGCATCCATATGCACAGGCAGGGTGACTGATGCTCCCGAGCGACTGCGTTCTGCAATCCAGTAACTGTCTTTTTCAAGCAGGAGTAAGAGTCTGTGGGGGGCGTTTTCCAGTTCCCGCGTTAATGCGCCGGAGCCCGGCCCGATTTCAATCAGACGGTCTTCCTGCTGTAGGGCGAGCAGGCCGACAATGCGCTCACAAATGTCTGTTCTGTGCAAAAAGTGCTGGCCGAGACTCTTTTTGACGCGGGGCTGCGTGGAGCTGGACAATCGCGGGCTCGCTTGGGGGACCATTGCGTCTTGTCAGGATATGTCAAAACGTTCAAAGATCAGCGACAATCCGGCTCGGCCCTGCGTCGCGGAACGCAACGCGGTGGAAAAGCCAAAGAGATTTCTCAGAGAGGCGCTGCCGAGTAGCAATTTTTGACCGTTGTTGTCTTCCAGATTCTCAACTTTGCCGTTACATGTGTTCAGAGTATTGATAGCGGCACCGAGAAATGTGTCCGGTACGCTGATTTCAACACGCATAATCGGTTCAAGGATAACAGGGGATGCCTTGCCAACCGCAGATCGCAAGGCAATACCCGCAGCTGTCCGGCAGCCCGGAACGGTGGTTCGGCCTTCAATCCTCTTCATGCCGGTTACAAGCACTTCCACATCCTGCATCGGCCAGCCGTTTGCACCGCTCAACAGTGCGTTATTTACGCCGTCAAGAGCGGCCTGCAGAAGGTGTTTGGGCAGAACTTTTTGCGCTTCGGACGGGGTATCCGGCAAAAAGTTGCCCACAGCCACAAGGTTTCCCGTATTCCGCTGCCTCGGGCTCACGCGAAGAGAAACCGTGCCGTGATGGTGTTCTTTACCCAGTTCCCTGTCAAAAACAGCAGTCCCTTCAGCCTCTTTGCCAATTGTTTCACGCAGGACAACCTGTGGATGCCCAGCACGCGGACTGATGCCGAATTCCCGGCGAAGCCGTTCCAAAAAAATATCCAGATGCAACTCCCCCATGCCGGAAACGACACGCGCTCCGGTTTCCTCATCAATGCGCGCGCGTAGGGTTGGATCTTCCTCAACATAGCGCTGCAAGGCTTCATTCAGGATTTTGCCTTCGTCGGCGTTGCGCGGTTCCAGAAGCAGAGTTAGGACCGGCGGGCAGGACTCAATGGATTCCAGAAGAATATCTTGGGCCGCTGACGCATAGGTGTCGCCGGTGCGCGCGGAGCGCAAGCCCGTCACTGCCGCCATTTCACCGGCCATGACACAAGGCGTTTGCTCTCGTCTATCCGCATGGAGGAGGTAGATGCGCTCCACCCGATCGTCGTATTTTTGCGACATGTTACGCACGGGGGCGCCTTCTTTCAGACAGCCCGCGTACACACGCACCAAGGCGAACTTCCTGCCGTTTTCAATAAGGATTTTAAAAACAATGGCCAGCGGCGGAGCGCTTGACGATGGCGGCACACGGACAATAGCGCCGTCAGTAGAGCGTCCCTCCGGAGGAACCACGTCCAGAGGGGACGGTAGAAAAGCGCAGATTGCGTCAAGAAGCGGCTGCACGCCGATATTGCGCAGGGCGGAACCGCAGAGAACCGGAGTCACGGCGCGTGAAATGGTGGTTCGCCGCAGGGCGTCGGTAATGTCTTTTGGGGTGAAGGCGGCGTCCAGATAAAGCGGAAGAAAAATCTCGTCATTTTCAGCCAATTTTTCCAAAATAAATTCGCGCCACCGACTGACGAGGAGAAATTCTTTTTGAGTTAATTCCTGAAAATGAATGGTTTTTCCCTGATCCGCAGTCTCAAAGAATAATTTTTTTTCGGCGAGGATATCAAGGATGCCGTCAAAATCCTTCCCCCGTCCGGAAGGCAGGATGACTGGTATGGGATTTGCGCCAAGGCGCAGGCGCATGGCTTCCAGCACCGTTTCGAAACCGGCCCCCTGCCGGTCCATTTTGTTGATGAATGCAATTTTGGGAACCCCGAAGCGTTCCGACTGCCGCCAGACTGTTTCGGACTGCGGCTCCACACCTCCGACAGCACAGAACACGCCCACTGCGCCGTCCAGCACGCGCAGAGAACGCTCCACTTCAATAGTAAAATCTATATGCCCTGGGGTATCAATGAGATTGAGTGTTTTACCCTGCCATTCACAGGTAGTCATGGCCGAGATGATAGTGATGCCGCGCTCCTGTTCTTCCGGCAGATAATCCATGGTGGCCGCACCGTCATGCACCTCGCCCATACGGTGTATTTTACGCGTATAAAAAAGAGCACGCTCCGAAAGAGTGGTCTTGCCCGCATCAATATGGGCAATTATCCCGATATTTCGTATAGAATGAAGCTGGTGGTACATACGGTCTCTGCCGGTTTTTGGGGAAAAAAGTTGTGGTGGTCGCTGGGCATTCAGCATAAAATATTATCGTGAAATCACAAGCAGCGATCCGTTTTCAGTTTTGTTTCTATGTATCGGACGGCCAAGTTTCTTTTCCAGAGCATCCCTGATTTCATTGACAACCAGAACAAGACCTTAATTTGAGCGTCATTTATAAAATTCGCCAAAAATTCCTTGTCTTCTTCAAAAGTCATCAGTTGACGCCGTCGCCCACCCTAAAAATAGCCACGTGCCCAAAGATGACAACCCCAATGTTGGCAATTTATAGGAGCTTTTGCCTTTCAATTTTTGAATCAACTGGCTGATTGTCACCTGCGGTGGGGTGGAGACAAATAGGTTGATATGGTCCTTGGATATATGCC
>JAITNF010000030.1 GCA_031290615.1 Desulfovibrio sp. | reverse complement strand
ATGGCGAAATAGTCGCCGGGCACCAGGGTGCAGGCTGCGATCAATGCCATTATGGCCACAAAGCCTTCTGTAAGCATGGCGCCGTAGCCGACAAAAAGGATGTCCCGCTCATTGGCGATCATTTTGGGCGTGGTACCTGTGCCGATGATGGCGTGGAAACCTGACATGGCGCCGCAGGCGATTGTAATAAAGATGAAGGGAATCACAGGGCCGCCGATCACAGGGCCGCCGCCGTTGATGAAGGGAGTGAGCGTCGGCATGAGAATGGTGGGCTGTACAAACAAAATGCCCAGAGCCAGCATGAGCACAGTCCCGATTTTTAGATAGGTGGAAAGGTAGTCGCGCGGGACGAGCAGAAACCACACTGGCAGCACGGAAGCAAAGAAGCCGTATACCGCGATGGCTACGGCCACAGTGTTTCTATTCCAGTCAAAAGCCCAACCGAGCACATTTTTTTGCATCAGATCATGGCCGGAAAGAATGCCGATCACAAGCAGCACCAGACCCACCATACTGGCGAGTGCGACGCTATTTTTTCTGAAATGCATGATCAGTCCCATGAGCATGGCTATGGGCATGGTAATGACCACGATGAACAGAGACCATGGCGCGTTGTGCATCGCGCTTATGCAGGCCAGCGACAAACCGGCGAGCGTTAGGATAAGGATGAAGAGCACGGCGAAACCGGCAACCGTCCCGGTGGCTGGCCCTATTTCTCTCTGCGCGATGGTGGCGAGGCTCTGACCTTTATGGCGTACGGAGGCGAACAACACAACGATATCATGTACGGCGCCGCCCAGAACGCAGCCGATGAGAATCCAGAGAGCGCCTGGCAGATACCCGAACTGCGAGGCTAATACCGGCCCCACTAGGGGGCCTGCGGCGGCTATGGCCGCAAAGTGGTGCCCATACAGGACGTATTTATTCGTTTTCACATAGTCGTGCCCATCAGCGAACACGACCGCCGGCGTAGCGTGCCCGATATTCAGTTTGAGCAGTTTGTTGGCAATAAAAATTCCATATAATCGATATGAAATAGCAAATATGCACAATGCCGCGAAGACAAGCGTGAGTGCATTTATTCTTTCCAGCATTTCCATGTGTCGATCCTCCATAGTGACATGAGCTACATGAAACACAATGTTCTAAAATAATTCATTAACTGTGTAGCAAGAATCAGGCCGGAAGGGTCAAATCCGATCTTTTTATCCGCTACAACACCAAAAATATTTTTTCACAAAAACAGACCAATCGTCAAGAAAAAATTGGCCGTCAAGAAAAAAGTTGGAGACGCGAATGGAGATGGATGTGGCGGAAGAAGCTTGCATCCGTCCACGTTACACAAAAAAAGGAGAATCTTAACTATTAAGAATATTACAATGTCCTTTCTACTGTCATTCACATGAAATCTGACGAATAAGGCCATTGTCAGTTCAACCATATACAAGGCTTTTAAAACCGTTAAGTGAAAGCCCCAAGATGTGCAGCGGGACAGCAGTGGCTTTTTCCGTCTTTACAGAGATGTCTTTTTCTTCCAAGATGAGAGCCGTTTTTGACAACCTTGGACGAACCACATTCTGTGGCTTCCGGACATACTTTCTCCTTGATTTAAATGTGTAGCCCTATGAGGCCGTAGTAGCTGTTGATGGTCTCCATGCGTTTTGAGCAGCGTCCATTCTGGCGTGATCGGCGGGTGGGGGTATGGCGGTATTATTTCTCCGCTTTCCACAAAACCCTGCCAGATGCCGCGCATCGACCTTTGGCAAATAGGATAAGCGTCGGGCCGCAGCCAGATGTTTGAAAAAGTCCAGACGGTCTTTCAGGGTATAGGGTATGGTATGGTGTTGATTATGCGTGAACAGGGATGCAGATAATGTTAGTAGGCAAACTGTGGTATCCGTTATTTTACAGCTCCAGCCCTTTACCGCTTCAAGCAAGCTCTCCCCCTTCACGTAGTGGTCTTCACCGGCCTCAGCAAAGGTAAAGCGCGGGCGTTCAGCGTCACCAAACGTTCAAGCCCGGAGATTCCAGCCACACTATCAAGTTTTCCACTTCACGAATGGCAAGCGCGGCCTCCAGTTTTGCCGCATATGGAGCGGACTTCGCTTATGGCATCATCCATTTTGACACTCAAATCCCGCTTTTACCCTGGAGTCTGATCATGCGATGAG
Organism: Desulfovibrio sp.; assembly: GCA_031290615.1. Classification (GTDB taxonomy): domain Bacteria; phylum Desulfobacterota; class Desulfovibrionia; order Desulfovibrionales; family Desulfovibrionaceae; genus Desulfovibrio. The sequence goes on along the minus strand of JAITNF010000030.1, from coordinate 36,798 downwards.
CCGTCCTGATGAATCATCTCATAGGCAAAGGTTTTCCTTGGCGCTTACGGCGGTACTGCCCGCGTTTCCTGGCCTTTTTGACGACCCCTGCCGCCCGTAGGCATTTTTTACAAAAGTATAGCTTAGCGTAATGACGTACTGTCCGGAATTTTCATGAAAATGTTCAACCGTAAAAACAAGTCTCATGCAGAGAGAGAGCAGCCGCATAACCTCATCATAACCTCATCAACCAGTATACGTTTTACAGAGATTTCTTTGCTCTGCTCCGCGTAACATTTTCGCATCCTGTAAAACATTCCTGGCGATACCAGGAATCCCGGAGTCCTCATCACAGCCCAGTTTTCCCTTATCAAATCGTCCATACACATCACACATCGGCCGCATTTTTCCTGACTCATGAAATGCCGAGCCGGGACGCGCGGAAACCTCCTTCTTTATTAAGTTCCCAATAGGGCCAATTCATCCTTTGCCTATGTCGGTCATAAGCTCATGCGCTCGCGACACTGACTGTTTCAGCGTGTCTGTTTGCGAAAATGAATGTTCTGCGCCGGTTCAGTGGCAGTTTACGCTTACGATTTGTGCAGGACAGGAAAATTAGAGGGTGACGGGTGGGTAGGGTGTGTGCTATGCTGTCTCGAACGTGCCAATAATATCTTAAGGAGGTTGTTTTATGCCCTTGTTTGAATTTGTCTGCGCCGCCTGCGGGGTGAAGTTCGAGGAAATCGTCGACAGTGGAAAGATTCCCCCGTGCCCCGAATGCGGCGCTAGCGCTGTGGAACGGCAGATAAGCGCGCCCAGTCCGTTCAAGACGGGGGACTTTCCCTACAAGCCAGGGCCGGTGTGTCCCACGGTGCGGGATATGCCGTCCTGCGGCATGGGCGGATGCTGCGGACCGGGAGGATGCCCCGGGGGAGCCGGGGAGGTTTGACTTTGAAAAGTTTGCTGCCCGTGGGATGGTTTGCTCCGCAAATGCAGGATTGAAAAGATGCTCTACAGCATGACCGGCTTTGGCCGTTGCCTTCTGGAAAATGACGACCTCGCTCAGCACTGGGAAGTCAAAAGCGTCAACAGTCGTCACTTGGAACTGAAGTGGCGGCTGCCCGCCGCTGTGCGGGGGCTTGAGCCGCGCCTAGAAAAAACTGCACGTAATTTTGTTGCGCGCGGAAGGGTGGAAATCAGCCTGAATCTGCACACGCAAGCCGCCGGGGCCGTCTCCTGCTTTGACGCGACCCTTGCCGGGGCTATGCTCGACAGCCTACAAGCCCTTGCCAGCGCGCGCGGCGACGCATTTACGCCCGATTACAACACGTGCCTGGGAATTCCCTGCCTTTGGGACGAAACTGACGACGAACCGGACGAGACCATTGTCGCCTACCTGGAAGAGGGTCTCACGCTGTCACTGGAAGACTGGAACGAATCCAGGGCAGCCGAAGGCCGCGCGCTGGAAACGGATTTGCTCACACGCATAGGGCGCATGGAAGACTGGACATCCGTGCTCGCCGAGCGCGCGCCGGAAATCCGGGAAGAGCGCGCCGAAGCCTTACGGGAGCGCATCGACGAAGCCCTTGCTCCGGAGGAGGCGGACGAAAACCGTTTTTTGCAGGAAATAGTTATCCTCGCCGACCGCCTGGACATCAGTGAGGAATTGACGCGGCTTGCGGCGCATCTGGCGTATTTACGGGAACTTTTGCGCAACGGGACGGACGCGGGACGACGTCTGGATTTCACCCTGCAGGAATGTTTTCGCGAGATCAACACCTGCGGCTCCAAATTGCCGGACATCGCTCTTTCGCACATTGTCGTGGACGTAAAGAACGAACTGGAAAAATGTCGTGAGCAAGCGCAAAACCTGGAATAAGGTATTCTGTCATGTCAGGCGAACGTCTTATCAATATCGGTTTCGGCAATTATGTGCTGGCAAAGCGGGTCATCGGCATCGTCAACCCGGCGTCCTCGCCCATGAAACGCCTGCGCGAGGACGCGCGGGCCGAAGGCCGCCTTGTGGACGCCACCCAAGGACGCAAAACGCGCTCCATACTGATTATGGATTCCAACCACGTCTTTTTGTCCTATATTCAGCCGGAAACCGTCAAGTCCCGGTTTCAAGAGGCAGAAACGCCATGCGACGCGAAGGCATAGCCCTTGTGGTCAGCGCGCCTTCCGGAGCTGGAAAAACCACGCTCATCGCCCGGCTGCGCGATGAATTTCCCCGCTTTGGCTATTCTGTCTCCTGCACTACCCGCCCACCCCGGCAGGGTGAATCAGACGGCAAGGACTATATTTTTCTGTCCCGTGAAGAATTTGAGCGCCGCAGAGTGCAAAACAGCTTCGTCGAATGGGCGGAGGTGCACGGAAATCTCTACGGTACGCCGCTTGCCGCTGCGGAGCGCATGCTCGGGGAAGGACAGGACGTGATTTTTGATATTGACGTGCAGGGCGTAAAACAGATAAAGCTCTCATTGCCCGCCGCTGTTTTTGTGTTTATTCTGCCGCCGGACATGGAAAAGTTGGAGCAGCGGATGCGCGCGCGCGGACAGGACGACGAGAGCGCTATGGCACGCCGCCTCGCCAGAGCGCGGAAGGAGATGGAGCAGGTGCGCTTGTACGACGTCATGATTGTCAACGACAGGCTCGACGCGGCCTATGACGCGTTCAGGGCGGTATATATCGCGGCAACCCTTGCCCCGGCACGCTATCCGTACCTGCTGGAAGAAATTTTTGCGCGTTAAGGGATGCGATTATGGCCCAACTTGTTATTGCCTTGGATGTGCCGGAAAGCGAAAGCGCTTTATCGCTGGCACGCGAACTCTCGGAATTTACACCTTGGTGTAAGGTGGGTATGGAGCTTTTTACCTTGGCCGGGCCGCCTTTGCTCATAGAACTTAAGGCTCTGGGCTGCAATGTTTTTCTGGATCTGAAATTTTACGACATTCCCCATACTGTGGGGCGGGCCGCGTTGGCGGCCGCCGCCATGGGCGTGGATTTGCTTACCCTGCACTGCCAGGGCGGAGCACGCATGTGCAAAACCGCCCGCGAGGCACTTGCGGACAATCCCGCTAGGCCGCTACTTTTCGGTGTGACGGCCCTCACCAGTTTTATGCCCGGAGAAATGCCGGGTATTGAAGCCGCCCCCGCAGATTTTGCCTTATCCCTGGCAAAACGGGCATTTCACTGGGGACTGGACGGCGTGGTGTGTTCCGGCCTTGACGCGGCCCGGATTAAGAAAAGCTGTCCAGAATTGCTCTGCCTGTGCCCCGGTATCCGCCCGGCAGGCGCGGCAGCGGACGACCAGTGCCGTATCGTCACACCGGCGGAGGCCGTCAGGGCCGGCGCGGACTTTCTTGTGGTGGGCAGACCCGTTGTGCAGGCTCATTCGCCCCTTGCGGCGGCCCGTGAGATTCTTAGGGAAATGGCATAATTCCAATTTGTTAGAGGAACAAGGCCATGCCCACTGATCAGGCCGCCGGCAAAACAGCGATACATGGCGTCTTTTCAACGCAGAAATCGTGCGAGGTCGGCACTGGCACGATAACGCGCAAAACAGTGCAGAAGTGGAGAACGTGCGGCGACATCGCTATCGCTTTCAGCAGTCACGACAAGAACCTCCACATGAACATGGCCCGCGTTTACCTAGAGACAAATGATACTCCCACAACTGCCTTGACCATCTGTTCAAGGCGCTGGACATTGCGCTTCATCATGAGGCATCAGTCAAATTTCTCACCGGATTTGAGCGAAAAAATTTGGTTCCGGCGGATCGACTCCGGGACGTACTGGAACGTATCAAGAATGCTCTTGCCCGGCAGGAAAACCAGAATAACGCGGCAAACACCGTGGCGTAGGGCGTAATTTGAAACTCTGGCGCTTTCGCGAAACAGAAGATCGTCCGCCCGAAGCCTGGCTTGAAAAACTCTCGGTTTCGCCGCTTCTGCTTGAACTCTTGTGGCGACGCGGTCTCACGCGGCTTGACGAGATGGAGAAGTTTCTCTCCCCGCTGCTCCATAGGCTGCCGAACCCGGCGGAGTGGTCCGACCTCAGCCAGGCGGCGACATTGCTTGCGGATGAACTTCTGGTCGGTAAAAAACTCGCCGTGTGGGGCGATTATGACGTGGATGGCGTCACAGCCACAGCGCTTGTGCTGGATGTGCTGGCCTGCCACGGTCTGAGTGCTCATTACCATCTCCCGGACAGACACGTCGAGGGCTACGGGCTGAATATTGCAGGCGTGGAGACCTTGGCCACCCAAGGCTACACTACCCTTCTGACGGTGGACTGCGGCATTTCGGACGTCAGCGCCGTGAGTCGCGCCAGGGAACTGGGCATGACGGTCATTATCAGCGACCATCATCTGCCCCCGAAGCAATTGCCGCCGGCGCACGCCGTATGCAATCCTCGGATGGGCTACTGTCCCTGCCCTGCCCTTGCGGGCGTGGGCGTGGCCTTTTACCTCATGGCAGCCGTCAACGCGACCCTGTCTTCACATACGGGCAAACGCTACAGAATGGACACGGCCCTCGATCTGGTTGCTCTTGGCACCATTGCCGACATCATGCGCCTGGTGGGGGAAAACCGCATACTTGTACGCGCTGGCCTTAACACACTGGCGGCGGCCGTCCGCCCCGGCGTGGCCGCCCTCAAGGCCGTCAGCGAAACGAGCAGTTCCGCCTATCTGACAGGAGGGCAAGTGGGATTTCGCCTTACGCCTCGCCTCAACGCCGCCGGTCGCATGGACAGCGCGACGCTTGCCCTCAGGCTCCTGCGCGAAAACGATCACTCCGCCGCGCAGTTCCTGGCGGCGAAACTGGACGACCTCAACAATCAGCGCAGGGAGGAGGAAAAAATCATCACCGCCGAAGCACGAATACAGGCCACGGATCTGCTGCATGAAAAAAATCGCGCGGCTCTTGTGCTCCACGGGCAGGACTGGAACGTCGGCATTGTGGGCATTGTCGCCTCGCGCATCGTAGAGGAATTTAACCGTCCCACCATCATTTTCTGTACGGATCAAGATTCTCTCAAAGGATCCGGCCGTTCTGTGCAGAATTTTGACCTGCACGCCGCCCTGGCGAGCCTTGCCGACTGCCTCGCTGGATTCGGGGGGCACCGCATGGCCGCCGGCTTGCGTCTTGCACCCGCGCGCCTGAAGGAATTCCGCGAAAAATTTGAAACCAGCGCCGCTGAAATTCTGGGAGACAACCCCGGGCCGCCTGTTCTTTTGCTTGAACGTGAGCTTCCCCTGGCACAAGCCACCAACCACCGTTTTCTGAAAGAACTTGAACTCCTTCAACCCTTCGGGCTGGGCAACAGTGAGCCGATTTTTGCCTCGCCGCCGCTGCTGGTGAAATCGCGCGATTTTCTGGGCCGCAGCCGCAATCATGTGCTGCTCAAGGTGCAGGACGAGAGCGGCATCACCGTCGTGGCCAAAGCCTGGCGCATGGCGGAAGTCATCCCGGAATCCCTTGTGGGTCAAAAGATCCGTCTGGCCTACACCGTGCGACTGGACAAGTTCAATGGCATGTCATCTGTGGATTTTTTGATCAAGGACTGGGCCCCGGCATAATTTTTGAAATTGGAATTACTCCTCCGGTCGTCCGCCTTCGGTAGGCTTCTGCTCATTGTCGTGGCCCGAAAAATTTCGGCGGCAGATGTTCAAGAATCCATTTGGCGCACTGCGCGGGATTTTTCTGCCCCACGTCGCAGCACAACGCCGCCCATGTTTTGTAGAGCGGATAGCGCTCGCTGAACAAGTCAAGGAGACTCTGACCCGGCGCAATGGCAAGACCGCGATCCGACTTGGCGGCAATGCGCCGTTCAACGACGGGAAAGGGCACATCCAGATATACCAGGACTCCCAAGTCTGCCAAGTGACGCATAGCGATGTCGTGATACACGACACTGCCCCCGGTGGCGATGACCACCCGCGACGCCCTGATGGAGCAGATCATTTCTCCTTCGGCCTGTATGAATGTTTTTTTGTCAAAGGAGTTGGCAACAAACTTAAGCGGAGCGCCGTAGGCCGCTTCCAGCAAATGGTCGGTATCCATATAAGCCCAATCGATCCGCCGGGCGATTTCTTTGCCCACAGTGGACTTGCCGGCTCCTGCCATGCCGATGAGCACAATACATGGCGCTGGTTGGCCGGGGGCGGTGATAAGTGTTTGAGAGTACATATTGCGACTCCTGTTTTTTCACGGCACGGCATAAAACAGCCACGGAGCGGGCGGCGAGACTTCGTATTTGCCGCAAAGCATTCAAGCCCGCCTGAATGCGAAACGGCATCAAGGTGAAAATGCCCTATCTTTTTCCTCCGTATCAACGCCAAGGCAAATCAAAATAAATTACGTCCTGAGACGCTCCGATTCCGCTCGGAAACGGCTACCCTGAACTGGAAGTAAGCGACTGATCCAGCGCGGTCGCGAAGCCGTCCAGATCCGCTTGTTCAATGACAAGGGGCGGGAGAAGACGCAGTGTTTTCTCATGGCTCAGGTTACAGATATAGCCCCTGTCGAGCAACTCTTCCCATACCTTGCGGGTGTTGACGGCAAGCTCAATTCCAACTATAAGGCCGAGTCCGCGCACCTCGCGTATCTTGTCCGGATGACGTGATTTCAAGGCTTCAAGGACGCCTTTCAGGTGTACGCCAAGGACGGCGGCGCGCTCCGCCAATTTGTCGCGCAGGTATATTTCCACGGTTTTGGCGGCCACAGCCGAAGTCAGTTCGCCGCCCCCGAAAGTTGTGGCGTGGGAACCCAGTTCAAAACCCCCGGCCGCATTCTCCGTTGCCATAATGGCTCCTATTGGCAGGCCGTTGGCCAACGCCTTGGCCACACTGACAATATCGGGCTTGAGGCCGTAGTGCTGGAAGGACCAGAATTTGCCGGTGCGGCACATGCCGGACTGCACTTCATCGCACAGGAACAGAATGTCCTTCTCCCGGCAAAGAACCTCCACCCCGCGCAGATACTCGGCGGGCAGCGGCACAACTCCGCCTTCGCCCTGTACCGCCTCCACCAGCACGGCGGCCGTGGACGGCGTAACCGCGTTTCTGAGAGCATCCAAGTCCCCGGCAGTAACCTGAACAAAGCCATCGGGCAGTGGGGCAAAGCCGTCGCTCAGACTGTCCCGCCCGGTGGCGGCCAGAGTTCCCAAGGTGCGCCCGTGAAAGCACTCGTTCAGGGTTATGATGTCGGCTGCTTCCCGCTTTTTGACGCGGCGCATGTGGCGGCGGGCTAGTTTGATGGCGGCTTCGTTGGCTTCCGCGCCGGAATTGCAGAAAAAAACCTTGGAGTGATGGCTCGTGGAGAGCAGTTTTTCCGCCAGAACAAGCTGGTGACGCTGGTAGAAAAGATTGCTCACGTGCCAGAGCCGACCAGCCTGCCGCGCCGCAACTTCGCAAAGTTCCTCATGGCTGTGCCCAAGGCCAGTTACAGCGATTCCGGCAAGCATATCCACATATTCCTTTCCGTTCACATCCCACAGGCGCGCTCCCCTGCCCCGCTCAAGAGCCAGTGGATAGCGGCCGTAGGTGCGGCAGAGTAACTTCTCTTCCATTTCCTTGATGGCATTGAAGGCTTGTGACACAATATCCTCTCCCAAAATAATTCAGTCAGATTTTTTCCGGCGGCCGGCGATGTCCCGCATTTCGTCGCCGACGCGTTTGTTCGTTTCATACCATTCACATTCAAGCGGGCTTGAACGCTTTAGAGCGTTTCAACTTTTAAGTTGTTCATATCCACAAGATTTAAACCAGTCCTAGGCATCGTTGGGAGTGACGAGGTACATGGCTTTCCCCATTCCAGAAAAGAGGTCTTCATGAGTCCTGGCCTTTAGCCCTCTAGGACATTTTATGATTGAGATGCTTGTCTTACGGCAAGCAAAACTAGCTTGTAAGCATCTTGTGGCAAGGATTTGCAGGTGGATACTCACAGAGCAGCTCAACTTTTTCAAAGTTTATCAGCTATAAAACATATTTCTTGTCTTCCCGTATGGCCGAAACCGCCCGATCCACGGTCCGTGGGGATCAGACGCGCGCACTCCTTCCAACGAGGCCGGACAATGGGCTGAAAAACCAGCTGGGCTATGCGCTCGCCGCGTTGGACAACGCGTTCTTTGCCGGAAGTGTTCAAAAGTGGAACCAAAATTTCTCCGGTGTAGTCCGAGTCTATGACGCCCACGCCTTGGGCCACGGTAAGGCCATCCCGCGCGCCGAGGCCGCTACGCGAATATACAAAACCAGCCACATCCGTCGAGCATGGCTGCACACTGATGCCCACGGGAATAAAAAGACGGCTGCACTGGGCAATACACGCCGTTTCTTCCGTGAAGCAGGCACGCAGGTCAAAACCGACGGAAAGGCCGGTGACCGGCGTCAGAAAATCTTCTCCCCCAACGGCGTACAACTCCCGCGAACCTTTCCGTACAAAAACGATGTGTACTGTGCCCATATCCATATATCAGTCTCCTGTTCCGCGTTATTCCGCTTCCAGATAATAATTGGCCTGCTCCACATCCAGCCCGATCTGCGCCACAAGCTGTTCCACGCTCTCAAAGCGGCGTTCTTCGCGCAGACGCTCCACAAATTCCAGGGATACGTTCTGCCCATACAGATTGACGGATACTCCCGGCAAAAAGCTTTCTACGGTCACGGCTCCGCCTCCGAATGTCGGCCTTTGCCCCACATTGGTCACAGCCCGGAAACGGTGTCGGCCGTGTTGCACAAAAGTCGCGTAAACGCCGTCGGCAGGCAGCAGGACTTCCGACTTTGCCAAGTTGACGGTGGGGTAGCCCAGATTCGCACCGCGACCGTCCCCGTGCAGCACTTCGCCGGAAAAACTGTGCCGGCGGCCAAGCAGCCGATTTGCCCCGCGCACATCCCCATCCGCTATCATCTGGCGCAGACGCGTTGAACTGACAATGCCGCCGTCCAGCAACACGGGAGCGAGCTGCTCCACTGTAAAACCGTATTGAGCGCCAAGACCGCGCAACACCTCGGCGGAACCTCTGCGGTTTTTTCCGAGCGTAAAATCATGACCCGCGACAAGGCGACGTATACCGAGGGGGAGGAGAAAGTTGCCGGTAAATTCCCTGGGTGTCATGTCAGACATCAGGGACGTGAAAGGCAGTTCCAGCACCCTTTTCACGCCCATGGCGGCCAAGAGTTCCATACGCCCTTCCCGGTTTGTCAGCGGGACGTGCTTACGCGGGGCCAGCACACAGCGCGGGTGCGGCTGGAAGGTGACGAACACGCATCTCAGGACGTTTTCACGGCAGATTTCAAGAGTGCGCCGTATTAGAGCCTGATGGCCGAGGTGAACACCGTCAAAATTGCCGATACTCACCCCCACGGCCGAAATCGGCGAAAGATCTTCAACGGAAGAGACAATATGCATGGACGCTAAAAAAGTCTGTCAAAGATATTTTTGTATGCCTTGCGAATATGCAGTGCGAGCTTGGTCTCCATATCAGTCCATTTCCATGTAAAAATTGCGTCTGCGGCGGAAACATATTCCCGCCTTGTCGCGAGTTCCAACTCCAGACAATAATGATGCCAAAAATCGGCTCAAGCATTCTTTTTTGTTTCGCCGCTTCGCCGCCTGCGGCTCAGCCGCTTGCGACGATCCATTGATATTGCGGACTCTCCCTGTCGCACCGGTTTGTTATCCGGAAAACGATTCTCACGGAGCGCGCCGTGGTGAAAATCGTCCAAAAGCATGGCCAGTAGAGCAAGGCCACCACCGTCCTCTTCGCCTTCACTTGCCAGTTCCTGCGCCAGCGCCGTATAACGCGCCGCTCGCAACTGCTCCAGCCCCGTCAGTTTGCGCAGGCGTGCTTCCAGAAACGCCATCACGCGTGCCCCGGTCACGCGGGACACATCCTCATCCGTCGGCAAAGGCAGTTCAGCAACGGCAATTCCGTAGTGGCGGGCAATACGCTCAAGCTCCGTGCGCTGCATCACGTCCACAAGAGAAATCACCGTTCCTGCGGCCCCTGCCCTGCCCGTACGACCGGCGCGGTGAATATAGCTTTCGTGATCTTCCGGCGGTTCGTAAAGAAAAACATGGGAAAGAGCCGGAATGTCAATACCACGCGCGGCAATATCTGTTGCCGCGAGATAACGCAATTCTCCGTTGTGTATCTGGTTGAGTACAGCCTCGCGCTTGTTTTGCGTGAGATCGGAAGAAATTTCGTCGGCGCTGTATCCGAAACCCCGCAATACCCCTGTCACATAATGCACATTGGCCTTGGTGTTGCAAAAAATGACTGCCTGGATGGGATTTTCCGTTTCAAGTAAGCGCACCAGCGCCCTGTCCTTGTCCATGGGTTTCACTTCGCAAAAAAGATGCCGCACTTCGGCCACATGCACCTGTTTGTGCGAAAGGGAAAGCATGGCGGGCTGACGCATGAACTCCGCCGCCAGCTTGAGTACATGCGGTGGATAGGTGGCGGAAAACATGCAGGTGTGCACAGGTTGAGGCGGCAGACAACGCTGCACTTCTTTCATGTCCGGGTAAAAACCGATGGAAAGCAGACGATCTGCTTCATCAAAAATTAGGCAGCGTAACTCGTCGAGGTTCATGGAGCGGCGTAGCAGATGGTCCAGTATGCGACCAGGCGTGCCCACAATCACCTGCGCGCCGTCACGCAGGGCGGCTGCTTGCTGTCTATATCCCACGCCGCCGTATACGGCGGCCGTGGTTATGCCGGAGCCGGCAAAAAGGGTTGTCGCTTCGCGCGCCACCTGAATGGCTAGTTCGCGCGTGGGAGTGAGAGCCAGAGCCTGCGTGGCCTTGAGATCGGGGGAAAGGAGCGGCAGTAGTGGCAGGAGATAACAGCCGGTTTTGCCGGAGCCAGTACGGGACTGCAGCATTATGTCCCGGCCGTTGAGCAGGTAGGGCAGCCCAAAGGACTGCACGCGTGTGAGGGATTGCCAGCCAGCGCGGGCGCACGCCGCGCGCACGGCCTCGGGCAATTTTTCAAAGACGGCGGAGGGCAGGGAAACCTCCGGCTCATTCACGGAGATTTTCGTAAAAGTATCCACCAGTGGCTCTTCGGATGGACACAACTGCTGCTTTTCCGGCTCGGCATCGTCGGTGAAAGGATATTCTATCATAATTTGTCCTGATTGCGTACAAACAACCCAAAAATGATGACGGACATTACTGTTGTCTCGCTCTACTATCTCCGTATAAACTTTTTATTTCTGAAAGAAATATAACTTGATTCAGATACCATGTTTGTCTTTTTGTAAACACTCTCGCATATTTTTTGCTTCAGCCGGTCTGTACGCGAGAATATAACTGTAGTATCTCATACAGTACGGACAAGGCGGCTTACTACCCACATCCAGTTCCTTTTTTAGATAGTGTCGCCATGAGATATATAACTACCTAACTTATTAAAATTTTACTAAATTTTGTCGTGTCAAAAGCAGTCAATATTTTCAGTATGTTATGTTCTTAAGACGACACCATCTGGAACATATTTGCGAATGATAATGAGCAAGCGCTCCGTCTGTACCCCGAACCCGCAACTGGTGCGCGATTGTTCTCCATATCGTTCACGACAGCATCTCAAACGTAACCTGCTCCAAGGCGTAATTATTATTATCCCTCTTCAGCAGGGCGCACGTCAAGAAATATTACGCATTTTCCTGATGTCTGTTTTGTCGTGCGGGTGTAAGGTCGGCAATTCCCTGCGAACTCAAGGTGATAGCTATTGTTTGCTGTTTCAATTTTCTTCGGCGCGGATCTTTTCCAGCGTATTTTGCAGCGCTTGCAAGCCTTGGGCAAAAGATCCTTCCGGCAGGGACAGCGTGATCCCAGAAGGCGGATGCAGGCGTGCGCCCAAGGACCTGGCCGCCAAGTCCACAAGTCGTTCGGGACAGACGGCTGTTTGGCCGTCGGACCATGTCAGGCACAGGACATCGCGGTGCACTTCCGCCTTTGCCACCTGTAATTGACCGAGAAACTGTTTCAGGTTGAGTACCGCCAAAAAATTGTCGAGTTCTTCGGGCAGCGGGCCGAAGCGATCCCTCAAGGCGAGAGCCGCTTTTTCTCTGGTAGCGCTGTTGGGCGCCGTGGTGAAAATTTTGTAAAAGTGCAGGCGCTCGCAGCCGTCTTCCACATAGCTTGCCGGAATATGCGCAGGCAGTCGCAGGGTAATCTCGGTTTCATCAATCAGCGCCTTCTTTTCCCCCTTCAGACGTATAACGCACTCTTCCAGCATTTTCAGATAAAGGTCCAACCCCACGCGGCTTATCTGGCCGGACTGCACTTCGCCCAGAATATTGCCAGCTCCGCGCAGACGCAGGTCTTCCATTGCAAGTTGGAAACTCGCGCCAAGATAGTCCATGTCCTGAATAATGCGCAGACGCTCTCCGGCTTTGTCAGTCAGGCGCTCCGCGTCCGGCACAATAAAATAGGCATAGGCCTGCCTGTCGCTACGGCCTACACGCCCGCGCAACTGGTAAAGTTGTCCAAGACCGAACATATGAGCTTGGTCGACAATAAGGGTGTTGGCGCGGGGAAAATCTAGACCGGATTCCACAATGTCTGTGCAGACCAGAATGTCCAGTTCGCCGTGCCAAAATTTATGCATGTTTTCTTCAAGATCGCTCTCGTTCATCTGCCCGTGAGCCATGCCAATACGGGCTTGAGGAGCCAGTTTTCCAGCGTATTCAGCCACGTGCTCCAAACCCTGCACCCTGTTGTAAACCCAGAAAATCTGGCCTTCGCGTGCAAGCTCACGCGCAATGACGCTTTCCAGTGTAGCGTCGTCGCGGCGCAGCACTGCGGTGCCCACAGGCTTGCGTTCCTGTGGAGCCGTTTCGATAACAGAAAGCTCCCGTATGCCGGACATGGAAAGTTGCAAGGTTCGCGGAATGGGCGTGGCCGTGAGGGTGAGCACATCCACATTTTTTTTGAGGCTTTTAAGTTTTTCCTTGTGGCGGACGCCGAAGCGCTGCTCTTCATCCATTATGAGAAGGGCTAGGTTGGGCAGCTTGACATCATTGGAAAGCATGCGGTGCGTGCCGATAAGGATGTCTATTTGTCCGTCCGCAGCGGCGCTGAGAGTTTCCTTTTGTCGGACGCGCGGGACGAATCGGCTTAACAGGCCAACATGGACTGGAAAGCCGGCCAGCCGCGTTAGGAATGTCTGATAGTGCTGCTCCGCAAGAACTGTGGTGGGGCAGAGCATTATCACCTGCCTGCCTTCCGTGACGGCGCGAAAAGCTGCGCGCAGGGCCACTTCCGTTTTGCCGAAACCCACATCTCCGCAGACAAGGCGATCCATGGGCTCAGACTTTTCCATGTCCGCCAGCACTTCTGCAATGGCCCTTGTCTGATCCGGCGTTTCTTCAAAACCGAAGGTGGATTCAAATTCGCTGTACAAATCGTCCGGCGGGCCGTAGCGCCACCCCTTGGCAACCTTGCGCCAAGCATACATCTCCACCAGATCGGCGGCGATTTTTTCAATGGCCTTGCGGGCTTTTTCCCTGCCAGAAATCCATCCGGAACCTCCCAGGCGGTCTAGGGACGGCTCCATTCCCTCGGGTCCCTTGAATCGTTGTATGAGGCCAATTCTGTCTGCCGGGACGTAAAGCTTGTCCTTGCCGGAGTATTCAATGAGCAGAAAATCGTTGACGACGTTGTTGATTTTCAGGTGGTGCAGGCCGGCAAAACGGCCTATTCCGTAATTTCGATGCACAAGCAGGTCGCCGGCGGCGATGGTTTCAAAACTGTCCAGCCCCTTGAATGCGCGCGAGGCCACGCGCGGCGTTTTTTCCGCCTTGGGCTGGAGGACATCCTCCCCGAGTATGAGGGAATTGTCCCAGACAAGTTCCGTGCCGGAGCGAAAGGACGAAACAAGGGCAAATAGGCCGTGGACATCCGGCGCGTAGCGCAGAGACGGGGTAATGCCTTCCTGGGCCGCCAGTTTGAGAAATTTTGTCCGCCCGCGCTCGCTGGAAAAACTCAGAATGACCTGACGGCGTTTCTGTTGCCATTCCTTGAGGCCTGTGGCCAGATGCTGCCAAGGCCTGTCCTGTGCCGGCAAAGGGAAAAGATCAGTAAAGGCATGGAGGGGGCGCTCCGCAAGGCTATGCCCGCGCACATCAATGCCTGTTATCAATGGCTCGGCAAAAATTTGCTGAAAATTGCGCCACGGCGCTGGGCGGGAATGTTTGCGCAGGACAAGGGAGGCCGGTTGCGGCAAAGCCTGTTCGCTTTCCAGCCTTTCCTTGAGAGCAAGTCTGGCTTCGTGAAGGGCCTGTCCGCTGTTCGCCTCACCGGGCAAAAGCCAGAGGCAATTCTTCCCAAGCCAGTCTTCCAGATCGCTGGGCGTATCAAAAATACTACCCGGCAAGAGGCTTTCACCACCCTTGTCTAAAGCTTTTTTGAAAGAATAACAGTCGTCCTCGCTGATTTTGCCTTCGTCGAAGAGCTTATCACAATGTTTGCGTGCGCCTTCTGTTTCCGCCCTGCTCAGAGCCAGCAGGCTGATGGGCAGAAGCGTCAATTCCTCAAGGGAGAGCAGGGACCGCTGGCTGTCCGGGTCAAAAAGACGGATTTTCTCCACACTGTCGCCAAAAAATTCCAGGCGAGCCGGGCGGGCGTAGCCGGTGGGGTATATATCGAAAATATCCCCACGCATGGCCATGTCGCCGGGGTGATTTACAAGGCTGACGCGCTCATAGCCCCATTCCGCCGCTTGATCCAGCACAAGTTCGGGCGAAAATTCACTGCCGCGGCGTAAATTCAGGCTTTTGGCCGCAAAGAAGGAAAGGGGCATATAACGCAGAATCAGGCTTGAGATGTCCGCCACTAGACAGCGCGGTTGTCCCAAGGTAAGGCCGTAGAGCACGGCTAGACGACTTGCCCGCGTGTTTTTTTCGCGTCCGTAGGAAATAGGAGGCAGAGCCAGACAGGGGTTTGCAAAGGCCGGCCGCGCCGGGGATATGTCCCCTTGGGAAAGTTCCGGCGTGAAGAGAGAGAGTAGTGCGCTGGCGTTGAAAAATTCTTCCCTGTTGAGGGTGACAAGCACAGCACTGCGCCCCTGCAAAAGCGCTTGCCTCGCAAGACGACAGCGGGTGGCGAGACCGGCGCGGTTAATATGAAGTTGCTGCTCACAGCTTGTCAGCATGGATATTAGAGTTTGCATGGAATTACAGTAGTGGAAACGCAACGTAAGCCGCTACGCGGGCAGTCAAAATGACATGATGGCGTTTTGTCTGGCAAAAAACAGGGGCAACTGGTTGAGCCTCTGCCGTGAGTCGGATGTTCACACTTGTGGTTTTGTGCCGATTCTGAATTAAGTAAGCGCTAATTATAATTTACTGAATTTATTCACTGTATTTGCAATAAAAATGACTAAAAGTCGATTTAATCAGCGTATACTTAAAATTGTATTCCGCAATTCCGGGGAGTTAACCGCAGCAACCTAAAGAGCTTGCGCAACCGCCGCAGGCGCGGTTGCCTGAACACTCCAGGGGTACAAGCGGGTTCACCGCAACGCCCATATACGACAGGTTAATCTTGACTCCCTGAATTTGCGCGAGCATATCTTTGTTGATATAGAAGGGAAGCCGTTGCTTTCTCCGGTGTGATCATCGTCGGCCGGCTAGGCTAGGGCAAGTTGCAATCCACCACAGCCAGCGAGCATATATTCGTATGGTAGCTTTTTTTATCCGCAAAGTAGGCTTCAAGCTCCTTGTGGGCAGCGTCTGACAATTCCAGCATAATGCCTCCTGACGGAATGTACTGCTTCCAGATAAACTCTGACGGTTTTCTTGTCAAGGCAGAGGTGGAATTGATATCGGCTCAGTTTGCCGTCAGGCAAAAAACGTGGACTGACGCAGGCTCACGGCAAACTGAGCTAATACCTCCCCAATGAGAGATTCACTTTTGCAGAGATTGTGATCAGTAAATACAAATGGTTATACCGCAAAAATCATCACAAAGGTGAAACTCTCGCTCAGATTGGAGATATTGACATCGTTGAAAAACTGGGTAAGTTAATTTGAGAATTCGTGATTTTTGTGTAGGTGTGTCCAATGCGGCACAGGAATGCCAAAAAAGTTCTGACTCTTGACGAGTATGGCCGGGTTTAAGCAGTCTGAATTGACTGTTTCGGCTTGTTTTTTGCATACACAGCCCTACCGCCATACTAACCCATCTTCGTAATGGACAGCGCGTTTGTCCGCGTTTTTCTTCCTTCTTTGTGATAATACCCTCGATTTTTTAGATGCTTCAGCCCTGAAAAATCAAGTGTAAAATGACAATGACTTGGTCCGTTCTTGCGAAAAATTGTCACATGGTTTACAATCCTGTAATATTGATGAAGGAGACAGGCATGACAGTTAAAGCGCTTTTGGGCAAAGAAAAAATTGTCGCTGTTCTTGAAGAATTGGCTTTACAGATTCTGGCGCACCATCCAGACTGTGAAAATCTTATCTTAGTGGGAATCCAGCGACGCGGAGCTGATATCGCAAAACGCCTCGGCAATCTGCTAGCCTCACGGATTGGCCGCCACCCACCCATAGGCACCTTGGACATCAATTTTTACCGCGATGACTGGACAAGCATTGAAGGCAAGCCACATATAGGTTCTTCCATGATACCCACAAGCGTGGACAACAGCGTAATTCTTCTGGTGGACGATGTGTTGTTTACCGGCCGCACCATACGGGCTGCGCTGGAAGCCCTGCTTGACTATGGCCGCCCTAGGGCGGTGGAGCTGCTGGCGCTGATTGACCGCGGCCACAGGGAACTGCCCATACAGGCCGATTATGTGGGGCGCGCCGTTCCTACGGACTGTGACGAACATGTGGATGTGCTGCTGGCGGAACGTGACGGCGAAGACAGTGTGCGGCTGCTGTCCCGGTAAAGTTGGCGAAGATGATTGCATGCGACCTCCACACCCACACCTGCTATTCCCACGGCGAGGACAAACCGGCTGCCATGTACGCTGCGGCCCTTGACAGCGGCCTCACACTCATAGGATTTTCAGAACATTCGCCGCGTCCGCAATGCGTTGACTATATTCGCGAATACCGCGAATATCTCAAGCGTCATCTGCAGGATTACGATCGTGAAGTTCTTGCCCTCAAGGCCGCTCCTATGGAAGGCCCCAACGGCCTCTGTAACGTGCTCTACGGCATGGAAATGGACTGGCTGGACGGACAGGAAGAATTCACACGGGCCGCCTGCAGAGCCCGTGACTTCGACTATCTCCTGGGCAGTGTGCACTTTATCGGACGCTGGGGCTTTGACGACGGCACAGGTCCGTGGGAAGGGCTGTCGCAGGAAGAATGCGAGGCCCATTACACGGCCTATTTTTCGGCCTGGGAAGACATGTTGAGTTCCGGCCTCTTTTCCACTGCGGCACACCCGGATCTCATAAAAATTTTCAGTGTGGAGCAGTTCCATGTCTGGCTGGACAAGCCCCAAAGCTTAGTCATGCTCCGGCGCGCACTGACGATCCTCAAAGAGACCGGCATGAGTATGGAAATTTCTTCGGCCGGCCTGCGTAAACCCTGTGCCGAAATTTACCCCGCCCCACAAATTATGACCATTGCTGCGGAACTCGGGTTGCCCGTTTCTTTTGCGTCAGACGCGCACAGGGTGGAGGATGTGGCCGCCGACTTCACACGCCTTGCCGCCTACGCCCGATCTTTTGGTTTTTCAAAGCATGTCTTTTTTGAGAAAGGACGCGTGACGGAGCTGGATATTTGAATATGCGGTCCGCGCCAGCCCTAGTTACAGTGACGGGAGTCAGTCTTTTCCTGTCCGGCGACATCCGTCGAAAAATGGTGTTGCGCGATCTCGACCTCACTCTGCGCGAGAGTGAGCACTGCGCGTTCATCGGCCCCAACGGTTCGAGAAAATCCACTTTGCTCAGGCTGTTGGGCGGGGAGATCTGGCCAGCGCGGGGAAATATCCGTTGGCACACGAACGAAGTTGCGGAGACTTCTTCTTTGGCCGACAAGGCCATGAGCGCGCTGGTTTCACTCGTCAGGACGGAGAGATGACCGGCAGGGATTTGCTGCTCACCGCTCAGGATGACACACAGCTGCTCTACACCAAGCCCGAAGCTGTCCGGTATGCCGAGGCGGAGACCATGGCCGCACGATTTGCTGCTGGATCGGGAAATTACCGCTCTTTCACATTCAGTCTCAAAAATGTT
Organism: Desulfovibrio sp.; assembly: GCA_031290615.1. GTDB lineage: Bacteria > Desulfobacterota > Desulfovibrionia > Desulfovibrionales > Desulfovibrionaceae > Desulfovibrio. The sequence continues at coordinate 18,615 of JAITNF010000030.1, read as the reverse complement.
TCGGTCTTTATTGATCGGCACGAGATGCTGCACAATATTACCTAGGGCATGCACGAGGGCGAGCACTGGCAACTGCTCGGCCGCCAACGGATCGGGCAAGTCCACCTTGCTACGCCTTTTGGCCGGGGACGAAAGCTGAGTTGTCTGCCGCGTTGCGGCGGACGTGTGCGTACGCTAGAACAATTGCGCAGAGGCGTGCGTCTTGTCAGTGATTTTTCACAGGCCCTGTATGGCTATGGTTTAAGCGGCTTTGAGTTTATCTGTTCAGGTTTTGACAACACTATAGGGATTTACAGGGGCTTTACCGCAGCCGAGCAACAAAACGCCCGGGCAATTATGGCGGAACTCCGGATAGATCATTTGGCGTCCGCCTCCATACGGCTGCTTTCCAGCGGGCAGTTGCGGAGTCTTTTTCTGGCTCGGGCTTCTTGTGGGCGACCCGAAAATTTTATTGTTGGACGAGCCGTGCAGCGGTCTTGATGCCGAAAGCCGCCTGCGTTACCTGGACCTTTTGGATCACCTCGCCGGGATATATCTTGTTTTTGTGTCTCACTACAACGATGACTCACCATTGTGCACTAACCGCCTGGCGAAGATGGAAAACGGCTTTTCCTCATTGGCGGCAGGGAATGTATGGACTCACCTCTTGAGTCAAGGATTTTTTGAGTTGACGGTAGAATGCGATCCATGTCTTTGGCATCTTTATTCCGTAGATTTCCAATAGACGAGACCGTATTAAACCGCTTTGAGCGGTTCATATTATCCAAGCCTCCGGCTCTGCCGGGGGCGTATGACTTGCTTCAAGGACGGGCGTGTGCTGTTTGTCGAAAAAAAGCGCAAAGTGATTGACGCGGCAGAGCGGGGCGTTTACAACTTGAATATGCTCCAGAGCATTTCACGCTTGAGATACTTGCTTTACAGCAAGTAAATCCCTGCAGAGCGGATCACAGGAGAACGCATGCCCATACAGCAGGAAACCTTCCGGGAATCTGTCATGCAGATTTTGGAAGCCGTCATGTTTGAAAACTGGTTGCGCTTTTATTTCATTGCCGAAAAGACCGACGCAACGCACAGTGAAGACGTTCCGCTCTTCATCGCCGTGCCGGACAAGGGCATGGAGCGTATCAGGAAGGATTATGCCCATCTGCTGCCCATGGCCGAAGCCATAAACGAGAAAGAAGCGGATTTTAAAACCTCGCGGCGGGCCGTCTGCACCTTTGTGATGGAACAACTGGACGGCAAGACCATGTCCAAGAATACAGCGCCAATTATTCTTGAAAGCGCGACTTTTCAGGCCCAGCTTCAGCTTTTCAACTTGTGGGTTCAGTCGCACGAAGCGCAACTGGATGAGAATTTTCTGGAATTCTCCACTTGGCGCTCCCTTTTTGCCGAATGGCGGAAAAGTCCAGATGTGCGCAGCCTGGAGGACAAACTGCTCATATACGTCCAGACAGCAAGCAGAGAGCAGAAAACCCTAACCTGTTGACGCAACTTTGCGCACGATAATTTCGTCGTTCCGCCAGATAGGTGCCTGTCCGGTCCGGGGTCAAAAGATCGCCGAGGCGCGTGTCATAATCGCGCATTTCTCCTGCAAATGCAAGGCATGCAGAAGCTGGATGGCTGTTTTCGAGCGTGGCAACGTCACTTCGTGCAGAACACAGTTATGGGCAGGCAGGAGTTCTTGGGCCGCGCAAGTGGTTCGGCGTCAGCTGTTTTTGCGCCGTCCATAACTCACTCCCTGTCTTCTTGCTCGGGTTTGTTCGGATTCATCCCTCAAAAAGCGTATACATAATACGCCGCCGTGACAAGGGCCATGCTGACCGCCCTGAGACCCTGATTGGTTAGGACGAGCTTCAGCGCAATAGCGGGCCGGAAAAAACCGCTGTAGGCCGGCAACTGATGGCGGACGGCGCGCACGGGCGTGGAGAGGATGTTTCCCACTAAGAGCGCCAACACAACATCAAGCGGGGCCAGTCTGCCGGCATTCAGGGCGGAAGCGGCGGCCACTAGGGTCACTCCCAGTTCCGTCGCAAGATGCAGGATTATAACGCCAATGGCCTCGGGCTTCAGAAAGTCAAGACAGCTCGCGTGTTCCGCCAGCCAGATTTCGACAAAGCGGAAAAAACCCAGACACTGCAAGACATACATCAGCACATAGACAGGCACCGTATAGTAGACGAGTTTAGTCAGATGTTTCGCAAAACGCCGTCTGGCTTTGCCTAGCGCTTCTTTGAACAATTCCGCAGCCGGCAAACCGTAACCGCATGGACGTAGCGTGGGCCAGGAACCGGAATCAGTGGCCGGGGCGCATGGCGGAGCAACCGGGGATGGCAGGAGAAATCGCCCCAGCGCAAGGGTAAATCCCGTCCGTCCGGCGGCGGCCAGCAGAGTCAGTCCCACATATACGGCGGCAGGCGTGCCGAGCACAGGCCAAATAATCAGAAAAATGCTCGGGATATGTGTCAGATAGGCAGGCAGACTATTGAAAAGGTTGGCGAGGGTCAACTCGCGGGTTGACATTTCCCCAGCCTCGTGCTTTTGTGCCAAAAGTGCATTGGCCGCAGCTGGGGAAACAAAGGCCAGAGCAAAGGCCGCGCAAGCGCTTTCGTCTAGGCGGGCAGCGCGGGCAAAGGGCTTCGCCAAACGCGCTAGCGACCGAGTCCAGTGCAGTGCCTCCAGTGTATCGGCAATAAACACGCCAGCCGCCAGTCCCACAAGCAGGCGCAGGATCGGTTGCCCCAAAGATAACCAGAGCGAGGCAAAATCAAAGAACGTTATAGCCCACATCCTCCGGCAGACTCCCGGCGGCGGCGGCCAGACAGGCCAGTTCGTCGCAACGTTCGTTTTCCACGTTACCGATGTGGCCCCTTAGCCAGTGAAAGCATGTCTTGTGCCGCTCCAGCAATGGGAGGAGATTTTGCCATAAGTCCACGTTTTTCACCGAATTTTTGTCGGGCTTTATCCAATTCTTCGCCAGCCAGGAACGCAACCAGCCTTTTCCCAGCGCATCGCACACATAGCGGGAATCTGTGTACAGGTTCACTTCACAGGGTTCTTTGAGGGCGGAAAGGCCCTCAAGTACAGCGGTTATTTCCATGCGGTTGTTGGTTGTCAGGGCAAATCCGCCGGAAATTTCTCTGCGCGCGCCGGACCCTTGCAACAACAGGACAGCGGCCCAACCGCCTGGCCCGGGATTGCCGGAGCAGGCCCCGTCTGTGTAGATAGCGACTTTTTTCATAAGGAATTACAGTCAAATCCCTGTGCCGTCTCGGGTGTGAAACTCCCTAATATCTATAATAATCCGGCTTATACGGTCCTTCCACGCAGACGCCGATATAGTCCGCCTGCTCTCTGGTGAGACGGGTCAGCTTCGCGCCGATGCGTTCCAGATGCAGGCGCGCCACCTCTTCGTCCAGTTTCTTGGGCAAGGTATAGACCTTTTTCTCCAAGCTTTTGTCCGAAGCCAGACGCAACTGGGCCAGAGTCTGGTTGGTAAAGCTGTTGGACATGACAAAGCTGGGATGCCCCGTGGCGCAACCTAAGTTGACAAGGCGTCCTTCCGCCAGAATCAGGATGCTGCGGCCAGAGCGCAGAGTCCACTTGTCCACTTGTGGCTTGACGTTCACCTTGGTTATGCCTTGGGTTTTTTCTAGGTAGTCCATGTCGATCTCATTGTCAAAATGGCCGATATTGCAGACAATGGCCTCGTCCTTCATGCCTTCCATGTGGACGCTGGTAATGACGTGCAGGTTGCCGGTGCAGGTGACGAAGATATCCGCTTCCGGCATGGCGTCTTCGACGGTGGTGACCTTGAAGCCCTCCATGGCGGCCTGCAGAGCGCAGATGGGGTCGATTTCCGTTATCAGCACGCGCGCTCCGAAACTACGCATGGACTGGGCGCAGCCTTTGCCAACATCCCCGTAGCCCACAACGCATACGCATTTGCCAGCCACCATGATGTCCGTAGCGCGTTTGATACCGTCCGCCAGGGATTCGCGGCAACCGTAGAGATTGTCGAACTTGGACTTAGTGACGGAATCGTTGACGTTGATGGCCGGAAAGAGCAGCCGCCCAGTGGCTTCAAGATGGTAGAGCCTGTGCACGCCGGTGGTGGTTTCTTCGGAAACGCCCTTCACGCGCGCTGCCACTTTTCGCCAGCGTCCGGGATCTTTCCTGTGACGGAGGGCAAGGCGCTCCAGAATGCACGCAAGCTCCCTGTTGTCCGCTGTTTCGTCTAGCAAGGTCGGATTGTTTTCCACATCCACGCCCTTGTGGATGAACAGGGTGGCGTCGCCGCCGTCATCCACTATAAGGTCCGGGCCGCCGCCGTCAGGCCAGGTCAGGGCCATCTCCGTGCACCACCAGTATTCATCCAGACTTTCGCCCTTCCAGGCAAAAACAGCGGCAAGTCCCTGTTTTGCCACGGCTGCCGCCGCGTGATCCTGGGTGGAAAAAATATTGCACGAGGCCCAGCGCAGATCCGCTCCAATGGCGTGCAGAGTTTTGATCAGAATGGCCGTCTGTATGGTCATGTGGAGGGAACCAGTGACGCGCAATCCCGCGAGAGGTTTCTGCAGACCGTATTTTTTGATGCATTCCATAAGTCCGGGCATTTCGCGCTCGGAAAGCTGCATTTCCCTGGCGCCGAAATCCGCCAGCCCCATATCGGCGACCTTGTAAGTCAAGGTCGGATCCAGCGCTTCAGCCATCGCTTGTCTCCTTGCATGGAATACGATAGAGTTTCAATACAGGTAACAGCCAGACGCTGTGGAGTCAATCCAATTGCGAAACGACCTGTGACATACGGATTTTCATGAAAACTTCGTCCCCGCCAAAACGCAAAAAACTGGACGCCCCTCTCCACGCAGCCGTAGTGCTGGACGACGTGCTCCGCATTCTTGGTGCCAGCCCCGAGCGAGCACGTCTGGTACAGTTGTGGAACAACTGGGGCATGGTCATGGGGCCACTGGCCTCCCTGGCTCTGCCGCTGGGCACACGCGGCGACATGCTGCTTTTGGGTGCGCCGGATTCCATGGCCTTGCAGGAAATTCATCTTCAGAGTGAAGAAATTCTTGAACGGGTCAATGCTTTTATGGACGGCCCCCTTTTCGCCGCCGTCAACCTGAGTTTGTGCTTCGACAAAACTATTCTCGACGCGAAACATGCTGGCGCACCACGACTGGACTCGAAATTTTCCGTCGAATCATGACTTGCTGAGAGGCCAAAATTGGCTATAACACCGGGCATGCCAATGCACAACAGGTATTTTTCCGTTTAAGAATTTCCAAGCTACAATACGCCAAATAGCTTGGACGCCTCTCAACTCGCTGAAATTGTCGGAATTAACCGAAATACCGTTAACCGTTATCTTGCCGTCATCCGTGTATTGCTCGGTACTGTGAATCGGTTTAACCACAGACGATGAGGACATATACAAAATGGTTCTCAAAATGCTCAGAGATTTTCCTCTCAGTCAAGCATAACCCATGATTCAAAATCTGGAAAGGCAGGCAAAATTTATTGGCTGGTGAACACTCTCAAAAATATTTTATAGCGTAGAGTTATGCTGGATATGTGGAATATTTTACGCTAACATGTAAACATGATAATAGATGGAGTCGTCTTATAAAGAGCATAACATTCTAAAAATACTGACTATTGTTGACGCGGCAGTATTGGAAAAATTATTAATTATTTTAGACTGTTACATGTCTCACGACGACACTATACAAAACAGACAAAGATAATTTCGTACAAATGCGGAATTATCCCAATTAGATGCGGAAATTAAAGCTTGATGAGATTCAGTTTTGACAAAGCCGCCTGCCAGAACACCCGCAGGGAGTTGCGCAGGGAATGGCTGTTGACAAACGGCGGCCGGAATTCACTTACCGTATCGGCGGCGTGCGGATCGTCCGCGAAATGATCCTGATTGAAGGCGCAAGCTGTCTTGTATTACATTATTCCATCAAGGCTGGTTTGACGTCTGGAGCCGCGATACGCTCATCGCCCTGCCGGGGCTGACGTTCCTGAACAACAACCTGGATATTAAGGAGTTCGGCGTTAGGATTCTCAGTCAGATCGCCGGGGCATGCGCGACGGGCTGGCGCCCAACTATTTTGTGGAAAACGGCAAAAATGCCTACAACTCCATTGACGCCGCCCTGTGGTTCGCCTTTTCCGTACAAGTGCCTGCTGAAAAATCCCGATGATATCGGCATGGTACGCGAGCAGTTCTGGCCCGCTCTCAAGGTATCGTATCGTGCAAGGTATCGTATCGTGCTGGGTTACCGCAATGGACCCGGCTTTGTGGACGAATTCAGCCTGCTGCACGCCGGTAACGCCAGCACCAAACTCACCTGGATGGACGCCAACGCCCACAGCCGGTGACGCCGTGTCACGGCTGCCCGGTGGAAATCAGTGCCCTCTGGTATAACACGCTGGCCTTTGTGGATTACCTGGCCTCCTACTACCATGAGCCGGAATGGGACGGCACGACATATTTTGCGGGAGATGAATGATGCCTTCAAATTTGTTTGTGTTTTGACACGCATGAGGCTTACCGTCTGCGACGTTACACTATTTTTGACATAAGGCAGAACTCAGTTTACGAGGACGACGACCGCAACTGCGATTCCCTGATAGTGATCGCGCGCGCCAGCTATCTGCCCATGGTGAAAGAACAGCCTGAAATTTTAAACTTGCGGTGACGACGGTTCTTTAAACAGTCTAAAAAAACAGGCGGAAATATGGAATTCACCGAAACCGTGGTCGCGCTTTTCAGACTGCTTGCGCTGTGCGCGACCCTTTTGATTTTGTTGCGTCTCCACCTACCCCTGTGGTTGACCATATGCGGCGGGTGTGTCGAAGTGGCAACATTTTCCGGCATCAGCCCCGCATCGTGGCCGAGCATCATTTTCGGCGTGCTGACCAATGCGAATTTTTTGTTGCTGTGCCTGATGGTTTTTCTCACCATGCTCCTCTCAAGCGTACAGGACGCCACAGGGCAGAGCAAAAAACTCGTCACCGGGCTTGAGAAACACCTCAGGCGGCCGCGCATCCGCCTTGTGCTTTTTCCAGCTCTGGTGGGGCTTTTGCCCATGCCAGGCGGCGCGCTATTTTCCTGCCCCATGATACGGGCTGCGGCCGACGGCATGGAAATTTCCGAAAACAGAAAGGCCATCATCAACTATTGGTTTCGCCACATCTGGGAAACAGCCTGGCCACTCTATCCCGGCTACGCGCTCATCTGCGCTCTGATGCAGATACCGCTGACACTGTTCTGGCGCTATACCTTTCCGCTTGTCTTTCTGGCCTTCGGCGTGGGTTGGTTTTTTTATCTGCGCGATTTGGACACCTCTAAAACAGCCAGCTGGAGCGAAGAGCCAGCGCCGGAAACAGAGGACAAGGCCGGGAGTGACCCCGGAGAAAGCAGCCTCTGGAACGTTTTACTCAACGCCCTGCCCATTGTCATCACCTTGGCCGGGGCGGCTGTTTTCGGTCTGCTCTTTGATCTGTTTTTTCCGAAATTGCCCGGTCAGACGGCCTTTTCCGTTTCCTTGGCCTTGGCCGTACTCACGGCGCTCCGTCAGGGACGCGACGCGACGCTGGTTAAACTCTGCAAGCTCGCCTTCAACAAGAGCGCCGCCAGGATGTTGCTGCTGCTGTTCGCGCTTTTCGTTTTCAAGGACACCATCCGCATTGCTGGCATTGTTGACGCCTTCAGCCACATTGAGGCCAACTATCTTGTCATTGTGCTGACATTTATTGTCGTACCTCTGCTCAGCGGCATTCTGACGGGCATCATGGTGGGCTTTGTGGGGATGTGTTTCCCCATCCTCATTGGGATACTGCACGCTACGCCAGCCCTACAGGAACACGCATTACCGCTCGTCATACTGGCGACGATTGCGGGCAACTGCGGGCAGATGCTCTCCCCAGTGCATGTTTGCCTTGTGGTGACTATGGAGTACTTCGGTACATCCCTGACCGGGATGTACCGACGATTGGCGACGCCGGTGAGCTTGATGATGCTCGGCGGTAGCCTGTGGGTGCTATGCCTCCAGCTCTCTGGCGCGCGGTTTTAGGGGAGCAGCAGGAGTCTCATGAACGATCTCATGCCTTGGGAGTCCATAGAACTCAGCGCTCAGAACCAGATCAGGCAGATTCTTGATATGCCTGAATTGATGACGTTGGCTATCATGCCTAACGTTCACGCCGGGTACGATCTGTGCATTTGTAGGCTACAATATCGGCTACGGCTGTTCCACGTCAATTATTTTCTGTCACATTTTTACACATGTTTTGCACATGTTTCCAGTGTGTGAACGCGAGAGCCACAGCCACAATATTTTTTGTAAATAGTTTGACATAATAGTTGTGGAGAAATAGGATTATTTTTTCTAACTGACACATTTAACTTGGGATGTCTTATATGGTTTTCGGATTAGCCTACTAGTTTTCCAAGCTGTTTTAACCAAACAACGCCTTTTGGCTCAGTTCTGGGATTACTTCTGGTGGCCTTTCAAGGGCTGACCCGGACCCGGTTGGTCGTAGACGCTAGCTGCGAGATGGTTGCTATTACAGGCATCACAATTGTGGTAATGCAAATCTAGCAACCTTTAACGAGTTAGACCAAATCCTTAACAAAGGAGTTTTTATCATGTTCAAGTATTTTGGTCTGGCATTGGTGTTACTGGCCGGGATGGTCATCATCCCACAGGCAAGTAGCGAAGCCAAGATTTCCATCGACACAGGTCACGTCAGCGTGGATTGGTAGTGCCCGGAAGGTGGCAATGATTGTCAGCTGCCTGGTGGGAAAGAACCGCGCCGAAAAGCCATGGCTGGACCAAGAAGCCCCTTGGGAATTGACGGTGACAACTTGCCATGGGTGGGTCCCCTGGGGAAGTCCATAACGGGTATCCTGCGGAAGCCACGTCCAAGGACGCCAAGGTCGTCCATCCCCCGGCGGAATTGAGATGAGTGCCCCTATAGATAAAGCAAACAGTTAAAGCAAACCAGCGAGGAAATTACAGCCCCGTACATCCAAGCGTAGCGATGAAGTGGCCATGGGTAATCGCTCCTATGCCTTTGGATGTCCATAGTGGCAAATGGGTCACGTGCGTAGAATTATTCCCTACGCTAATGAAACCATCTAACATTCAGGGAGTCTTGAGATGAAAAACGACATCTTCAAAGTATTTGTGGACAACGGCGACATTGCTTTCATCGGTGGCCCCGCCGTTCCTGACGAAATGGTTGAAGAATAGCTTATAAAGACGACAACTCCGGTAGGTTTCTTATCGGAGCTGTTTTAACTTTAGAGGAAAAATGATTTCCGGACACATCCCAAGGGCAAAAATACTCCCAAAAAATTTGGGGGCGTGTCTGCTCCTCCTACTGGTTCTTGCCATCTCTTCCCCCGCCTTTTCCGCTCCTCCCTTCCAGCCACACTCCTCCTAAATTGGAGAGTATAGTAATGACATGCAGGCAATATTGGATTTCTCTCCCTTGCCGTCCTTAGAAGAAGCCGTTCCTTTCATTGAAATGAATAAAGCCAGGCTTTATCTGGGCGATGCGGTTTCCACGCTGAACAAACTTCCGGCAGAATCTGCAGATATGATCTTTGCGGATCCCCCATACAATCTCTCGAATGGTGGAACAACCTGCCATGCTGGAAAGCGCGTCAGCGTCAACAAGGCGCTTTGGGACGCAAGCAAAGGTATTGAAGAAGATTTTTCCTTTCATATGGCATGGATCAAGGCTTGTCAGCATGTTTTAAAAGCTGAGGGAACGATTTGGATTTCCGGCACATATCACAGTATTTTTTCTTGCGGCTACGCGCTTCAACTCCAAGGTTGGCACCTTCTTAACGATATTGTTTGGTTTAAGCCCAATGCCGCTCCCAAGCTTGCCTGCCGCATGTTTACGGCGAGTCATGAAACATTGTTGTGGGCAAAGAAGAACAAAAATGCGAAGCATTATTTTGACTACGAATCTATGAAATATGGCATTTGGGAAAAAGATGCGCTGAAAAATCCAGGCAAACAGATGCGGAGCGTGTGGGCCATAAGCGTCCCCGGCAAAACGGAAAAATGTTTCGGCAAGCGCCCAACTCAAAAACCGTTTGCCCTGCTTGACCGCATCATAACCGCCGCTTGTCCTCCCGGCGGAACAATTTTTGGATCCATTTTGTGGGAGCTGGACAACCGGTGTAGCGGCATTACGGCGCGGTCATTATTTTATTGGCATTGATACCGACAGGGATTATCTGAAAAATTTGACTTTCCCCCGGCTTGCAGCGCTTGAAAAGGGTGGTATGTGCGGGACATCCTCCACCAATCGCCGCGCTTGGGGCATTTTGACCAAGATGCGAAACCTGATTCCCTAACTTATTGAATGATTGCAAGCAGCATTTATTTGCTTCGGAGGTTAATTTTTCTTAGCAAGTAGCGTAAACATGGGGAAAATAGGGGGCGGATATGGCTCACGCTAAAGACGTTGCGCAATATATACTTGAAAAAACTTGTTGTTAAGCGTGTTTCCATCAGTGATGACGGCCAGACATTTATCTTCAGGAGCGATAACACTGACAAGGATGAATACCTGAACAGAAAAATCGGTTGTAAAGAATTTGAAAAGATTATTATGGGCTGCTCTCTGCTATCCCTAATGCGGACTTACTGCTTGCGCCGTTAACAACTCAAGAAGCTGTGCTTTCTTCACAAATTGAGGGAACACGAGTTACCATGAGTGAAGTTATGGAGATTGAGGCAGGAGGAACGCCCACTGGAGTTACAAAGTGGAAATACGATGACGCTGAAGAGATTCTTAACTATAGGTATACGCTTTGGAACTGTGCGAACGAAATAAAAAAACGTCCCATTTCACAACACATGATCCATCAGGTCCATGCAATGCTTATGCGTGGCGTGCGAGGACGAGATAAATCTCCAGGAGAATATCGTAAAGAGCAAAATTGGATAGGCAAAGCAGGTAGTCCAATTAATGAAGCTAGTTTTATTCCTATTACACCAGAACATCTGGCTTCCGGTATGGAAGTATGGAACGATTATGTAAACAGCATTTCAACTATAAACCCAATCGTTAAACTTGCTGTTATACATATAGAATTTGAAGCATTACATCCATTTCTTGATGGTAACGGGCGACTTGGAAGAATGCTTATTCCTCTTTACCTTTTTCAAGAAAAAATACTTGGCAGTCCTTCGCTCGCGCCAGCCAGTAAAATTTCTGACATCCATGCCATGTAGTGACAAAAGCAGTGCCCACAGCCTTAAGTATGAGGTTAAGGCCGCTATCGCTATGTGGAGTAATCCGCTTCAGATATTTTCGCCGAGACGTTTCGCTTGTTCCAGTTCCGCGCGCCCCTCAATTTCGCCAGGATTGTGCAGGCTAGGGGCAACAATGATTCCAGCCTCATCCCATTTTTGATAGGACGCTATCTGCCGGAACATGGCGATGGAAGATGCAGCTGCGGCATCCGTATCGTCGCCGCAGGTCATCAGCAGCGCGGCGCGTTTGACGGGCATACCGTCTTCAAGCAAGGCGAAAAAGCGGTCAATGGCGAGCTTGAGTTGCGCCGTCACGCTGAAGTAATACACAGGCGAGGCAAGCACAAGAGCATCGGTTTTTCGCAGTTCGTCAAGGATAGGCGACATATCGTCGGTCTGAACGCAGATTCCATTGTGAGTAAAACAATACTCGCACCCGCGACAGCCACCTATTTTCAAACCAGCCACACAAAAGGTCTTCACAGTTTTGCCGACCGCTGTTGCTCCGTCGACAAAAGCGGACATCAGTCGTTCAGTGTTGCCGTTTTTGCGCGGCGATCCGGACAGGACTAAAATGTTGCTGCTCAAAGTATTTTCCTCATTAAAGTAAACGCTTTTTCATTATTTCTCCGCAAGACGTGCAAATAACCAGCTATTTCTTTTTGAAATTTTATTGTTTTTCACAGCAATAGCGATTGCCTTTTGTGTTCCAACCAAAACCACCAATTTTTTCCCCCGAGTGACTCCTGTATACAGCAAATTACGCTGAAGCATAGCATAGTGCTGTGTCATAATGGGAATAACGACGACAGGGTATTCCGAACCTTGCGATTTGTGGATTGAAATCGCATAGGCCGGAACAAGTTCATCCGTTTCCGTATAGCCGTACTCGACATCCCGCCCGTCCACATTCACGCTGACGGTTTGCGCCTCGGTATCAATGCCGGCAATGATGCCGATGTCGCCATTGTAAACTTCCTTGTCATAGTTGTTTCGAATCTGCATGACTTTGTCGCCTATGCGATATTTCCTGCCGCCGCGAACCAGCTCAAATCCATTGGGATTTAGGGTGTCCTGAAGGGCTTCATTCAGGCGGGATGTGCCGACAGAACCTCGATTCATGGGCGTCAGCACCTGAATGTCCTCCAACGGGCGATATCCGAAGCGCTGAGGAATTCGCATTTTCACCACATCCAGAACTCGGGGCAAGGCGTCATCAGGGTCGTCTGACTTGAAGAAAAAAAAATCGTCATTCTCTGTCGGCGTCAGCGACGGCATCTCGCCTTTGATGATTTTGTGGGCATTTACGACAATGGACGATGTCCGAGCCTGCCTGAATATCTCGTTCAGTGTCACGACAGAAACTACCTTGGAAGCAATAATATCCTTCAATACGCTGCCGGCTCCGACTGACGGCAACTGATCCACATCGCCAACAAAAATCAGGACGGCACTGTCCGGCACAGCCTTAAGAAGATGGTGCATAAGGATCAGGTCAAGCATGGACGTTTCGTCAATAATCACCAAATCGGCATCAAGCGGATGGTCTTCATTTTTTTGGAACCCGCCATTTGTCATACTGTATTCAAGAAGGCGGTGAATAGTTTTTGCTTCATAGCCCGTGGTTTCGGACATTCGCTTGGCTGCTCGACCAGTCGGAGCAGCCAGAAGGATGCGCTTAGTCAAAGGCGCAAATATGCGGAGGATGGCGCGGATGATGGTTGTCTTCCCAGTGCCGGGACCACCGGTAATTACTGCCACCTTGTTGGTGACAGATGATTGAACCGCCTCGACCTGCTTTTCGGCTAGAGTGATGGAGAGCTTGCCTTGTACCCACTCAATCGCCCTTGGGACATCAATGTTGCGTACCGACTTCGGCACTTTGAGCAACGTCTTGAGCCGGGCGGCAACATGCACTTCGGAAAAGTGGAATTTCGCAAGATAGACGGCATCGGTTGTTTTCTGCTGCTCGTTCAATTCCGACAGCGTTTCTATAACTATTTGTTGAGATTCGACAAGGGAAGGCAGAACATTTTCAAGGATGCCAAACTCAACATCTAGTATCTCGCGGGCTTTAGAAAGCAAATATTCACGGGACACAAAAACGTGTCCTTCGTCAGAAAATTCATATAGCGCATAGATCAGCCCAGCTTGCGTGCGCTCAGTGGATTGTTTGTCAAAACCAATCTTTTCCGCAATGCGATCCGCCGTCAGAAAGCCGATGCCAAATATGTCATAAGCAAGACGGTAAGGGTTCTCCCGCACAATCTTGATAGAGTCATTGCCGTACTGCTTGAAAATCTTTGCCGCGTAGGTGGAACTGACCCCGTGGCTTTGCAGGAACACCATCACTTCTCGGATTTCTCTTTGTTCTTGCCATGCCTTGGCAATCATTCCCACTCGCGACTGACCGATACCCGGCACCTCCATCAGCCGATCACTTCGCTCTTCAATGACGGTAAGCGTTTTATCGCCGAATGCCGCAACAATACGTTTGGCCATTACCGGCCCAATGCCCTTGATAAGACCGGAACCAAGGTATTTCTCAATGCCCTTCGTGGTGGCAGGAACCGTGCATTGGTAATAAACGACCTTGAACTGTTCGCCGAATTTTGAGTGGTTGGCCCATTCCCCCTTCACCTTCATGACTTCGCCGGGAGTCGGGTTCATTATGTTGCCGACAATAGTGACCAGATCGCGTCTGCCGTACACTTTGAGTTTGGCAATAGTGTATCCGGTCTCCTCATTGGAGAAAGTCACGCGCTCAAGCTGTCCTCGAATCTCAACAAGGAAAGGTTTTTGTCCGTTGGTATCGGTTATCGACGGTTTACTCGGCATTGTCCCAAATCTTGTCCCAATCTTGAAGGATTTTCCGTTTCCGGATTTTCGGCTTGGTCAAATTATAGCTTTCGGCAATCATTTCCTTGACGGACATATCCGGAACAATGCCATCCAAGATTACGCTGTTCCAATGAACTTTATTCATGTGATAGCCAGGAATGACCGACGGGAATTCGTTACGCCAAAACAGGGCATTGAACGGCTCTGTTTTAAGGTTTAACAATTCCCGTTTCCGATGTTGCATAAACAAGGCGAAGATACGCCTGTTTCCTCCGTGGCGCAATGCGGCGGTTTCGTCTCCGAATGGATAATCTTCGTAAGTTCTTGAGAAGGTCAGGCAATACGCAATCAGATTCTTGCGAAGGAGCGCACCCTTGACGGCAGCCATCAATCTCCAACTATTTTTACATGATACGTCCTGTGTCGCGGTCCATCAAACTCGCAGAAGTATACCCCCTGCCATGTGCCGAGTAATGGCGCACAGTTTTCAATAATGACCGTAACACTTGAACCGATGCAGCCAGCCTTCAAATGGGCGGGGCTGTTCCCTTCGGAGTGGCGGAATTCAAGTCTGTACGGAAACGCCTTGTCGAGGCCAAACAGCAAATCCCGCACGACATCCTGATCGGCGTTCTCATTAATAGTGATCCCCGCTGTGGTGTGCGGGCAATACACAACACACAGCCCGCTTGAGACTGCGCTTTTTCGAATCTCTTCTCTGACGGCAGACGTGATGTCGTAACACCCTTCCCGGTCTGTATATATAGAAAAATCCAATACCATTTTTGCCATCAGCTTCCATATATAACTATATGATATTTTGAGATTATTTCTAATTGCGTACAATTTGACCTAATATCTGTGGAGTCGCTGGCTACTTTAGGCTTGCGCCTTGGACATCTCGCCACACCCGGAAAACAATAACAATTTTCCCCGACCGAAGGGCAAAAAAACCAATGCTTTCGGGTTGACGTGGCCGTCTTGTGGGGTGTTTATCCCCTTCAAAGATACGCTAACCCATGTCCTGAAAAATGTCAGGCCGCCACTGGACGAAAAAAAATAAAACCCCGCTTATACGTGGCTTTCAGGCACCGCGAGGGATTGCAATCTCACTCTCGCAGCGGCCTTGGGAGTTCCAAGGACTTGGCACCGTCTAACCTGACGATGCGAACAAATTAACTATTCGCATTTTCCTCACTTGTAAATATGGGCAGCTCAAGCTGCACCGCAGCGCTTCTGTAGCGCTTCTTTGGATTACTCTATCAATTTTTATGCCGCTGATATGGTCAATATTTGTCTTTCCTGCATGTGAATTTTAAGAATATCACCTTTGGCGAAGTCTATTGTGTGATTGTTTACTTTTGCAATAAATAATTCGTCCGCAATGTCGGCATGAAGAAGCACCGTCGGAAAACCACCATTTTATTCTTTTCCTGAAAAGAAACTCCCACAATCTGAATTGTCGTATCATACTCGCGCTCGTCAAGTAATTCCTCCCAGACGGGCGGCGTGGTAAAATATTGGGATTCATCCCTGTAAATAACACTAGCCCTGTTCTCGTCTTTCGCGTTTTCCGCATCGCGAATTCATACTGATGGTTGAGAATTGGTTGTGGTTTCGGGAAAGGCTTTGGGTTTGGCACGGACGGAAAGATAGGCCTCTATCGCGTTGAAGGCAGCGATAGGGAGGGGGATGTCAAAAAACAGCATATAGATCGTTTATGGCGTCCTTGTATTGTTCAAGCGGTTCATGTTTCACCTGCGAGGTCTCGTCATACACATCGTATTAGCCTGGAGTAATGGAATACAGTGGCATGCCTAGGTGAGATGATACAATAGGCGACAGAATGGCTATCCTGGACATCAACGAATTTTGGGCCTTTTGAAGGGAACGCCTTGGGCATGTCGACATAAAACGTTTGCGTAACATTCTTTATCTCATCAAACATTGCACGAAATGCTTTACTTGTCCGCTGGCTGTACTGAGTAGATCTGTTTAGAATCACGGCTTGAAAAAGCGGCAATGGCAAATCGTTTTCTTCGAAAACCTTGGAAAAACCTTATACCCATATGGCGAATCATGGCATCCATAGATCCGCAATATTTTTTATAGCCCGCGCTGATGAACCATCGCAAGAACAGGGGACTACGAGCTTCTGACTGGCGATTATCGCAAATTCAGTATAGGTTGAAAAGCTCTGGTTACAGTCAATGAAAATCCGAGTTCCATCGCCAAATTGTCACTCTTATGCAATGATCAGATCCTTGAGCCAGAAATGCACGTTCCTCCATGTGTCAACAGGGAGAATTTGACTGCCTATCTGGCTGATGATTTGCGCTTTGCAACTCAAAACTTGGGTCTCCGCAAACCAGGTAAACGTTTTCGGGAATAGATTTATTATATTTTTTGCCTGAATAGCATAGGATGTTCATTGCCTGTCGTCTTGTGCGGAGAAGCTGTTCGTTCGTCAAAATATCCCCCTGCGGTAGGGCGTCTTTTTTTTCGAGAATACCTTCCAGGTTGTTGCTTCCGATTCCGTTTCTCCCAATAACAATCTCGGAAAAATTTGCTTGCGGACACATATCGACAAGAATCACCTTGTCGTCAGAGTTTCGGTGTGCGTACTCCACATCTATGATGAATGATAGGAATGTCTTTCCAACGCCGCCTTTGTTGTTCAAAATGCCGTATCTCATAATGGAGACTGACTAAAAACTGAAACCTTTCATTGTTGAGGCGGTAGCGACGGCAGGTGCATCACATAGCGCCCCCTGTTTTTCGTCGGCTCAAGCTGTACGCGATAGCGCGCCGTCTCAAATATTCCTCCGCTGTTATAAATTCTTCATTTTCAAAAAAAGTTTCATATGTCTGCTCTGTCATGGGCAACTCCTATGAATATACAATAACCATCTTTTCTGAATGACCAAGATTTAAGAACATCTGAACGACATCGGTTATGTTATGCCCAAATCGCATGAGTTTTGTAATATTTAACAACAAATTCCCGCAGTCACGCGGAATTAACAAACAAGGAGAATTTCAGAAGGAGAATTTCAGATGGGAATCAAACACATCACCAAAGCTGATTTGGTGGCAGCGATTAGTACCGATTACGGACTGACCAATCCAGAACTTCGGTTTCTTCAACACGGCACGACGGAAAGTCCGTATTGGACGGAACCCGCGTTCCGGCGAAGCCATCGATATCCCCGCGACACGCTAGTGGAGTCAGGGCAATAGCATGAAGCTCACTGAGAAGACAAGCGCGCAAAGTCAAACAGGAGTTGAAGACACTACGACCCTGCTTAAAAACAGACCCTACCTGCCGCTTATAGCACAAAAAGAAATGCCTGCGGCCTTGTTGCCAGACCGCTGTTATAAATTTTTTCTTCGAACAGGCACAGGAACTTTTCGACCTCGGCAAGAAAATGCGCGAGGCCCAAAAATCGCTCTCTGCCTGAGAACATCTTCCACCACGCGTTATGTCAGGGACTATGAGAGCCGCTTTGATGCCGCGCTAGCCGATATTAAACGTGAGCTACAACCCAAAGAAGGGAGGATGCTGTGATGCTGCGCGCCCAGGACGTTGCAAAAATTCTTGATGTTTCCGTGGCATTTGTATATAGACATAAATACGCGCTTGGCGCTGTCCGTGTCGGAAGCTCCGTCAGGTTCTTTGACAATTTCATAAATGACATAAAGGAGGGTAGGCATGCCTTACCAAATGCCAACAAATAGGGAGGCCATCAAATGGGAAGTTGTACAAAGCGATGAGTCATGGAATACCGAGAAGTTAACGATACAGCTTGCTTGATTTCGCCAATGCCTTATGATGAGGATTCGCCAGAGCAATGATTGCAAGCAAAAAACTTGCATTCAAACGATTTTTCAAACTTGTTTCGCATCGCTTCCACCTGAAGATATATCACCGGCGATAGCGCAAAATTTTTACGCGCCATCCTCAAACAACACGAGGCCAAGACCGCTAATATCACGCGGAAAGATCTTTCCGCCGCTTGGAATGGGGAAAAAGATTTTACGGTCTAAACAAAAAGCTCCGTCTGGGGATACGAAAATTCCAAGGTGGTGGCATAAAATACGACTGGATTCCACTGACGACAGAATTGCATGAATCTCTTTCCGCTCAACGTCCAGATCGTTATATGTATTCATTGATCAACACACAGTGAGACCGTTTGTCCACAGGGATTTTTTATGGAACGCCTTTGCAAACGCGCCGGCGTAAAAAAGTTTGGTGTACATGCAATCAGACACTTATCCGCAACAATTTTTGCGGATGCCGGATTGGACCTCACTGTGCAAGCTATTTTACGCCACAAAAAACACAACACAACAGCCAGATACATCAAGGCCTTTGGCATTCAGCCTGACAAACTTGACGCTGCTTTTTTCAAAGAAAGGTCTTGAAGGTTATACCATTCAAGCCCAGCCGGGGAAGCTGTTGGCACATAATTAGCATA
>JAITNF010000063.1 GCA_031290615.1 Desulfovibrio sp. | reverse complement strand
CCGGATTCCTTCGGCAGCTCCCTTGTCGGTTTGGCTGATTGTTTGGCGATGACCAAAAACCAAATGACCTGGAGAGACACTTCCTTATTTTTATTGTGCGAAAAATTCCTTACTGTATCATTATCATCAAATTTCATTTGTCTTGTCTCACCAGCCACACCGCTTTCCGGAAGTTTAGCTCCGGCTTCCTAATCCCCCAGTTAAACTAATGACGGCCAACTGTCAAAAATATGGGCGGGAATGTTGAAAGAATCCTCGCCAAGAGAATAGCAGATACCGTTTGACAAATATCGCGGAACCAGTGTATATGTCCATTGCTCTTAGAGCAAGCTGGCAACATCCAACCGCAAGACCAGACAGACTGAGGACACGGATGCTTGATCTCAATATCACCCTGCTTATCCAACTGACGAATTTTTTTATTGCCGTTTTTGTACTCAATCTTTTCCTTATCCGTCCCATTCGGGAAATCATTAAAAAACGCAAGTGCGTCATCGGCGACATAAGCGACGAGGCTGGAAATTTTGAAGCCAAAGCGTCGAGTCGTCTGGCCGGCTACGAGGATGAACTTGTGAAAGCGCGCAACACCGCGGCACTTGTCCGCAATGACAGCCATGCCGCTGGCATGGCGGAACAGCAGAATATTGTCGGACAAGCTCAACAGAGCGCCAGAAATATTATAGACGAAGCGCGCCGTACGGTTCAGGCGGAGGCGGAGGTCACGCTGAAAGACCTGCGCACCCGCACAGCTGCTATTTCCGCAGGTCTTGCGGACCTCCTGCTCAAGGAATTAGGTAAGAGCTAACTAATTTGTCCTACGAATTTTGCGCTGATTATAACTCACTGAATCTATTCACTACATTATTTGCAACAAAAATGACCCAAAGTCGATTTAATCAGCGTATTCTTAGAGTTATTTGTTGAGATGCAAGGGGGTTGGCCTTGATCAAGAGAAAACACAGGAAGAATGAACCGGAGCGAATTTTGTTGCCGGCCGCCGCCATGATCGCCGTTGTTGTAGCCTTCGGCGCGCTGGATGCGGCAAGCGCGTTGGCGAGAGACGGCCACGACGCGCCACGCTGGAGTGATTTTGGCTGGCGTGTGCTCAATTTGGTTATTTTTGTTGGCATCCTTTGGTATTTTATCGGCGATATGACCGTGAAGTATTTTCGCGGCCGCAAGCAGGGCATCAGAGAGACGCTGAACAATCTGGAAGAACGCCGCCGCAGGGCGTCGGACTATTTGGCGGCTGTGGAAAAACGCACAGCCAATCTAAATCAGGAACGCGAGGCTATTTTACAGGAAAGCCACGAGCAGGCGCAGTCCTTGAAAGAAGGTATCATTGCGGACGGCGAGCGCCAAGCGGCCCATATTGTCGTCCAGGCAAAATCCACGGCGGAAAATGAAGGTCGCGCGGTTCTTGCGGAAGTGCGTACCGCCATTGCCGACGAAATTGTAAACGCGACGAAGAAGGTTTTAAACGTCAGGCTGGACAGCGCAGCGCACGAGAGGCTTATTGACAATTCCCTCAACAAGGTGGTGTTCAAGTGACAGGCACTGTGGTTGCGCGCAGATACGCCAACGCCATCTTTGCGTTGGGTCAGAAGGATGGAGACAAAGCCCTCACGCAGTACGGCGTATGCCTTGCCGCGCTAGGAGAAATGATCGACGGGTCTCCGGAGCTTGCCATGACCCTGAAAAGCCCGGTGGTCAGTACTGAAGAAAAAAAGACCGTCATGGACAAGCTGCTCGCCAAGCTGAAAGCGGACGCAGTCATGCGCAATTTTTGTTTTCTGCTTGCCGACAAGGACAGGCTGTCCTTTTTACGGGAAATCGCGGCCTGCTACGGCAGGCTCTTGGACGCGGAAAAGGGTGTGATACGCGGTAGATTTACCACGGCTGTCCCGCTTTCCGTGGACAAACAGGCTGCCGTCAAGATTGATCTGGAAAAGAAAAGCGAAAAGTCCATTGAGCTAACATTTGCTGTGGACAAGGACATTCTTGGCGGAGTGGTGCTCAAAATGGGCGACATGGTGCTGGACGCGAGTCTGCGCGCGCAGCTGGGGATTCTTCGGGATATTTTCAAGAAGGGTGAATAGCACATGCGGATCAAAGCGGAAGAGATTAGCAGAATCATTGAGGATCAAATCCAGAACTACGAGCAACGCGTGGAAATGAGCGAAACTGGCACAGTGCTCTATGTCGGTGACGGCATTGCCCGCGTTTACGGTGTTCAAAATGCCATGTCCATGGAACTGTTGGAATTTCCTAGCGGAGTCATGGGTATGGTGATGAACCTGGAAGAAGACAACGTCGGTGTTGCCTTGCTCGGTTCGGATGTGGGCATCAAGGAATGCGACCCGGTCAAACGCACCGGAAAAATTTTTTCGGTTCCCGTGGGCGACGAAGTTATGGGCCGCGTGCTGAACCCGCTGGGCGAGCCCATTGACGGCCTAGGGCCGGTGGACGCCGCCGAAGTGCGTTCTGTGGAAATCAAGGCCCCCGGCATCATCGCGCGCAAGAGCGTGCATGAGCCCATGCCTACGGGGCTGAAGGCCATTGACGCCATGACGCCAATCGGGCGCGGGCAGCGCGAACTCATCATAGGCGACCGCCAGACGGGCAAAACGGCCGTTTGTATTGATGCCATTCTGGCACAGAAAGAAACCGACATCCACTGCTTCTATGTGGCCATTGGTCAGAAGAAAGCCTCTGTGGCCTTGGTGGCCGACACCTTGCGGCGTTACGGCGCGCTGGAGTACACCACCATCATTTCGGCCACGGCTTCCGACCCGGCGCCATTGCAATACATCGCGGCCTATACCGGTTGTACCATGGCGGAACACTACAGGGATAACGGCAAACACGCCCTAATCATTTACGACGATCTTTCCAAACAGGCCGTGGCCTACCGGCAGATGTCGCTCTTGCTCCGCCGCCCGCCAGGACGCGAAGCCTTCCCCGGCGACGTATTTTATCTGCACTCGCGTCTGCTTGAACGCGCGGCGAAACTGAACGACAATCTTGGCGGTGGTTCACTGACGGCTCTGCCCATTATTGAAACACAGGCTGGCGATGTTTCCGCCTATATCCCGACCAACGTGATTTCCATCACCGACGGTCAGGTATATCTGGAGCCAAACCTCTTCAACGCTGGAGTGCGCCCAGCCATCAACGTTGGCCTTTCCGTGTCCCGCGTGGGCGGCGCGGCGCAGATCAAGGCCATGAAGCAGGTGGCCGGCACCATGCGTCTGGATCTTGCCCAGTACCGCGAACTGGCGGCTTTTGCCCAGTTCGGCTCGGATCTGGACAAGGCCACCATGTCCAAACTCAACCGCGGCGCGCGTCTTGTGGAACTGCTTAAGCAGCCGCAGTACCAGCCCATGCTAGGCCATGAGCAGGTGGTTTCCATTTTCGCAGCCACCCGCGGACACATGGACGGTGTGTCTGTGGAGCAGATACGCCGTTTTGAGTCCGAAATGCTCGCCTTCATACGCGACACGCGCAAGGATACGCTTGCGGCCGTCAGGGACAAGAAAGTTATTGACGAAGCGGTAGAGAAAGCGCTTACCGAAGCTATTACGGCCTTCAAGCAAGGCTGGCGGCCCTAAGGCGAAAGACCCGGGAGACAGGCATGCCTTCACTGAAAGACGTAAAAATGAAAATCGTCGGAGTTGGAAAGACCAAGCAGATCACCAAGGCCATGAATATGGTGGCCTCGGCGAAGCTGCGTAGCGCTCAGTCACGTATTGAGCGTTTCCGCCCCTATGCGGCGAAATACCGGCAGGTGCTGGCCGAGCTGTCGCGCAAGATGGAAGGCAATGCCCACCCGTTGCTTGCCGAGCACGAAGAAAAGAAAAATTGCGCCATCGTCATGATCACATCCGACCGTGGCCTGTGCGGCAGTTTCAACGGTAATATCACAAGCCAAGCCTTCAGGCTGGCCAAGGAAAAGACATATGCCGGCATGAGCGTAAGCTTTGCCTGTGTGGGCCGCAAGGGATGGGACGCGGCGCGCAAGGCTGGCTACACCATGATGACGTCATACGCCGACCGCATGGGCAACAGCATAGACTTTGCCTTGGCAAGCTCCGTGGCTGCGGAAGCTATCCACGGGTATGAAACGTTGGCTTTTGACGAGGTGTGGCTTGTCTATGGCGAGTTTGTTTCCATGGGGCATCTGCCCCCCCGCACCATCTGTCTTCTGCCGCTCAAGGCACCGAAGGTTGAAGACTCGCCCCAGACAAGCGGCGAGGTTCGTTGCGAATACATCTACGAGCCCAAGGAAGAGAAACTGTTTGTGGAGTTGCTGCCCCGTTACGTCAGGGTGCAGGTATACTGCGGAATGCTTGACACCTCCGCCAGTGAGCACGCCGCCCGCATGGCGGCCATGGACAATGCGACGCGCAACTGCAACGAACTGATCAATTCCCTGACCCTGCTCTACAACAAGACGCGGCAGGCCTCCATCACGAGTGAACTTATAGATATCGTCGGCGGCGCAGAAGCGCTGAGCGGTTAAATCCCGCTCCAAATCAGAATTTGTGATTTGGAACTGGAATTCGGACAAGGAGCCAAAATATGAGCAAAAACATCGGTAAAGTCATTCAGGTTATCGGCGCTGTAGTGGATGTGGCGTTCAGCGACGGAAATCTGCCGGCCATCCTCACAGCTCTGGAGATAAAAAATCCGAACAACGCTGACGCCCCGATCCTGATCTGCGAAGTGGCGCAGCATCTGGGCGATAATGTGGTCAGAACCATCGCCATGGACGCCACAGAAGGACTTGTACGCGGTATGGCCGCCACCGCCACTGGTTTTCCCATCATGGTACCAGTGGGAAAAGCCTCTATGGGCCGCATTCTCAACGTCATCGGTCGTCCGGTGGACGAACTTGGTCCCGTGAACGCGGAAAAATACTATCCCATTCACCGCCCCGCGCCCACGTTTACTGATCAGAACACCAAGGTGGAATTGCTGGAAACCGGCATCAAGGTCGTTGACCTGCTTGTGCCATTCCCCAAGGGCGGCAAGATGGGTCTCTTCGGCGGAGCGGGTGTCGGCAAGACCGTTATTCTGATGGAAATAGTCAATAATATAGCCAAACAGCATGGCGGTTCCTCGGTCTTCGCGGGCGTGGGCGAGCGTACGCGCGAGGGCAACGACCTCTATTACGAGTTGAAGGAAGCAGGAGTTCTGGAGCGCGCCACGCTTGTTTACGGACAGATGAACGAACCACCGGGAGCGCGCTCTCGCGTGGCCCTCACCGCTCTGGCCTGTGCGGAATACTTCCGCGACGAAGAGCGTCAGGACGTGCTACTCTTTATTGACAACATATTCCGTTTTACCCAAGCCGGTTCGGAAGTGTCGGCCCTGCTTGGCCGCATGCCCTCGGCCGTGGGTTACCAACCTACCCTAGGCACGGATCTAGGCGCCCTGCAGGAGCGTATCACCTCCACAAACAAGGGATCCATCACCTCGGTGCAGGCCGTTTATGTGCCAGCCGACGACATTACAGACCCGGCTCCGGCCACCACCTTCTCGCACTTGGACGGCACTCTCGTCCTTTCGCGCCAGATTGCGGAACTGGGCATATATCCAGCTGTAGATCCGCTTGACTCCACCTCGCGCATTCTCGACCCGTGCGTTGTGGGCGACGAGCATTACAACATAGCCCGCCGGGTGCAGATGGTATTGCAGAAATACAAAGAATTGCAGGACATCATCGCCATTCTCGGCATGGACGAACTCTCCGACGAAGACAAGCTCACTGTATCCCGCGCGCGCCGTATCCAGCGTTTCCTCTCCCAGCCATTCCATGTGGCCGAAACCTTCACCGGCACGCACGGCCAGTATGTGAAGCTGGAAGACACCATCAAGGGCTTCAAGGGCATTCTTGACGGTGAATACGATCATCTGGCGGAAGGCGACTTCTACATGCTCGGTGATATTGAGCAAGCTATGGCCAAGTATCAGCGCACACTGAAGGAAGCCGGCTAGGCTTTCGACGCAAAGGAGTCAGTATGAGCACGTTGCAACTGGATGTGATCACCCCGGACAAAACCGTCGTCAGCTTGGAAGCGGAAATGGTTGTCTGTCCCGGCGTTGAAGGCGAGTTTGGAGTGTTGCCGCAACACGTTTCTCTGCTCTCGGCCCTCAAGATAGGCGCCATGCGCTACAGGACTGGCGGCAAGGATGAGTATCTGTTCATTTCCGGCGGTTTTGTCGATGTGAACAACAATGTGATGACAGTTCTGGCGGAATCGGCGGAACGGGCAGCCGATATTGACACCGCGCGGGCGCAGACCGCCCGAGAACGCGCGGAAAAACGTCTGGCGGCTGGCGATGTGGATGCTATACGCGCGGAAGCCGCCCTCTCTAGGTCTGTGAGCCGTCTGCATATCGCTCGCTGACTGAGGAGTGAGGAAGCGTCTCCGCTATAGACAGAATGTTACGATTCGAATTTTTTCAAAAATCTGAGACATTGTTAAAGCATGCCAAAGCGATACCGATTCAACGATAATCCACCCGAAAAAGGGTAGCGTTTTGAAGTAGAATTTTCGAGAATAACGAAGACGGAAATTTTACGATGAAGCAGTTACGATTTACTGACAGCCAGATCTTGACGATTTTGAAACAGGCGGAAACGCTGTGCGGGTTCGACTCCCGCTCCGGGCACCAAGTTCTAATATCACAAAGCCCCACAAAGTCTATAACACCTTGTAAGAGGAAAAATGCGGGACGCGGTGGGCCTTGATTCGGCTGGACTATTGCGGAAAATGCGACTGGAATCTGGAATGATGTTCGACGTCGTCGAGGACAAAGAAGCGGTCCTGGAACAATTCAAGAGGGCCACAAAGCCGGAACCGGCACAAGACAAACTATCCGATGGTTTTGTCATGAGTGCTGGCGGTAAGAAGACGGGACTGTATCACATCGAACTAAAAGACGATGGACCGCCAACGAAAACTTGGCTCAGTTTTCCGTTTAAGATTCTGGGAGAGACGCGGAGCAAGACCGGAGATTCCTTGGGGTTACTGCTGGCCTGGAAGGATGCGGACGGCAACAATCATACATGGGCATTACCACGGTTATTTCTGGCCGGCCGTGAGTTTCCATTTGGCGGTCTTGTTCTCGCGGACGGCGGCTTGTGGCGAGCGAACAGGATGGCATCGGGATGGCGCGCATTCGTTTTCCCTGATGAAATAATAAAGATGCTTTTACCAATGCCGTAAAAGACATGCCGGGTTTTTTCAACCAGCGGACAGCCGTACATTATTTTGGACGAATTGTCACTTGTCCAACTCCGCCAGCATTAGCGCATGCTGCTATCGTTACGAGAGGAAACTGTCGGGCGACAACGAACATATCGCGGAGTTACTCCTTGTCATCACGCAGTCCCAACGCAACTAGGGCTTCAGATTATGTTTTTCTATCTGCGTAATGTGAAATGGCACAGCTGAAATAACAAACGTGTTTATCGCGTTGCCCGCGACTTGAATCTGAATCTGCGCATCAAACCCAGGAAACGCCTTAAACGGGACAAGCCGGGAGTTTTGAGCGTACCGGAAGCCGTCAATCAGGAGTGGTCGATGGATTTTATGATCAATTGCAGGATGGTCGCAACGTGCGACTTTTAAACATGATCGACGATTTTAACCGCAAAGGTCTTGGCATTGAAATAGACTTTTTTAAAGTAATTATCATAACATCCAACCCGGTAAGCCTCAGCAAAACGGTACATAGAACGCTATAACCGAACAGTCCGCTCCGACTGGCTGAATCAATCAGGCTATTCTTGATATTTGCCTGGATGGCCACTTGGTTGCGCATCGGCAGAAGAACGAAAAGAGTGAGGTGAAGTTGTTAAGGTTTCAGCTCCCGCATAGAGTCCGGCCTGCCAGCCACTACCAGCGCGTCGCCCTTATGCAGCACCGTGCGGGCCGAAGGCACAAAGATAAAGGACCGCTCGCCGGCAGGGCGTATGCCCATGACCATGACCCCGAAATTTTGCATGATGTTCAATTCCACTAGGGTTTTTTCGTCCCATTCCTCCACGTGTAATTCCTGGATAGCGATTCCGCCGTATTTGGGGATGAGATCCAGCATGTCCGGATTGACCAGCTGGTGCGCGGCCATGACCGCGGCCTCCATTTCCGGTACAATGGCGCGATCCACCTTGAGGCGCAGGAGGATTTTGCGGTGCTCCTCGTTGGAGGCTTTGACCCATATTTTGGGGCCGTGCAGTTCCTGCACGTTGAGGGTAATGATGAGAGATTGCTCCACGCTCTGTCCCACGCTGATCACCACCCAGTCGAGTTCCTGCATGTGCAACGACCTGAGCACGTTCAGGTTGGTGGCATCCGCCTTGTAGACGGTGTCCAGTGATTCCTCGGCTATCTGCACACGTGTGTCGGACATGTCAATGCCGAGTACCGTATGCCCTAGGGAAGCCAGAGTCGTAGCGATGCGCATTCCAAATTTGCCGAGGCCGATGATGCCGATTTCCAGTTTTTTCTCTGGCATGATTTATCCCTAATAGAAGTAACTTTATAAAATATTAACAAATCAATAAAGTTGCGGTTTGTCCGTAACAGTATTGCGGCTGCGCGGGCCAGAAGCGCAAACAGGCTGCTAGCCTATGGGTAATTGACCCTCCGCCGTCAGATACGGTTTTTTTGGTTGCAGGCTCTGTATGGCCATGAGCAGGCTCAACAGGCCTACGCGGCCGGCAAACATATTGATGGTGATAATGATTTTGCCCTCATTACTCAGTTCCGGCGTGAGATTGGCCGAAAGGCCTACGGTCCCGAGGGACGAAACCACCTCGAAAAGCACGCGTAGTAGGGGGATGCCATGATCGCCGGTACGGTGCAGTATGCCGTTTTCCGTAACGGTCAGCAAAAATGTGGTCAGCACTATGGTACTGGAGTAGAGAAAAAAAAGGGTCAGGGCACGGGAGATGTTTTCTTCCGGCACGCCGCGCTGCTCCAGCACAATCTGTCTGTCGCCGCGAAACTGCGCCGCCATGTAGCCCGCCAGCACCCTGAAGGTCACTACCCTGATGCCCCCGGCGCAGGATCCCGGTCCGCCGCCGATGAACATCAGTATCATGTAGACGAGCAGGCTCGCTTCGCTGAGTGAAAGCACATCCACGGTGTTAAAGCCAGCCGTTCGCGCCGATACGGACTGGAAAAAGGCAGTGATGGCCAGATCAAGGCCGGTGCCCAGCGCTTTTTCGTTGCCTACGCGGAAAAATTCAATGCAAAAAACCAAGGATGATCCTGTAACTATCAAGAATATGCTTGTTTTGAGCACCAGACGGCTGAACCGGCTGAGGCGGCGTACCGGCGCGCCGAGTTTTCCGCCGCTGAGCATGCCGAGCATTTCCCGCAATACGCCGAAGCCGATACCGCCCAGAAATACCGCTCCGGTGATGACGGAATTGACCGCTATATCATTCCGAAAGGCCATAAGACTGTCGGAGCTCAGGCAGAATCCGGCGTTGCAGAAAGCCGAAACGGCGTGGAACACGGCGCTGAACGGTGAAAAAAAGGTCGGGTTGATACGGTGGAGCAGTAGGGCGCAGACAGCCTCAATGCCGAAGACGAGACCGAGCACTTGGCAGAGAAAGGCCTTGAGGCTGAATGATCCGCCGAGCAAGCTCTGACTTACGGCCTCGCGGCTGTTGAAGGGCACATAATCACGCCACAGGAGGAAGATGATGCTTGTGTAGGTCATCACGCCGAGGCCGCCGATCTGTATGAGAAAAAGCAGTATCCCTTGACCAGCTGGACTCAGCACGACGCTTATGTCCACCGGCGTGAGACCTGTAACGCAGACGGCCGACGTAGATAGAAAAAGAGCGTCCGTAAGGGAGAGAACATGGCTGGACGTCTGACTGACAGGGAGACGGATCAACATCGCGCCCGCCACAATGGTTATCATGAAGGAGTATACTGGCCATGTGAGCGGGCTGAATAGACGGTTTCGTGACATGGTCTTTCTTTATGCCGGAACGATGCGAATGGCAAGACACCTTTTTGCTTTACAGAGTAATTTGTCAAGTGCTATATTTCAGATGATTACGTTGAGGCAACGTCACCTAGAGCCGTCAGCGTACTCTAGTTGTCAACCTCATTACCTTATTACCTTATTACCTTATTACCTTATTACCTTAAATACATAGGCAGGTATCATGTCAGCACTGCTCCTTTCACAAAATACTCCGTTGTGTTGTCTTCTGGACGAGTATCTGTCTGTTCTGGCGCGGGAAGAAAATCTCGACCCGACTGTCATCAGGGAGGGAATTGAAGCGGGGCGCATGGCGCTATTGGGCAATCCCGGCCACAAGGGGCTTGAGCCATGCCTCGTGGGCCAGCCGGCGCGTGTTAAAATTAATGCCAATATCGGCACATCCCCCCTCTGCAACAACCCGGCGGCGGAAGAACGCAAGCTGGCGGCTGCCCTTGCCGCCGGGGCCGACGCGGTGATGGATCTCTCCATCGCGGACGATTTGGATGCCCTTCGCGTTTCCATGCTCACCGCCTGTCCGAAACCCCTCGGCACGGTGCCCATGTACGCCGTCGGCCAGCAAATTCTTGACGCCGGGCTCGACATTGCCGACATGCGGCCCGACTCCCTTTTTGCGGAAATTGAAAAACAGGCTAGACAGGGTGTGGATTTCATGACCGTACACTGCGGGCTTTCGCGGCGTGGGGCTGAAATGGGCGTGGGCGTGGGGCGCGTCATGGGCATTGTTTCGCGTGGTGGTTCCATGCTGGCGCGCTGGATGCTCGAAAACGGGCGCGAAAATCCGCTGCTGGAATATTTTGACCGTCTCATTGACATTTGCCTGCCCTACAATGTCACCCTGTCCTTGGGAGACGGCCTACGCCCCGGCGCGGGCGTGGACGCGGGCGATGCGGCCCAGTGGGAGGAGGTGATCAACTTGGGGCGCCTAGCCGCTTACGCCGGCGAGCGCGGCCTGCAGTGCATGATTGAGGGGCCGGGCCATGTGCCACTGCATTTGGTGCGTGCCCAAATACAGAGCATCAAGCGTCTCACTGGCTATGCGCCCCTTTATGTGCTGGGCCCCTTGTGCTGTGACAGCGCGCTAGGCTATGACCATATTGCCGGGGCCATCGGCGGAGCCGTGGGAGTGGAGGCGGGTGTGGATTTTTTGTGCTATCTGACGCCTGCGGAGCACTTGACCCTGCCGGACGAAAACGACGTGCGCGCCGGGGTGATGGCAAGCCGTGTGGCGGCGCATGTGGGGGAGGTGGCCTTGGGAAGGCCTGTCGCCATCGCGCGGGAAACGGCCATGAACGCTGCCCGCAAGGTCCTTGACTGGGCGGGCATGGCCAGGGCCGCTCTTGATCCGGAGCAGGTGTGCAAGCGTCGAGAAGAGCACGACAAGGAAGAAGTCTGCGCTATGTGCGGAAAATTCTGCGCGGTCAAAATGCTCGAAGGAAAGTAACCTTCTCCAACAGCACAGAATGGTATAGTTATGATTTCCTCAAAAAGCTCGGATCTGGGCGATTTTTTGGCTTTTATGTCCCGCGAGGGGCTGAACACCACAGCGCAACGCTATGCTATCGCCGCCGCCTTTTTTGAATTCCCCGGCCATCATTCTCTGGAGGAATTCTATCAGTATATCGCCTCGAGTGAGCCGAGCATCGGCCAGACAACTGTGTATCGCACCCTAAAGCTGCTCTGCGACGCGGGGCTGGCCTCGGAAATCCACTTCAGCGACGGCATTGCCCGCTACGAAGTGGCCCAGCCGGAGGGCCACCACGACCATTTTGTCTGCCTTTCCTGCGGAAAAATTCTGGAAATCTTTGACCAGCGGATCGAAAAACTGCAACGTGAGCTGGCGGAGAGCCACGGATTTGCCTTAATCGGGCATGTGCATAATCTCTACGGCCTGTGCGCTGACTGCCGCAGTAAAAGTGCCGACAAAATTTGAAGGTTTGGTGTTATATTCTCCTGAAAAATAAACATTGGACAGAAAAACATCAAAACGGAGACAATTGTCTGAAACGGATCAAGGCATTTCTCGGCTTTCATAACAAGACTGGTGTCGCTCTGATTCCAAAGCTGTCCGCAAAGCACTCATGTACCTCGGCACATGCTTTATACGCGTCCAATCCGTCCGGGAGGCAAGACACGGACATCTGTTGCCCCTAAACGTGGACGTGTACCTTGCGAACGTTTGCTCCTTTGGCGTGCGAGCGGCCATTCCGGGTATGAACGGCGCAAGCTGGGTGAAAACGGGGAAGCCGCTCAGGCTGACATCTCCGGACAGATGAATTTTGGCCTTGAAGGTCAGAAAAGTCGTCTTCAAAACAGTGGTGGATCTTGCAAATAAAATGATCCGGATGGGTTGGGTTATTCTGGTAAAAGGAGCAGCCTTCGATCTTTCGAAAGCATTTATGGACAGGAACATAGCTTAGAATTTTATTTTATAGCATTTTTTCCAGAAGCAAAGGAAAGAAATTTGCCATCTTCAAAATGCGAATTAAGGTTTGATGAGTAACGGACCGTCTATGAAATAACCCGGAGTAGTTCAGGATCGTTGAGATCGAAAGTCTGATAGGGAATCATAATGGCGCCGGTAAATTCCCGCAAAGATGCCGGAGACATGAATTACATCCGATACATCATACTCAGAAAAACCTTGATTTAGGAGGGTATGTTTAGATAGTCTCGTCATGACGATATATAATAGTCTAAAATAATTGGCAATGTACTAGAGCAGATCAATTTTAAAAAAGTTGAGATGCTATGCAAGGATTTGCCTGCCGTAAAATAAGCATCTCAATAGTCATTATTTTCAGTATGTTATATTCTTAAGACGACACCATCTAGATATGCTCTATTGAATATTATTCAAAATATCTCATAAAGCGGTTCCGCAGGATGACGAACAGCACGGATGTCACATTCAAATCTTTGGGGGAAGTGCAGAGCTACCTAGACAGGCTGGGTCTTTTTCGCATGGATTTGAGTCTTGAACGCATGCGACGGGCTTTGGTGCTTTTGGAGATGAAACGCCCGCCGTTTGTGGTAGTGCAGATTCTCGGCACAAACGGTAAAGGCTCTACAGCCACATTCCTGGCGGCGCTTTGTCAGGCGCACGGATGTCGTTGCGGTTTATACACCTCGCCGCATTTTGTTTCACCTCTGGAGCGTATTCTCGTGGACGGCATGCCGCTGTCGGAAACCCAATGGGTTCGCGCCGCAAATGTGCTTTCCAACCGTGTGCGGGAGTTGACATATTTTGAATGGTTGACCACGCTTGCGGCGTTACTCTTCAGGGAAAACAATGTTGACGTGGCCATACTGGAAGCGGGTCTTGGCGGCCGTTACGACGCGACAACGGCGCTGGAAGCGGATTTGCTCTGCTACACGCCCATCGCCATGGACCACAGGGATGTTCTGGGGCAGACACTGCGGCAAATAGCCACGGACAAAGCCGCCGCCATACGTAGTGACGCGCCTGTCGTCACTGCCGGGCAATACCCGCAGGCGGCGGATTGTCTGGCAGTGGCCGCGAGAAAGCACAATGCGCCATTGCATCAGGCGCGGGCTCTGACGAAAAATGCTCTGTTGCAGCCGAATCTTGCCGGTCCGCACCAATTGCTCAACGCCGGAACGGCCCTCGGAGCTTGGCTATTTCTGGCTCCGATGCTCCGGCGCGAGGTAGACAATATTGAACTTCAATGTCGGGGGCTGCGACGCGCTTTTTTGCCGGGTCGCCTGCAGCGTCTTGCCGCCTGCGCGGAATACCCTGACATGCTTCTGGACGGAGCACACAATCCCCACGGAATGAAAGCGCTGCTTGACGCGCTTCGCGACACCGATATCCGTCCGTCGTGCGCTGTTTTTTCCTGTCTTGCAGACAAGGATTGGCGGCCGTCTGTCGTGCTGTTGAGACATTTTCTCGGCAATACGCCTGTTTTTGTCCCCGCGTCGCAAAATCCGCGTGCTGCCTCGGCGGCGGTAGTGGCCTCGGTATACAACAGTGTAACGCCGCAAACAGCCAAGCCTGTTGCGGATCTTTCCGAAGCGTTGTCCGTCGCCGGAGGCTCGAAAAGCGGCACTGCATGCCCCGTGCTGCTCACTGGTTCCTTGTATTTGCTGGCGGAATTTTTTATACTATATCCAGCATCACAGAATACGAGGTGTCACCAATCATGGCCGGTATTTTCAGGGCGAGAACATCCCGACAGCAAGGATACGGAAATATGGGGAAAAAATTTGCCTATCAGCCCCGATGCGCCTGGGAAAAACTCAATACCCCAGCTTTGCGGAAAAAGGCTGAAATTCTGGCAGAACGTTATATTGAATTTTTAAGCGCCTGTAAGACGGAACGTGAAACGGTGGAATATGTCTGCCGGCGTTTGCGTCAGGCAAAGTACGGTGAAAATTTTGCCGGAGATTGTGTTTTGCGTGATCTGCGCGGCAAAGCTGTTTTTGCGGCGCAACGCAAAAAAGGGCCGCTCGGCGGAATTACGCTGATAGCGGCGCATGTAGATACGCCGCGCCTTGATTTCAAACAACGCCCGCTTGTGGAGCAGGCGGGCGTTGTTCAGGCAAAGACGCATTATTACGGCGGCATCCGAAAATATCAGTGGCTGGCAAGGCCCTTGGCCCTGCACGGGGTAATCGTGCGGGAAAACGGGGAAAAAACACCCGTGACCATGGGTGAAAAAGCTGATGAGCCGGTCTTTTGTATTGCTGACCTTTTGCCGCACCTTGCGCAGAAGCAGGTAGGACAAAAGGTAAACGAGGCTTTTGAGGCTGAAAAACTGAATGTTATTCTGGCACACAATCCCCGGACAGCCAATCGCCGTACAGGCGGCAAACAAGATGAAAAAAACTGGGGCTCTGTCAGGGAACATCTTCTGGTTTTGTTGCACGCAAAATATGGCATCTGTGAAGAAGATATGATTACCGCCGAATTGCAGGCTGTGCCGGCTGGGCCAGCGCGTTTTATAGGCTTTGACAGAGCGCTTGTGGGCGGTTACGGCCAGGACGACAGAATATGTGTGTTCGCCGCGCTGGAGGCCATGCTTCAGGCAAAACCAGGCGCACGGAGCAGGGTCATAATTTTTTGGGACAAGGAAGAAATAGGTTCGGAAGGAGCTACAGGCGCGGCTTCACGCTTTTTTGAATACTGTGTGGAGAAGTTCACCCAAGGCATGAGGACTTCTGTTTCCGAAATTTTTCTCAACAGTCGCGCCTTGTCAGCCGATGTGCAGGCCGCTCTGGATCCCGATTTTCAGGAATTGCACGAAAAACAAAATGCGGCCCTACTTGGTTATGGTCCGTGTTTTTCAAAGTTCACCGGATCACGCGGCAAGTTCGGCGCCAGTGAGGCTGATGCGGAATATTTTGCTTCCCTGCGCGGTATGCTGAATACGAAGGGTATTCCGTGGCAGGCGGCTGAGTTGGGCAAGGTAGATCAAGGGGGAGGGGGCACGGTTGCTCTGTTCTTGGCAGCCTACGGAATGCAGGTTATTGATTTCGGCCCGCCGGTACTCTCCATGCATAGCCCATTTGAACTGGCAAGCTGTGCCGACCTTTGGTTTACTGTGGAGGCATATAAGGCATTTTTGGAGACATAAGGTATGCGCATGGCCCGTAAAGCCCTCGCCGTCCCGAGAATGACTTAACTGTGGAGGCCGGAAAACACCCACCGTCGTTTTTGTCGCCGGCGGGACAAAGGCGTTTGGGAGAAACTCTCGACAACTCTGGTTGACAATCCGGATATGGAACGATCCCGGATATGCGGGTGGTGATTCTGCCCAGGAAAAATCGCATCGTTCTTGGTGACAGCGCGTACAAGATACGTTGCCATTTGGGCAAATATTTATTGACGACACTATCTAACCTCCGCGGAAATGTTCGTTCTCCTCCTGCCGTGCCTTGCAATTGATGCACAGACGCGTCACTGGTCGTGCCTTCATGCGCGGGATGCTTATATCTTCACCGCATTCTTCGCAAACACCGTAAGTTCCGTCGTCTATGCGTTGCAAGGCCAACTGGATTTTGTGGATCAACCGACGCTCCCTGTCGCGTATGCGCAGTATGAAGGCGCGGTCTGATTCGGCTGTGGCCCTGTCCGCCGGATCGGCAAAAATTTCATTGCTATCCGTCATGTCTTCCAAGGTGGAATCACCTCTTTGCTGGGCTTCTTCCAGCATGTTTGTCAGGAGAGAACGAAAAAATTCAAGGTCGTTGTGTTTCATGGTTTCTCTCGGTGCTAAGGTCACTAAACAGTAAGCAAGTTATATATCTATTGCCGGCTTTTTTGTAAAGTGATTGGCGCCACTTTTCGGAATCGGCGTTCGCTACCGGATAGGCAGGCATTGTGCAACGACTTCAAATGGAGTATGCCATACCCATGAGCAGACACAAAGTGCTCGGCCTGGCTCAGCGCAAACGCTTTTTCGAACTCTGCGCGTAATACGCGCCTGACGTTCTTGGTTCTCGGGCACAAGCACAATGCCGACCGACGACCTTCTTTGCCGCAACGGCCGCGTGAACGGCATGGGTATGCGCGAATCCTTTTTCGGGGGAGAACTCATGCTTATCGTTCACTGGGGAGAATACTATGGGACTTGTCTGCTTGAAGTGCGGCATGCCCGCTTCTGTAAAAGCGGTATAAATGCAAATCATGCTGATATCGGTTTACGAAGACCACTCTATGGGGTAATCCCTTATAAGGATAAATACTAGCTATTACGCTCTGTTTGTCGGGATTGTCCATGAATATGACTTCCAAAATTATTGGCGTAAGTACACAAACAATAATGCGATGGGTCAGGATGTTTTATCACAAATATGCTGATATTCCATGCCTGGGTGAATCAGTCAGAGAAATTGAAGTTGATGAATGTACCATTCTCCGGTAAAAGGAACAACAATTATGAATTCGGAAAGTTATTGGTTATTCAACACGAACTCTTATCGGGGGGATGTGTGGAGATCGTAGTACACAAACCATTCTGAAGCATGGCTAAAAAGTAAACATTTTAATGTAACATGCCTGCTCCTTTTTCCGCTGTGATGCGGGCTGATGTGGGCTGTCGACGAACATGGCTGACTGCGAAACATGCTGCTCGGAAAATATCATATTGTCATATTTAAGGAAGGCGTGGGCGGTAGCTGTAATCTGCGGATGCGTGGATGGTTAGGCTTTTTCGTTTTCTTGCTTATGGTGGTGCTGGTAGCCTGCAACGCATGGCTGCTCAAGGTGTGGTTTAACACAGCCATTCTTGAGGAAGATCTCGCCAACGCCGAACGCCAGATTAACGAGCAGCGCCGCGGCCTTGCCAATCTTGCCGGACGTTTAGACGTGGCAAGCCGGGATTTGCAGCGCGTACAGCGCTTTGACGCCAAACTTCGCCTGATGATGAATATGGAAAAAGACCCGGTGGAAGTGGGTGAAGACAACAGGCTTGCCAATTTTTCTCGATCCTACCTCCCCCTGCACAGGCAGGAACTTGCCGTGCGCAAGATGCAGGAATACCTGACAACTCTTTCTAACGCCGCAAGGCTTGAAGAAGTGAGTCAGCAGGATATCCTGCGCGCTCTGCGTGAAAAACGTGACGTGCTCGCGTCCATGCCGTCAGTATGGCCTACGGTGGGCTTTGTTTCCTCAAGCTTTGGACGGCGCATTTCTCCAATGATCGGCGGAGATTCGGATTTCCACTTTCACAAAGGACTTGACATCAGCAATCGCGTTGGCACGCCCGTTGTGGTGACGGCCGATGGCACGGTAACATTGGTCGCGCCGGACGGGACTTACGGCAACAGCATTGAGATAAACCACGGTAACGGCATTACAACAAAATACGCGCACCTGCAGCGGGGGACAGTGCAACCAGGTCAATGGGTCAAACGCGGACAGGTGATAGGCTTTCTCGGCATGACCGGTCGCACTACAGGTCCGCATCTGCATTATGAAGTACGACTGCACGGTGTGCCGATGAACCCCATGCGGTATATTCTGGAGTAGCCTAATTCTTTATGTGACGGTAATTGGGCGGCGTGTCATCATTCTTCGCTCTTTCGTAAAAAGACGAGGACAACGCCGCCGGATGAGATAAAAAACGCCCTGAATGTGATATGAGTATTTAATTCAAGACTGGCCTCATTTTTTTGTCCAAGAGCGTTTTTGACTACTACGACGAAAAAATGAAGGCCGGCAAGGCGATCCGCGACATCTGAAATTTTGTCGGTGAATTAAGCCCCGACTCGGTACACTAAAGCATTTAATTGTTTGCGATGCTTGTTTTACGGCAGGCAAAGCCTGCCTGTAACTCTTTGTTGAGCGCAATTTTTTCAAAGTTAATCTGCTCTAAAATGTGATTCGCAGGGCAAACTCAAATTGGTGCATGTAAATGTTTTAAGCGTACTTTTGCCTGAAAATGTCATACTTGACGCATGACTTGTGTGGAAACTGAAAGAATTTGTTTTGCACGTCTGATATCCTATCACCAAGCTGCCAATTGGTTTCAAATTCTGAAAGTATTCACCAGACGATAGATTTTGCCTGCTTTTCTGGATTTTAAATCGTTTAATGATGTGTAAGTGGTTGATAATTGTTGACCATAAAAACAAAAACTGCTCATTTCACCTAACGATCAATCTGTAAGTGAATATTCTCTAAAAGATAACGCCAAAAAACGTGTTACCACAAGGCAATCACTTCTATCTCAAGTTTGGCGTCCAAGGGCAAAGCTTTGACGGCAAAGCAGCTTCTGGCCGGGAAAGGCTTTTGAAAAAAGGTTGCGTAGACCTCGTTCACCGCCGGCAAATTCTTGATGTCGTCGAGATAGACAGTGGTTTTGATTACCCTGTCTAAGCCGGCGCCAGCGGCATCCAGAATATTTTTCACATTTGTGAGGGAAATAGCTGCCTGCTCCCTGATGTCTTCCGGCATGGTCCCGGTTTTAGGATCAATGGGCAGCTGGCCCGAGGTAAAAATCAGGTTTCCGATGGACAAGGCCTGTGAATAGGGACCAATGGCATCGGGGGCCTTGGCGGTATCGACAACTTTGAGGGTATTCATGAAAGTTCCTTCTCCGGTTGAAATTATTACCGGGAGCAATAATCATTTGAATCAAGCTGTGTAGGCCACTTTGGTCGCCATAAAGTAGCGTTGACCTTTTCCGGGGGCACTGACGTCTGTACAAAAAACTACGCGTTATCTCTATAAGTTTCTGTGACCAGATAAATCTTGCGGCCTTGTTCCGTTGAAGTATGCCGTCCACGACAACTTTGAAGCGTAAAGTTTCCACAGCCGAACGGGAAGCTTTCGAGTGTCAATGTTTGTCATGCCGGAAGAATAGCATACTTCTTTATAAATTCAAACAATCAAACGCTGCGCGCTCCATGACGATAGCATGACTCCCAGCTAAAGCTGGAGGGGGACCATCCCAATAGCTGACAATAAAAAGGAACCGTAGAAATGACGGTATAGTTTTTCAGCGTGAATACGCCTGTATCCGCGTCCAACAGGCTCGTCCTGGAAACGGCGAACATGGGATAGACAACAAACAGAAAAAGCACCGTGAGAGTGCCGAGAAAGATGAGGTTCCAGGTCGAAACCGGACGGCTGAACACTTTCATGACGCTATGACGACTGGCCGGTCAGACGCGAAAATTTAATACGATCCCCGATCCGCTTAAGATACTCTCGCGCACTGTGCCGATAAAATGGTACGGAAAACGGCGGCGGCTGGGATAGTCCATCCTCAGAACAACGGATATGTTTTCAATCATTACGGTCACGCCATTGCCCGCATGGGCCCGGGCGACATTCAGCAGGATGCATGCGTCGGTAAATTACGCCACAAAGCGTTTGGCCGGTTTGAAATAAATCTCCCAGGGGCTGGCCAAGCTGCTGCAGTTTGCCGTTGGAAAGAATGGCGATACGGTCGAAAATGGCCATGCCCTCTTCCTGATCATGGGTGAACTGTGGGACAAATTCCTTTTGAATGCGGTGTATCTCCCTCGAAAATCGTCATATGGGGGAAAGGGCGTAATTCTGGAAAACCATGCCCATTTCCCGTCTGTGATGCGGCGGCACAATGATGGATTTACGGCAAAGGGCAAAGAGAATTTCTCCCCCGTCGGGTGCCTCAAAACAGGCTGCATGCGCAGCTGTGTCGTCTTGCCGCAACCAGCTGGGACCGAGCAGAGTGAACAAGCTTTCCTTCGGCCTCGACGATAGTCAGGCTTATGTTGTCTACAACCGCCTGCTCGCCAAAGCGTTTTATGAAGGAATCAAGTTTGATGGAAGCCATGAAAACATATTCCGGCGGCCCACAGCAAAGGCTTGCGCTCTGCGCGGGCCGCCAAATGTTGTCGTTATTTCTTGCTCAGAACAAGTTCCCGCCATGGGGCGAACAACTCTTTCTGCAACGCGTTCGTTTCGGATGGGTTGAGGTCCTTGAGCAGTGTCAGCCCGGTAACGGGAGGCAGACCGAGTATCGTTTCGGCGTCCATTCTGGCGGGACGAGGAAGTATTTGGCAAATATCGCATCTTCCACATCCTTGGAAGGAGATAATCAAAAACGCTCTAGCCTCTTTTTCATGTTTGCAGCTGGCAACGATTTTTACCGCGCCAGAGCCAGCGGCGACATAACTGTAAGCAGCGTATTCCATGGTAATGCCCACGGAAATTCCCCTTCCGTCGTGCCCTTGTATACTAGGCTGGAACTGTCGAGTATGCGGATGTTGTTGACGAGTTTCGTCAGCCCATACCACCCGAAGAATTTGTAAATGCCGTAAAGCTGGTAGTAGGAAGAACTGGATTTGGCCGGATCGGCTATGGCGACCTTGTCTTTTCAACTTTTGTGTTGATCATCAAAATTATTCGGGTTCCAAAACAAAAATGCGTCCCCTATCCCACAAAATCACGAGCCTCCTCCGAAAGAGTGGCAACCATGACGGCCTTGATGGTGTGAAGGCGGTTTTCTGCCTCCTCAAAGGCCACATTCCGGGAGGATTCAAACACGTCTTCCGAAACTTCCATGCAATCAATGCCGAAGCGACGATATATTTCTTCGCCGATTTCCGTGTCGCGATTGTGAAAACCCGGCAGACAGTGCAGAAACTTGCAGTCGATATTGCCCGTTTTTTCCATCACACTCATATTTACGCGATATGGCAAAAGCATATCAATTCGCTCTTTCCACACTTCGTCCGATTCCCCCATGGAAACCCATACATCGGTATAAAGAAAATCACAACCTTTAACGCCCGTATCAACATGTTCTGTGCGTGTGATCCGCGCGCCGGTTTTTTTGGCTGTTTCGCAGGCATGGTAGTACACCTCATCTGAAGTCCACAGGGAACGAGGGGCCACAGAACGAAAATCCAGCCCCAGCAAGGCGGCCCCCATCATCAGGGAATTACCCATATTGTATCTGGCGTCACCGAGGTAGGCCAGCGTTTGTCTGTTCAGCGGCTTCGGGCAGCATTCACGCATGGTCTGCATGTCTGCCAGAAACTGGGTGGGGTGCCACTCGTTGGTTAAACCGTTCCACACGGGCACAGAGGCGTACCTGGCCAGCGCTTCCACGTGGGACTGGGCAAAACCGCGATATTCAATGCCGTCGTAAAAGCGGGAAAGCACACGGGCAGTGTCGGGCATGGATTCTTTTCTGCCTATCTGTGAGCCTGAGGGGCCAAGACAGGTGACACTGGCTCCCTGGTGGTACGCCGCCGTCTCAAACGCGCAACGTGTGCGTGTGGAATCCTTTTCAAAAAGTAGTACGATATTTTTGGCTTTCAGAAATTTTGGCTCGTTGCCCACTTTTCTGCAATTTTTGAGTTTGTCCGCGAGGTCAAGCAACAAGGTGAGTTCCTCGGTGGTAAAGTCGCATTCTTTTAGCAAATCTCTGTGGAGGAGTGTACTCACGTCAGACTCCGCTTTGGAAATAAATACCTCCACCGGCTGAAGCCTGTGGCTTTCTAGTAACAGCTAAAGCTGGGAACCTCCCATATGGCTGACAATAAAATTTAATCCTTTCAAAAAAATCTTTCAAGTTTTTTTCAGCTGCATAACCTCATCCGTCGGTACTTTTGTTGCAGACATTTTGCCGATACATCTGTCAACAGGTCTTTTTCGCTCTGCTCCGCGTAATGTTTTCGTATCCTGTAAACATACCAGGGCGATCCCCGGAATCCCTGCGGCCTCATCACAGCCCAATTTCCTCTTGTCAAATCGTCCATACACATCGAAAAACCGCATTCCCTCTGCTTCATGAGCCTGTCGGGACGCACGTGAACATCCTTTCTGAAGTTCCCAATCGTTCAATTCATCCGCTGTCTGAACCGGTCATATCGTGTGTTCGCGACATGTTATCAAACGCAGCTTGCTTTTTAAAGGGTAGTGCTGTAAAATTGATTAAATAACAAAACAGGAGCGATTCTTACAGTATGTCAGTAAGGTATGCCGTGAATGTATCCATACGAGGAAGAATGTGTCCCGCCACTCTTCTCCCATTCCTCTTTTTTTGACGCGCGGTCACAACTCCGCCCCTGTGAGTTTATTCAGTATTTCGCATAAAAACAGGCTGAAAATTTTAGCCGTTTCCGGTTTTTCATGATCGCAGAGATGTTATATTCCCTGCTGCACATTGAGGTTAAAACTCTTGTCACCGTCCTCTTCTGGGGCAATCTTACATCCATTATTCTGATTCTCACCTGCGGGTATACCGGCCACAGCCTGCATGACCGGCGGCTTTCCGCCTGTTACAGTCTTGCCAAGCTCTGTCAGGCGGCAGGGTATTTTTTTCTTTTTTTCAGAAGCACACTGTCTGACTCTGCTTCGGTCAATCTGGGCAACAACCTGTTGCTTGCCGGGTTTTATCTGGAAGCCGTGTCCATGCTGATTATCATTCAAGAGCGGGACAAAAAGACGTACGGAGTGTTGACGCTGATTCTCGTCGGGGCGCTGCTTGTGTTTAACGGCATAGAGTTCGTGTATTCAAACTCTTCCATTAAGATAGCGACCGCCTCAACCTGCGCGTTTTGTATCCTTGTCTTGCCGAATATTAAAATGCTGACGAGAACGAATATAAACAATTTCAAACGCGTGGTGGGCATTTTTTATCTGCTCTTCACCACGATGCTGTTGTCTCGCGCGTTCTACTCCCTCGGGTATGACATCAGTATCATGACCAATTCCTTTATTCAGTCGCTTACGTTCATCTCTCTGGTCATGATCATGGTATTCGGACTTTCCGCCTATCTGATGCTGATGAAGGAGGACATGGACAAAATCATTGCGACCCTTACCTTTACCGACTACCTGACAGGACTTTT
This sequence comes from Desulfovibrio sp., assembly GCA_031290615.1. Taxonomy (GTDB): domain Bacteria; phylum Desulfobacterota; class Desulfovibrionia; order Desulfovibrionales; family Desulfovibrionaceae; genus Desulfovibrio. Next base: position 343 of record JAITNF010000063.1, on the reverse strand, counting down.
AAGCAGGCGCACTTTTCTTGACTCCGCGCAACGGCATTTTGACCGCCACAAGACGGAACGCTCGCCGCTGACTGTGATTTTTTTGGACATCGACCATTTTAAAGCCACCAACGACACATACGGGCATCCATTTGGGGATGATGTGCTCGTGGCTCTGGGGGGAGTTATCCGTGGTACGCTGCGAATAGGCGATCTTTCCTGCCGCTACGGGGGTGAGGAATTTATCCTGCTCCTGCCCAACACGGACAAGTCGCAGGCGTCACACGTTACCGCGCGGATCATGACGGAAGTGGGGGGAACCTCTTTCAAACGGTATCCGGAATTTTCCTTTACCGTGAGCATT
>JAITNF010000040.1 GCA_031290615.1 Desulfovibrio sp. | reverse complement strand
TCCCTAAGCTCCCCCTTCCGCCCAAAACCGAATTTTTTGATTTTTTCTGGGCTTTTCAAATCGGCTGGCCAGACCTTTCACACGCTACACAGTTGGATTTCTTTGGCTTTTTGCTCAATCTCAATCGACTTGAAATTCCTTTTGCAAATGTTGCACCGAAAATAGCGAGTTCGTATTGTGCCGCGTGTTTTTGTGCAATGGGGAAGACATGCCACTTGATGCAGTGCAGGATTGTGCAGCCGAAGCCTACGGGAAGGCTCTCCAGGAGGGAGTCTTTATCAGCATTTGACGGCAAAGGGCATAAAGCCTGTTCCAGAGCTTAGAGTAAACGATGATAACAAGATCGTCGTGACGGTGAGGGATGAAAACGGGACGCTGGCTACGTTGCAAACCATAGGGGCGGACGGCACAAAACGCTTTCTGCCCGGTGGGCGCAAGAAGGGCTGTTTCTTTGCCATCGGCAAAGCACCGGACAAATCGCTGCTGATTTGCGAGGGCGTCGCGACCGGGCTCTCTGTATGAATGCATGTCATGGTTCTGGTGGCCTTTGACGCGAGCAACCTGCTTCCTGTTGCCGAGATGGCGCGGCGGAAATACCCTGACCGGAGAATCATCCTTTGCGCCGACAATGAAGGATGGGAGGGCGACCCAAAGGCACGTCCCCTGCTTGCTAATTACCTTGTGACATACAGAACTGAACGTCGTGTCCGCTGTGTGCCATGCACGGGGTGGTATCGTGAATGTTTTGTCCTTCCCGACTGCATCATCAAAAAACCTTCTGGACGAACTGGACGAACTGGACAAGCCTACAGCCTTGTGTCTTGACGAAATAGGCCAAGCCCCAGGGCGGACAATAATGGAAGCGTCCTATATGCTGGCAAACGGCATGGGCAAGTCGCGGGCCTCTGTCGATGGCAGCGCGCGGGCTGTAAAGTCTTGGCGGCGCATGGTGCTTTCCACGGGCGAAAAAGGACTTGCCGAAAAAATCATGGAGGAAGGCGGACGGGTGCAGGCCGGGCTTGGCCTGTTCGAAAACCTTCACGGCCATGATTCCCCCCAGGCCTTTGCCGATGCCCTGAAACAGGCTTCCGCGACGAATTACGGCCATGCGGCGCGTGCGTTCATTGAATGTTGTGTTGTGCAACGAGGGCAGAGCATTCGGGACGACCTCCATACAGCCCTGGAAAAGTTCACCAGGCTGTCTTGTCCTGATGGCGCTGACGGGCAGGTATTGCGAGGTGTGCGCCGTTGCCCTGTGTGCCGCCGCCGGGGGAGATGGCGACTGAATGGGGTATTCTGCCCTGGGAAAAAGGTGAAGCATTGGCAGCCGCCAAGACATGTTTTGACGCTTGGCTTGAACAGCGGGGTGGATCCGGCGTGGCGGAAGATTCTGCGATATTGGCTCAAGTGGCCTTGTTTGTGGAGCAGCACGGGGCCAGTCGTTTTCAGGATATGGAAAGTAAATTCGCCTGTTTTTTTCATTTAAAACATGTGCAAAAAATAGCTACAATGTAGCCACAAGTCAATGTGCGCTGTACGCGCATCATCCGCGCCTAGCCGAAGCCATCCTCAAAACGCGGGTTGACGGGCATTCCCCATGCTGGCCTCGATAACAAGCGCGAAGTAATCCAGGCCTCAGCTCCCGCACTCGGCGGTGATGGTTCCGGCCAGGTCATCAAGAGTTTTGCGCTCAATGCCTATTTATCTTCCAGGCCTTTATGGAATAATCCGTCGTATATCCCGTTTTTTGTTTTTTTTCGGTAACTTCCATTGCCTTCGAAGGAAGAGTATTCCTAGGTTCACTGGTTCACTTGTCGCTTTTGTCATTTGTGGGTATTTTTGTGGTTACATCCGATTCTCACGCTATCCAAATCGGTGTATATGAACTATTGGCCTCCCAAGCCCTTGGGCAAGAGTTAACCGCATTATGATGTTTTGAATAAAAGGCTACTGTCCGCTTATGAAGGTATCCGAGCGGACATTAAGAGATACACATATGAGGCCACAGGAAGACCGGGTTAAATTTGCCCAGATGAGGGCAGAGGGGAAGGCTAATGAGCTGGTTCAAAAAGTCTGGAATAAGCAAATGGATAAGCTCCTGTAAAGAGAGTTTAAACCATTGTCAAAAAAGCGGGGCTATAGTGGGCCAAAATGACCTCCGAACGAAAAAGTCCCCGGTGATTCCCCGGAAAGTCTTGATATTGCTGGTGGAGAAGAAGGGATTTGAACCCTCGACCCCCGCCTTGCGAAGGCGATGCTCTCCCAACTGAGCTACTTCCCCAAGCATGCGACCCAAAGTTTGGAATATTTTTTTTAGGCGAAGTCCGGCGTTTCTGTCAAGTATTGTTATTGTTGCGGCGATATCAGTTTATGTTTTTATTGACGTGAGGCGCAATTGCAATATAAATTTATTTGTACTCAAACGGAGGCAATATGGAAAAACTGCTATCTCGTCTGGCGCACCAGCTTGACGCGCTGGACGAAGCTTCGCTTATGTCTTTGTGGAGCAAGTACGCCACCATTGTGGAGCGTTTTGAACCGACGAAGCACTGGGAAGAAGCGGCGCTCATTTTTTCCATAATACAGGCCAAGCGCTGGAAAAACCAGCTTTTTAACTATCACTGGTCATTGCAGACAAAACCGGGTGCGCCGGCAAAACTTTCAGGCGCACTGGCCTCCGGTTTTGAACTTGAAAGAAAACAGGACGATTCAAGTGGAGAGGTCGAAGCTTTCCGGTGCCGCGTCCTGCCCTTTACACGAATTCGGGATTAGTGCAGTTTAACTTTGAACCGGAACAGATTGTTGACGGTGGTGTAAACGTTACAATTTTTTCAAGGGTTGGAGACATGGCAAACACAGTTATTATTGGAGCTCAGTGGGGCGACGAGGGCAAGGGCAAGATTGTGGACATGCTGAGCGCGCAGTGCGGCGCGGTTGTACGCTTCCAGGGGGGCAACAACGCTGGCCACACCATCCGTGTCCACGACGAACAAACCATTTTGCACCTCATCCCTTCCGGCATCCTGCACAAGGACACGCTTTGCCTCATCGGCAACGGTGTTGTGCTTGATCCATATGTTTTTCTTGAGGAAATTGACAGACTCGCAGAGCGCGGTATTGATGTTTCTCCGGTGCGTCTGGCTGTGAGCAAAAAAGCCCATTTGATTTTGTCCTACCACAAACAGATCGACAAAGCGCGCGAGGCCAAGCTGGTCGGGCAGAAAATCGGCACTACGGGTCGGGGCATCGGCCCATGCTACGAAGACAAGATCGCCCGCGTCGGTTTGCGCGCGGGCGATCTGACCAACCCCGCCCTGCTACGGGAAAAAATACGCCACGCTTTGCTGGAAAAAAACACTCTGCTGCACGAGCTTTACAAACTCGACCCCATAAATCCGGACACCGTGACCGGAGACTTGCTTGCTCTGGCCCCGCGCCTGACGCCCTACCTCACTGATGTGGAAGCCCGCATTGAGGAAATCTCCGCCGCCGGGAAAGACATTCTTTTTGAAGGCGCGCAGGGTATGCATCTGGACATAGATCACGGCACTTATCCATTTGTGACCTCCTCCAACACTGTTTCCGGTAACGCCGCCACAGGCAGCGGCGTGCCTCCTTCCTTTTTCACGCGTATTGTGAGCGTGTCAAAGGCCTACACCACGCGCGTGGGATCAGGCCCATTCCCCACCGAGCTCCTGGACGATGCGGGCACATACCTGCGCGAAAAAGGGCATGAATACGGAGCCACCACTGGCCGTGCCCGTCGTTGCGGCTGGCTGGATACCGTCATATTGCGCGCCGGCGTCCGTGTCAACGGTTTTACGGATATCGTCATGACCAAGCTGGACGTACTGCAGAATCTCCCGGTTTTGCGCATCTGCGTGGCCTATGAGTATGGAGGAAAGCGTTGCGACCGCATCCCGCAGGAAGAAGGTGCTCTCGCCGACGTGCGTCCTGTTTATGAGGAAATGCCCGGCTTTGAGGATGGCATCGCGGGCTGCACCAGTTTTGAGCAGTTGCCCGACACGGTGCAGACCTATATTCAGCGTGTGGAGGAGCTTGTGGGGGTCAAAATTTCCATAATTTCCGTGGGCCCTGAACGGAAGCAGACCATTGTGCGCCAATAATATCGAATCCGCCCTTCCGTCCATTGCGGCCCCGGCTTTCAAGCGCGTCACAGTTATTCTGCGTAAGCTCGGTCGGACGCCGCCGCAGGCGCTGCTGCTGGAAGGCGGCCGCGAGAACGAACGCCTTGACGCCGCGCGCTACTGGGCTGCCCGTTGTAATTGTCCCCACCTGGATGTCCTGGATGCACCCTGCCTTGACTGTCCGGTTTGCCGGCAAATCATGGCCGGCGAATATTCGGATCTGTTTCTCTACGACGGACGCATCAGCAACACGGATGATCAGGACAATCTCGGTGTCATCCGTGCCTTTGCCGTGGAGACCACGCGCCTGCTCAAGCGCAGGCTGCGCGAAGCGCCACACAACGCGGGGCGGCGCGTGGTCGTCATTATGGGCATTGACCAGAACCGGGCCGGCGCGGCCAACGCCATGCTCAAACTTCTGGAAGACCCTCTGCCGGACACGATTTTTGTTCTGCTGGCCCCGCAGCGGGAGCAATTGCTACCCACACTGGTTTCCCGCTCCTTTTGTCTGATGCTCCCCTGGCCTGATATCCATGCCCAAAGCGGTGACACTGCCGCATGGGAAGAGAAGCTGGCCGGTTTTCTGCGTGACGGCAAGGATTTTCTGGAAGAAGTGGCGGCACGCGGCGCCGTGGATGCCCGATTGGCGGAAAGGCTGCTTCTGGCCTGCCAAAAGGCTTGCGGCGCGGCCTTCCCTCTGGCGACCCCGGGCACGGCCTTGGACAACACACAGCCGAAGGGATCGTTGAGGGATACTTTTGCTCGCTTGGACGCGCGCGGTTTGACCTTGGCCATAAAATGGATTTTTGAGGCACAGGAGACCCTGCGGCTGAACGTAATGCCCGCCCGCGTGCTGGAAGCTCTGGCAGCGCGTCTTTTTGGACTCGTCCGTTCTATTCCATTTCTGGATAAAAATTGTATTGTGATTCGGAAGCCGTAACGTTATTTCCACAAATTTCCGTACTTGGCTGCAATGCCGTCCGTCCTCTCCACGAGCTTGTCCGCAAGGGCTTCAATGTCCTCATAACTCACAGTGCCCATATCCCGCGCCAGTAAATAGGCGAGATAGCCACTGCCTTGGCTGAAAACCCAACACACGGAATAAATGGAACCCACGGCCGGACGGCCGGAAAATTCCGGACTTGTTGTGAGCAAAAGCTGCAATTTCGGCGCGTCCTTGCCTTCGGTGGTGAGGGAGAAAAGGCTACTGCGATTGAAGCGGTCATTGAGTTGCGTGCCGAGCCTTGCTCCGATGCTGTCTGTGCCCTCCAACTGCACGCTGACCTGAGTAACGCGATCCACTCCCTTTTCCGGTTTATCCTGAATCGGTTTGGCCGTCTGCGTCGCCTGCTGTACCGCGCTCTGAGCGGCGTTTGGCGACAGCGCCGCCGCACCCAGAAACATGCAAACGAGAACAATGCGTGAAATCATTTTCATGGTTTTTCCTTCTGTTATTTTTTTACAAATTTTCAGTATGCCCCGTAGCCAGTGAGCGACACCGACACTGTTCTGGCGAGAATCCACACGTCCATCCACAGAGACCAGTTGCAGATATAGTAGTGGTCATAGGCCACACGTTCGCCGTAACTTGTGTTGTTACGGCCGGATATCTGCCACAGACCGGTTATGCCGGGCCTGACGCGGCAATATTCCGCATATACGGCCCCGTATTTTTTTATCTCCGCGGCTACAATAGGCCGCGGCCCCACCAGACTCATGCCACCCGTGAGCACATTTATAAGCTGCGGCAGTTCGTCCATGCTTGTTTTGCGCAAAAAAACACCAACTCGCGTCACGCGTGGATCGTTCTTAATTTTGTGAAAATTTTCCCATTCCCTGCGCAGGGCCGCGTCCTTTTCAAGGCAGGACTTCAGGGTCGTGTCGGCATTGGTCACCATGGTGCGGAATTTGTGAATCCAGATTTCCCTGCCGTCACGGCCCAGACGTTTGTGCCGGTAGAGCACGGGGCCGCGGCTATCCAGCTTGATGGCGCAGGCCAGTATCAGCCCAAACGGCACAAGCACTGGCATACCCATCAGGCAGATCACGACATCAATGCAGCGTTTGACGAAAAGGCGGCGTTTGTCGCTCAAATTCTGGCGTATCCAGAGGGCTGGAGTGACCCCGAGGTCACATATGGTAAGCCAGTACACATCCGGGCTGCCGCAAAACGCAGGGGCCGCCACAATGTCACTGAACCAGCGCCCCGCCTCCTTCACAATGTCGAAAGCAGGCGTCTGCGCTGGAATATGCGGAACCAGCACTACGGCATGGGGATATCGCTCGGCGGCGGCGGCCAGAATTTCCCGCGCCGTCGCCGCGTCGGCAGGCAAGACGTATATATTCACCGGGGTGAGACCGTTCTCGGGATGGCGTTTTAGATAGTTCCACAGATTGCGACCGAAATAGCTCTTGTCAAGGATAAGCAATGGTCTGCCCCACCAGGATTTTTCGGCGAAAAGGCGGCGCGCCGCGGAACGCAGGACAGGCAGGGCAAAAACTGTGGTGAGCCAGCCGCCTGTAATAATGAAGCGCGAATATATTTTACCCGTCTGCGAGAGAAAGAGCGCTACCAGGATAACACCGTACAGCAGAGTTGCCAGCAGAAAAAGAGCCTTGATTTCGCTCGGCGGCGGCATGGAGATCGTCTGATACAAACCAAAGCTCACGCCTAGAAGTGGTCCTAGGAGCAGCAGGGAAAAAATCCAGAGGTAGAGCTCCGAATTGACGTCCCCAAAGGTAGCCCGCACTGCGAAAATTAGGGTGATGGGGCCGATCAGGGCCAAGAGGTCTGCAAGGCAGAGCACGATGCCCTGCGGGGAAAAACCCGCGCGGCGTACAAACGCGGTAAGGCGCCCGGGGGAAGTCATGATTTTTTCGTCTGTGGCTGTTGCGTCAGATGATACACTCTGGGCACCTGTATATGAGGCTCAGGAGTTTGTGGGCAGGCGCATACCGGGTAGCACCAGCACGGGTGGGCCGAATTTTAGAGACAACTGAATAGTCAATTTTCACAAAATCCACAGGCCCCCGGGCCTGCGCCGTTCCGGCAAAAAAGAGAAAGAACAGGACGGCAAAAACGCTCCGATGGAATACGCGAAATACGGCGTGCATATCAACTACTGATTTCGTTTCGGGCAGCTCCAGCGCATGAAATCTATTTCCGGCAGGTTTGTCAGACGCTCGTCGTATACAAGGGCATGACCATTCCAGTCCCGTATGACGGCATCAATACGCTCCATATTCACATAGGTCAGCAAGGAGGGCCAGCGCTCCGCCATGGCCCTCAGAATGCGCACATAGGTGACTTCCCCGCCGTGGAAGCCGTCCACAAATTCACAGTCGCCGGAGCCGAGAACCTTGGGATCCGTAAAGTCTAAGGCGTCTATGCCGCGCTCCAGAAGGGCGTTGCGCAGATTGAAAAGATGCGGGTAGGATGCTTCCCTCTCGCGCATGGCCGTGAGCACTCGTTCGGAAAGGGGCGCGATGAAGACATACACCTCAATGCCGCGCGCCTTGATGCGGCAGTATATTTCCGACAGGGCGTCCAGATGGTCGGCAGCTGGGGCCTGCTGTCCTGTTTTCGCCCAGAAAAAGGCCTTGATGCCGTGATTCACCCGCCTGATAGTGTCGTGGAATTGGAAATCAAAGGGATGGCGGCGTCCGGTGATCTCTCCGGTATAATACCAGGAGCCGTCCGGGCCGAAGCCGTCGTCCGTCTGTTGCGCCATGATGCCGAAGCGTGTGTCGCTGAAACCTCCCCACAGGGGCGCCAGTTCGGCCGGAGAAATTTTACCGTTCAGAAGCCAGGCCAATGGTTTTTTTAGGCTTTCAAAACCGTAGTTGTACGAGCCGCTGGTGGGTGGCACCTCCTCAAAGGGGTTCGAGTTCCACTGGGGCATGAACCACCAGAAATCCAGCCCCAGAATGACGGCCCTGGGCTTGTGGACGCGCAGCATGGCCTCTAGAGTAGAGCGCAAAACCGGAAGATTCCCGGCCGTGCCGCCCACATTCACATAGGACTGCCGGAAGGACGAGCCGCGAAACTGCATGACGCGTGAGGATCCAATTACCGCGATGTCCGGCTTGACAGCCTCGTAGAGTTGCAGCTTGTAGTCCACAAAATCCTGGGATACGCCGGAACCGAAGACGGCGAATGTTCCGGAGGACTGAGCCCTGACGGCGCGTTCCACGGCCACATCTCCGGATTTGTAGAGCCACAGGCAGGTGTAGGGAGCCACAAGCACAAGGCCGATGGCGGCCAGAAGCAGCAGGACTTTCAGGTATCGCCAGATAAAGGCGGCGTTGTTCAGGGACTTTAACATATCGCGTGCTTCTAGAACTGAAAATACAGGAAGGTGGACTTACGCGATACAAGAATCAGGGAAACAAAAGTCAGGACAGCCAGCCAGCCGGCCCACAGGCCGGAAGTGTTCCACCTGAGCCACGGGAGAGCGCCGTCCGCTTGGCCGCGCAGAAGTTCCCGCGAATTGGGGAAAACCCAGACAAGCACGGCGTTGATGATCAGTAGAGCAAAAGGCTGCCAGCCTTGGAAATAGTTGTTGGGCAGCAGGGCCGCGAGTCCGGCTGCGCCGCTATCCGGTGAAAGAAAGGGGCCCGTGAGCATGGCCGCGTACATGGTCATGGCTCCTCCTAGGCTAACGGCGCGGAATACTACCCAGCAGGCGTTGATGCACAGGAACGTCAGCAGGATGAAGAAAATCTGGCAGGGCAGGGCGCCCAGAACGCGCTCCAGCGGCTTGTCCTTGATTTGGGCGCGAAAAAAGTGGTTGACGCCCAGCATCAGGCCGTGGAGAGATCCCCAGATGACAAAGGTCCAGCCAGCCCCGTGCCAGATGCCGCCGATGAACATGGTGAGGAAAAGATTGCGATACTGCGCAAAACGTCCGGCCCTGTTGCCGCCCAAGGGAATGTAAAGACAATCCCTGAGCCACGCGCCTAGAGTGATGTGCCAGCGACGCCAGAAGTCCACAATGCCCGTGGATTTGTAGGGTGAGTTAAAGTTTTCCGGCAGACGCAGGCCGATCATCAGGCCTATGCCGACGGCCATGTCCGTATAGCCGGAAAAGTCAAAATACAACTGAAAAGTATAGCACAGTGAGCCGAGCCAGGCTTCCGCCCAACTGATGGGGAAAGCCCCTTCCGCCGCGTTGAAGACGGCATTGGAGTACAGGGCGATGCTGTCCGCCAGCAGCACTTTTTTGGCAAGGCCGATGCTGAAAAGGCTCAGGCCGCGCGCAAGTCCTTCCGCGTTTGGCGGGATCAGAGTATCGAACTGGCTGCCCATCTGCTCATAGCGCACGATGGGGCCGGCAATGACATAGGGGAAACAGGAGGAAAAGAGCGTGTGCCGGGAAAACCCCTCGGGTTTTATGCGGCGCTGGTACACGCTGAGAAGCCAGGCGACCTGTATGAAAGTATAAAAGGAAATGCCCAGCGGCATGCCGGGAGAGGTGAAATGCCAGTCCGTATTGAAAAGTAGGGCCAGATTTTGCATCAGGAAACCGGAATACTTGAGCCACAGCAACGGCAAAAGATTGACAACAATGGCAAGAGTGAACAAACTCTTGCGCCCCGGCCGGAATTTTTTGGCGGCAAGCTGGCCGTCTGACACGGCAAGCGCCTGCCCGAAAGCGTAGTTTGCGGCCACGAGCGTTGACAGAAGCAACAGAAAAGCCGCGCCCCACAAGGCGTAAAAAACGATTGAAAAGGCAAGCAGGACAAGCGCCAAGCAACCGGCCCCCCCCCGCCCGCCAACCGCCATATCAGTAGAAGCAACGGCAGGAAGCAAAAAATAAATGAATAGGAATTAAATAGCACGGCTCGTTCCTGTGAATGACATAAATCAACAACATGTACAGAACAGAAGGGTAACCCCAATCCCAGCATTTTTCCGCAACACACTCCGGCGGCATAAAAAATACAGAGATTCCCGACAAGTGTCACGCGATGCCGCAATCAGGTCCGACTAGGAGAAAAATATATGCTCAGGGATTGAGTTCCGTCCGGAATTTGCGAGAGAGTCGAAATACAACAACCCGGCGCGACGGCAGAGTGATGGCCTCTTCCGTCTGCGGATTACGGCCCACGCGAGCGGCCTTGTCGTAACATTCAAATTTGCCGAAACCGCTTATGAGCAGAGCCCGATCCTTCTTGATGGCATTCTTCATGATTTCCAGCAATTTTTCCACAACATTTTTGACATCGGCGCGATTTTTATCAGTCTCTCCGTAGATATCTTCCACTATGTCCGCTTTGGTCAATGTTCTTTTCATCCGTCTTTCTCCGGTGATTCAGGTAATACGAACTCAGAGGAACAAAAAAATGCCAGGAAATACATCAGCTTCACTTTGGCCGACATTTTCAGGTATTCTTACACACAAATTTCGGGTCGGCAAGGATTTTTTACGGAAAATCACAGATGAAATCCCTCTTCTGGGGGGCGCCGCAACGCCGTACAACAGTTGTTCCGGTTTTTCTCCCCTTTCGCGTCTGGTGCAATGCGCTGCACTTTCTGCGCCCAGCACATTCAGACAAGCCAAGGGTTCATGCCCGTAGAGGCCGCTCTTTCCGGGGGCCACTTCCGTGCTTCTGGCGTGGGAGGGGGCTTTGCGCGTCGGGGCCTATGTTTCCTGTCTCTTGAGACCTGTTTTGGCATGTTGGCCCGCGGCTGGCTGGACGGCAAGTCTGGCATTCAGGTGATCCGCATGGGCCTCGCGCTGGAAAAAGAACTCGAAACAGCCGTTCTTGCTGGACCTGCCCACTCCGCCCTCGGCTAGTTGGATTTGAAATCCTCAAGTATTCTGTCAGCCTGTTTAAAAAGTATTTTCAGACTTTTTCAAAGTTGATCCGATCTACCGCACAACGCCGTCGCTCAGTGCCGTATCCTTCACGCTTGCCGCCACCCTGTCCGTCAGCGCGGAATTCAGCACATTCGGCATGAGGTACTCGTCTTTGAGCATGTCGTCGGGCACAAAGGAGGCGATGGCCGCAACCGCAGCCAGCTTCATGTTTGTGGTGATCTGTCTAGCCCCGGCGTCCAGCGTGCCGCGTACTATGCCGGGGAAGGCGTGGAGGTTGTTGATGGCGTTGGCGTAGTCAAAACGGCCGCTGCCGGTAAATCTGGCGCCAGCCTCCCTGGCGTCGGGCGGCAGAATTTCCGGATCGGGATTGGCTAGGCAGAAGACGGCGGCACCCTTGTTCATGGTGCGCACCATATCCTTGCTGACCGCGTTGGCCACGGAAAGGCCGATGAGAATGTCCGCCCCGCGCAACGCTTCGGAAAGCGTGGTGACGCCCTTGGAGTTTGTCTTTGCCGCGAAGGCGGCCCTGTATGGGTCAAGGCCGGGTGTATTCTTACTCAGGGCACCCTGCACATCGCACAGGGTTATGTACTCCGCGCCGAGTTCCGTGAGCAGCCGGGCCGTTGCTAGGCCAGCCGCGCCCGCGCCGTTAAGCACAATGGTCATGTCCCGGAGTTTGCGCCCGGTAATCCGCAGGGAGTTGCGGACAGCCGCGCACACGGATACCGCAGTCCCGTCCTGATCGTCGTGAAAAACAGGGATGGAGAGTTCCTGCGTCAGCCGTTCCAGAATGGTGAAGCAGCGCGGCGCGGAAATGTCTTCCAAAAAAATAAAGCCGAAAGATGGTTCCACGGCCCTGACAACCCGGATGATTTCCTCCGGATCCTGCGTGTTGAGGCAAAGTGGCACCGGGTCCACGCCGGCAAAATGCTTGAGCATGACGCCCTTGCCTTCCATCACCACCATTGCCGCCTCGGGTCCGATGTTGCCCAGGCCGAGCACGGCTGAGCCGTCGGTCACAATAGCCAGCATGGAAGCGCGGCTGGTGTACTGATACTGCAAGGCGTGGTTGTCGCGTACCTGGCGGGTGGGCTCTGCAACGCCCGGAGTGTAGGCAATGCTCAATTCCTCAAGATTGGAGGCGCTGACCTTGGCCGTCACTTCCAGCTTCCCGCGCGCATGGGCAACCAGTTCCACCGCTTTGGCGTCAATTTCTTCTCTTGTCATACATATCTCCCTTGAATCAGGGTTATCAAAACATTTTCAAGATGAAAACGCTCTGGACGGACCAGGAAGCCTTAGGGCATTTTGCGGATCAAACGGGCAAAGACCGAAACATGTTGTCCTGACGAAAACGGTCAAAATTGACGTTTTTTCTCTGCTGTAAACGATTCAATGGTCGCAGTTACATTTTTAAGGTAAAAAAATCAAGGCGTTGCCGTCGTTTTCATTATACATTGAACTGAGCGGCGGGTATGCTTCCAGCATTTGTTTTTTGGGTTCCGTTCTGTCGTCTTCCATAATCTCTTTCATTAAAGTTCTCCTTTTTGTCCGAATACCTGAAAAACGAGTTTCGCGTTGCACAATACCGCGTCAGGGACATAATCTCAACCCTTGTATTTCCTCCGCGGTTTCCTATCGTGATCCCTAGGACATACCAACTTGATCTGTTCCGCAATGGTTCAATTCTTTCATTTACACACCATTAAACAATTTAAAATCCAGAAAAGCAGGCAAAATCTATCGTCTGGTGAACACTCTCATAATTCCATAATTCCATTCCCAAATCAGATGCAAATTATCTGTTATTGAGCCATCATTTGTGCTTGCGGAAAATACCTGTATTCTGGTACAGCCATCTTTCTGCATTAGCAGAGATGTTTTTGACGACAGCACAGGAGCACAGCATGTCCAACGACACCACCATCGGCGCGCGAATTCGCGCTTTTCGCGAGGAACGCGAGGTCAGCCTGATCTACTTGGCCGAAAATACCGGCCTCAAACAAAAATTTATTGAAAAGCTGGAGAACGGCGAAATTTACCCGAGTCTGGGGCCGCTGCAAAAAATTTCTCGCGCCCTTGGAGTGCGTCTGGGCACTTTCCTGGACGATCAGGAGGTGCGCGATCCCATCATATCGCGTGTCGGCGCCGAGGCGGAAACGGTCAGCGCACTGCAGACCGGTCATGACGAGCGGCCGGAATATGTGCACAGATCTTTGGCCCAAGGCAAGGCGGATCGTAATATGGATCCCTTTTTCATTACCATCCTCCCTGAAAACGAAAAGGAGAGCAATCTCATCTCCCATCAGGGGGAGGAATTCATGCTGGTGCTCAAGGGCGAATTGCTAGTGACTTACGGACGTGAGAAATATGTTCTCAAAGAAGGAGGAACCATTTATTACAACTCCATTGTGCCGCACCATGTAGGCACCAGTGGCGACCAATCTGCGGAAATACTGGCTGTTATGTACAGTCTGTAATTTGGAATCCGGACAGGACTGATTACTCTCACTTTTCACCAAAATGCAGCTATGGACGAAAAAGTACGCGAACGTCATGCGCAATTTGAATTGCGCGAATGGACACTGGGACAGATTCTTGACAATACAGTGTCCCGCTTTCCGGACAATGAGGCTCTGGTATATGCCGACCGCAACTATCGCAAAACATGGCGGGAATTCGGCGACATTGTGCACCAGCTCGCCAAGGGGCTCATGGCCCTTGGCGTGCAGAAAGGCGAAAAGGTGGCTGTTTGGGCCACTAATGTACCCTACTGGACAGTCCTGCAGTTTGCCACGGCCAAAATAGGGGCCATTCTGATAACCGTAAACACCAATTATCGCGAACACGAGTTGCTCTATCTGCTTTCCCACTCGGAATGCGAAAATATTTTTATTATTGACAGCCTGCGCGACCACGATTTTGTGATCACGCTCTACAACATCGTGCCGGAACTGCGCACCCGACCGCGTGGGGAACTGTGCTGTGGAGCCCTGCCGCATCTCAAACGCGTCTGTTTTCTCGGGGCGGAAAAACACCGCGGCATGTATTCCGTACCGGAAATTTTGGCCTTGTCCGTCATGACAAGCGATGAGGAATACAATGTCCGCCAAGCCTCGCTGGACCCGTGGGACGTGATCAACATGCAGTACACCTCCGGGACGACGGGCTTTCCGCGCGGCGTCATGCTCACCCATGTGGGCGTGGGCCTCAATGGCTACTGGATAGGCCGCCACCAAGGCTTTACGGAAAATGACCGCCTCTGCCTCACTGTGCCGCTTTTTCACTGCTACGGCTGCGTGCTGGGTGTTATGGCCGCCGTGAACCACGGCACGACCATGGTCATCCAAGAAACTTTTCATCCCCTGAAGGCTCTGGCCGCCGTGGACAGTGAGCGTTGCACAGCCCTCTACGGCGTGCCCACCATGTTTCTGGCCGAGCTTGAGCACAAGCTCTTCAGCCGTTTTGACATCTCAAGCCTGCGAACAGGCATCATGGCTGGATCCGTGTGCCCGGAGCCGCTCATGCGCCGTGTGGTGGAAGACATGCACATGAAGGAAATCACCATCTGCTACGGCCTTACCGAAGGCTCTCCGGTGATGACCCAGTCGGACATCAACGACCCCATCAAGCTGCGTTGCGAAACCGCAGGCTGCGCCATGCCTGGCATTGAAGTGCGCGTCGGTGACCCTGAAACCTGCGAGGAACTGCGGCGCGGCCAGGTGGGGGAAATCCTCTGCCGCGGCTACAACGTCATGAAAGGTTACTATAAAATGCCAGAGGACACGGACAGAATCATCAGCCCAGACGGATGGCTACATTCCGGCGATTTGGGCGTGATGGACGAACACGGCTATGTGCGCGTGACCGGACGTATCAAGGACATGATTATCCGCGGCGGAGAAAACGTCTATCCCCGCGAAGTGGAAGAATTTTTACTCGGGATGGCAGTAGTGGCGGACGTCCAGATTGTGGCCGTGCCCAGCCGCAAGTACGGCGAGGAAGTGGGGGCCTTTGTCATCCCCAAAGAAGGGGCCGACGTTCAGCCCGAGGACGTACGCGATTATTGCCGCGGCAAGATATCCTGGTACAAGATTCCCAGACATATCGCCATAGTGGACAAATTCCCTCTTACGGCCAGCGGTAAAATCCAAAAGTACAAATTGCGGGAAACAGCCGCCGAACTTTGGTCTGATGTGGTGCGGTGATTTTGACTTTCCGGAAAATCAGCATGTGAGTTTGTGGTAACGCACGATCAATTGTCTTTTGGAAAGACGCGTATTCCGCCCGGTCCGGAGAAAAACTGCAAGCATCATCCAGTTATTTTTTTGGGATCGGACATTGTGCTGGTTCTGCTTTTGGGTTTCCTCTTCAGCCGAGATGGGGATGACGGAGAGTGTTCGGCGGCCGCGAGGCCTTGGCCCTTGTCACTTGGCGGCGGCCCTCCATGAAATTCACGACGTCCTGGCAGGGCTTGCTGGAACCCGGTTCGTGGGCCGTGAGCATGGTGGCCATAGCAGTCTCGGGCGGGCTTATGATCAGTATGGCCGGGGGCGCGTTTTAGCCAACTCATCCACCATCACCGACTCTATCGGCGGGCATACCTCAATTGCAGGGCCATTTTTGACAAAATTGGAGTATCATTTGAGCGTAATTTGGTGACTAGATCTAAAAAAAGATGCCTTGGCTGCAAGAGATATCCTGTAAATCCCGACTTGGCCTTGATATCGGCGACGTCTCGTCCTCCGACTGGCTGACGCCGGTTTTTTTTGTACCAGTTTTAGAACAGTTTAACTTTGCAAAAGTGAGGGTGTTAACAAAAGAATGATTTTTCGGGGGCGGTGCCGGTTTTTGCTCTTTCTGAACGCAGCTTGTGTATTTGCCGCATTCGCGCTAGGGTGTCCGCATGATAGCGTATATTGAGGGCCGTTTGGCCGAAATATGGGACAACGGCTGCATTGTCGTCACACAGTCCGGTGTGGGCTATGAAATGGGTCTGCCCAGCCGTACGCTGTACGCTCTGCCGTCAAAGGGAGAGAATGTCGCGCTGTATGTGAGCCTTACCGTGCGCGAGGACGCCATGGAGCTTTTCGGCTTCGCCGCTTTTGAAGAAAAGCGGATGTTTGAAATCCTGCTGACCATTTCCAAGATTGGCGCGCGCACGGCGCTGGCCATTCTCTCCACCTTCCGTCTGGAGGATTTGCACCGCTTGGTTCTGGAGGAAGACCCGACATCTCTGACACGAGTTTCCGGCATAGGCAAGAAGAATGCGCAGCATATTTTTCTGGAACTTAAGTACAAGCTCAAGGCGGACGACGCCTTCGTTACGGGCACTCTCCCGTCGCCGGAGGTCCATGAAACTTCGGTGTTTCGAGATACGCTGACAGGGCTTGGCAATCTCGGCTATGCCGAAGACGAGTGTGCGCCCCTTGTCAGGAAATTTCTGCACGATGAGCCGGATATGGATGTTGTTGGCGCTCTCAGGTTTGTCCTCAAGCGGCTCGGCAAAGGGGTGGCGTAATGGCCGCATGCAGCCCCGCAAGCGTGTTGGAACCTGTCGCGCAGGACGAAAGCGTCCGCCCGCGCAGCCTTGAGGACTTCATCGGTCAAGAAGAATTGCGCGTCAATCTGCGCGTGTATCTGGACGCTGCCCGCGAACTGGGCAAGGCCCTTGACCACACGCTTTTCTACGGCAACCCGGGCCTAGGCAAAACCACGCTGGCGCAGATCATGGCGGCTGAACTCGGCGTCAACATAATCTGCACGTCAGGCCCAGTGCTGGAACGCAGCGGAGACCTCGCGGCCATTTTGACCAATCTTGGCCGGCACGACATCCTCTTTGTGGATGAAATCCACCGCATGCCAATTGTTGTGGAAGAAGTGCTGTACCCTGCCATGGAGGACTTCAAGCTGGACCTGGTGATCGGCCAGGGGCCGGCGGCACGCACGGTAAAAATCGACCTGGACCCTTTTACCTTGGTCGGCGCCACAACGCGCATGGGCCTCATATCCTCGCCCCTCAGGGATCGTTTCGGCATTATAGCGCGTCTAGAATACTACAATCCTGCTGAATTGGCCCGGGTGGTGCGGCGAACTGCCGCCATTTTGAATGTGGACGTCAGTGAAAACGGAGCTGTGGAAATAGGTCGGCGCTCACGCGGCATACCGCGCATTGCCAACCGGCTTTTGCGGAGGATTAGGGATTTCGCTCTGGTGCGAGGCGACGGCCGCATAACGGCAGAACAGGCGAAGCAGGCCCTGGTGCGCATGGATGTTGATGAAAAAGGTCTTGACCAGATGGACCGCAACCTTCTGGAAGTGCTGATAGATCACTACGACGGCGGCCCTGTTGGCATAAAAACGCTGGCCGCGGCCTGCTCCGAAGACGTACGTACCTTGGAAGATATTTATGAGCCCTACCTAATCCAGTGCGGCTTTCTCAAGCGCACGCTGCGTGGCCGCATGGCTACAGGCAAGGCCTATGCCCACCTGAAACTTTTCCGGAAACAGGAATCTGTCAGCGAAAGATCATAGCATGTTACGTCTGAATTTGTCGCTTGACAGCGAACTAAATTCGCCTTGCGACAATCTCGCGGCAAAGTTGAGGATAAAATTTTTGCGGGGCGATTGTACGTTTTCAAAGTTGAACCGCCATGTTTGCGGAAATTTTTCAGGTAGTTACGGCGTTGACGGCCTTCGACAAGCGCGAAAGTTTGCGGGCGGCCTTTCTGCGGTGCAACGCGTCTTTTCGGGCGGCCTTGGCAAGCACGGAGGCAGCCGTGGACAGCAGACTTTCGGCCCCTGCCCTGTCCTTGTTCTGTACAGCCGAATGGACAGCCTTGACGGAGTTTTTAACGCGGGTACGGGCGGCCTTGTTGCGGGCGGCCCGGTTGAGACTCTGCTTGTGACGCTTGACGGCGGATTTATGATTTGCCATAGATTTTCTCCAATATATTCAGTTGTTATTTTTCGATGTAAAGTCAAACAAAAATATTAGCCCGGTTGAAAACGTTTGTCAAGTGCCAAGCGACCGTTCACAACTGCAAGGCCGCGAAATCAGCAATCCGCGCAAAGCGGAAGCGCATGGCGCAAAGCATGGCGAGGCGATTGTTTCTGAGAGCCGCATCCTCGCACATTACCATAACGCCGTCAAAAAACGCGTCCACAGCGGGACGCAGTTCCGTCAAGCAAGCGAGGGCTGCCGCGTGATCCCCCCCCGCCCAGAGGGCGTCCAGGTGGGGCAGAATGCTGCGCAGGGTGGCGGCGAGGGTTTTTTCCGCATCTTCGGCCAGGAGCGCGTCATCCCACTGCCCGGCTGTCTGCCCGCTTGTGCTTGTCGGGGCATCTCCCTGTTTGCGGATAATATTGGCCACGCGCTTGAAGGTGCGCACGGCTTCCACAAAGCTGTCTTCCCGGCTGAAGGCCGTCAGCGCCGCCAGACGGGCCATGCAGTCGCCAATGCGGTTTATTCCAGCGTTAAGAGCCGCATCGGCGAGCTGGGTTTCCTCTCCCCGCGCCAGAATGTGCCCGCGCAGCCTGCCTGCCATAAATTCCATGAGGTTGTACAGGGTTTCTGTTTTGGGCAGAGTTTTGCCCTGCCCGGCGTAATGGCGCAACGCCTCGGCAAAAAGAGAGCGGATGTCCAGATCCAGGCCAAAGGCCTGGACAATGCGGATAATTCCCAGCGCACAGCGTCTGAGGCCGTTGGGGTCAGCCGCGCCGGTGGGTGTCATGTTCAGCCCAAAGCAGCCAGTGAGGGTGTCCGCCTTGTCCGCCAGGGCCAGCAGCGCGCCCGTGAGACTTTGGGGCAGCGGATAGTCCGGCCCGGCGGGGAGATATTGTTCCCGTAGAGCGCGGGCCACTTCGGGTGATTCCCCTTTGTAGCCGGCGTAGATGCCGCCCATAACACCTTGCAGATCGTCAAATTCATTCACAAGGCCGGTAACGAGGTCCGCTTTGGAAAGCCGGCCAGCGCGCGCCGCCGCTTGGGCAAGGTCTGGCGCGCACTGTTGCGCCAATGAGCGGCACAGTTTTTCCAGGCGGCGCGTTTTGTCGCCCATACTGCCAAGGTTGCCGATAAAAATGACCTGATCAAGTTTTGCCAGCCAGAGGTCAAAATTTTCTTTCAGATCAGCGCGCCAGAAAAATCGCGCGTCTTCCAGGCGGGCGCGGAGCACACGCTCCCAGCCGTTTTTGACAAGAGGCATGTCCTGCGGCATCAGATTGAGCACTGTGAGAAAATGCGGCATCAGGGAGCCGTCGCCCGCTTCAAGGCCGAAACTTTTCTGATGGATCTCCATGCTTGTCAAAAGCACTTCGCGCGGAACTTCCAGGTAGTCGGAGTCGAAATCTCCAAGAAGGGGCACAGGGTGCTCCGTCAGGCCCTGTACTTCGGCAAGAAGGTTGTCTTTCCACAACACCTTGCCCCCGACTGAGTGGGCTAGGGCATCCCCGCCTTCCACAATGCGTTTGCGACGCCCGGCGCCGTCAGGCGTTACAGCACCCTGTTCCGTAAGTGTCGCGCGCCAGGCCCAGGCATCGGACACGTCAAAGGGGCCAAAGCCGTGAACGCGGTGCCCGAAAGTTCGGCGTCCCGATTGAATTGGCCCGAGACTGAAAGGAATAACTTCCCCGTCCAGCAGGGCCAGAATCCAGCGCAGTGGGCGCCCCCAGGCAAAGCCATACGCGCCCCAGCGCATCCGCTTGGCGAAGGACATGGCCGAAAGGATAGCCGGGCACAGGTTTGCCAGTATTTCTGCGGCGGAAGCGCCCCCCGTGCGTTTGCGCACGGCCATGTATTCGCCCTTTTTCGTCTGTATGCGAAAGACCGCGTCCACGGAAAGGCCGTTGGAACACGTGAAGCCCTCCAGGGCCTTGGTGGGCGCGCCGTCGGGGTCGAAGGCTGCGCGTGCCGACGGGCCCGTGACAAGTTCTTCCTTTTCCTGTTGCACAGGCTGTACATCCTCAACAATCACGACAGCCCGGCGTGGAGTGCTCATAACACAAAGGGGGCCGTGCACTAGACCGGCTTCGTCAAGGACAGCCGTAAAACGCTCTCTGAGTTCCGTTTCTTCCGGCTCAAGAAAACGGGACGGCAGTTCCTCGCTACCGATTTCAAGCAGAAATGTTGCCATGAGAATCCTCTATATTTTTTTGCATTTTTTCATTCCCGGCGCAATAGGGGATAATTCATCTCTCCACGCTGCGCCGCATACAGGCGCGCCACGCTCGACGCCAGCGCGCGCACGCGGCCGATGTAACAGGTGCGCTCCGTGATGGATATGGCGCCGCGCGCGTCTAGCAGATTGAAAGTGTGGGAACACTTGAGACAATAATCGTAGGCTGGCCAAGGCAGATTCAGGGCGAGCAGGGACTTGCATTGGCTTTCATAATCCGCGAAATGGCGTAACAGCATGGCGGGATCGGCGACTTCAAAATTGTAGCGGGACTGCTCCACCTCGTTCCGGTGATAGATTTCCCCGTAGGTCACATGGGCGTTCCAGCACAGAGAATAGACAGATTCCACCCCTTGCAGATACATGGCAAGCCGTTCAAGGCCGTAGGTCAGTTCCACGCTCACCGGCGATAGGTCAAGGCCGCCCACCTGCTGAAGATAGGTGAATTGGCTCACTTCCATGCCGTTGAGCCAGACTTCCCAGCCCAGCCCCCCAGCCCCCAAGGTGGGTGATTCCCAGTCGTCCTCCACAAAGCGTATGTCGTGTCGTTCCGGGTTTATGCCGAGGGCCTCAAGACTTTGGAGATAGAGTTCCTGCACATTGTCCGGAGATGGTTTGAGCACCACCTGAAACTGAAAATAGCGCTGGAGGCGGTTGGGGTTCTCTCCGTAGCGTCCGTCGTCTGGACGGCGTGAGGGCTCCACGTAGGCGACGCGCCAAGGCTCGGGGCCGATGACGCGCAAAAAGGTGCTTGGGTTGAAGGTGCCTGCTCCGCATTCCACACCGAAGGGCTGCTCCAGCACACAGTCGCGGCTGCCCCAGTAATTCTGAAGCGTTACAATGACATCCTGAAAAAACATATATTCTCCTGAAGCTGAAGTGTGATTCGGGTTATATACGACGGAAGCGGCCCTCATCAAAAACAAGCCCCAGATGGTACTGCACAAAACCGTCAATGGCCCTGGCGCAGGCCCTGTGCTCCGGCGGCGCGAGGCCTTTCGATGGCCAGGCCGAGGGCGCTGTGTCCCGCACATGCCGCAAGAGGGAAAGGGCCGCGCCGGAAAGTTGCGTTGTATAGGCCGTTCGCGTTTTGCAGCTTGCGCAACGGATCTGTCCTTCATCAGCCAGGAAGATCGCGTCTCCGTGAAGATGGACGCCGCAACTCCCGCAACGGTAAAGTTGCGGCGCGAGGCCCGAAGCTCCGGCCACGCGCAGGCGGAAAAAGAGGGGCAACAGGGACGACAAATGCGGCGCACTCTCCAGGGTGCAGCGCAGATCTTCCACAAGGTCAAAAACTTCCGTTGCGTTTTCCGGCGGAACATCAAGGGATTCCACAAAACGCAAGCAGTTGGCGGCCAGGCCCATGCGCTGCCAGTTGTGGCGTAAGCGCTGTGGGCCTGTCAGCAAGACAGCTTCCTGCAGATTGAGAAATCGACCGTTTTTCGCCACTCGTATGTGGCAGTGTAGAGTGTTGAACACATCCAGACAGCCGCAGAAGCGTTTTCGGCTACGGCTTGCGCCAAAGGCGAAAAGAGTGGTTATCCCGTGCGTTTTGCAGAGGGTTCTCAGCCAAATATCGGTTTCTCGAAAACGCCCCACGCGAAGCACAAGCCCGTGTTCGTCCCATTCTCTCAGCATTTGCGTTTTCTCATGCCGCAGATCAATCCTGGCCTGGCGGAAAAGTCAGTGTGCGAACCTGCCCGGACTTCCCCGCACCGGGCAAATCCTGCCCGTCATAGCGAATACGCACCCCGCCGGCGTTGCCCAGTTTTAGCTCAAGTTTTTTTTGGAAAGTCAGAGCAAAGGTATCGTCCTTGTTCATGGAAAACTGGCGCGTGTCCGTGTCTACCTTTAAATATATCCAGCATTCCTCCGTGGCCGTTACAATGACGTTGTGGGTGACGTGCGTTGGAGCTAGGGCGGCATCAGTTTTTTGCGTCACCTGACTGGGCTCTACGGCTGGCGTTTCCGCGTCCGTCCCCGGCCGGGAGTCGCTTTGATTCCGTTGCCAGGACAGCTGGCTTTTTACCGCAGCGGCGTCTGCACCGGCGGCTGGGGCTTTAAGTCCTGGGTGGAGCGGAGCGAGAGCCGGTTCGGCAAGACGATTCGGTGTGGTTCTCAGCGTGGTATGCAGGAGCCGCCAAGCAATGGCAATACCTCCTGCGATGATAAAAAGCAGAATTATGAGCGGCGCGAGACATTTTTTTTTCGGGTTTCTTGACGTCCAGGGCAGATAGACGTTGCCCTGGGTTGTGATCGTATCGATGTGGATGGCGGCGGAATTTATCTCCAGAAAAGAGGCATAAGAGCGAATAAATCCCCTGGTATAGGTCTGGTGCGGTAAAGAAGAGGCGTCTCCCTCTTCCAGGGCGCGCAAAAGAGGGGTGCCAATTTTCAGAATTTCGCTGATCTCGTCAATGCTCAAGGCGCGTTTTTCGCGTTCGTAACGCAGAGTCGAGCCCAATTCTTCCAGTGTCATGTAGTCCTCTGTTATATTTGTCGCAGTTTGGACGGAACTCTGCCGCAGGATCTGTCTTATTTTGAAAAATGTAAACAATTATAGCCTAATGTCAATAATCGCTTTGCTCCGCAGCCCGGCCGCGTATTCCTCAAAACGTTCCGCAGCTTTGGGCTCGCGCAGAATTGCGTCGATCTGCGGGGTGGCTTCTTCTAGGGTGAGTAGTTTTTCCGCGTCGCCGTCTGGCCTGTACAGGCGTACCTGCGCCTTGAATGTCATTCCGTTTTCCTTGATGTCAAAACCGTCGGAAATTTTTCCCGGTTTCAGGTTGGCAAGGAGCGACTCCAGTTCCGGGTTCAGATTTCCCCATTGCACCGGCCCCATATCCCCGCCCTTGTCCTTTTTGGGGGCGATGGAATATTTGCGCGCTGTCTCCGCAAAAGGCAGGGATCCGCTTTTTACCTGGGTCGCCAGGGTTTTTCCATCCGCCTTGGGATGATAGACAAGGAAGGCCCAGTGCAGACCTTCACGGCTGTACATATTTTCTTTGTGGCTTTCATAATAGGCCTTGATTTCCTCCGGACGTACAACCACCCTGCGCCCGACGGCCATGCCTATAATCCTTTGCCGCAACAGGGATTTTTGAATTTTTTTGCGTAGTTCCGAAAGAGAAATTTTCTGCTCGGCGAGTTGGACTTCAAATTGTTCCTTGGTGAGATTGCTGGCTTTCATCATCTTGGCGAGTTCGTTATCCACATCGCCGTCGGGAATAGTGGCTTTAAGGCGTTTGGCCTCCTGACCGAAAAGAATGTCCATGACCATCATATCAAGCACCTTGCGCATAACCTCCTTGGCGGCAGTGGTCTGGCCCGGGTTGTCAGGATTAATTCTCGCGCGAATCATTACCGGAACAGCGGCCTTTTGCAAGTCCACCATAGTGATCACCTGGCCATTGACCACGGCCGCCACCTTGTTGGGTTGCGCGGCTTGCGCGGAAACGGCGACGCACAACAGCACTGTCGGCAACAACATAATAAAGAGTTTGCTCACGGAAATGTCTCCATTGGAATAATGGCTTTTTCTAGCGCAATTGTAACGGATTTGCAATGGGCTCAAATTCGCGGTTTTCTTCTTCATCCTCAAACGGTAACGGCTTGGCTGCAAGCACTGGCTCCACACGCTGAGGCGAAAGCAGATCGTCTTTTATATGGGGCGACACTCGGATGTCGGCAGCGGCAAGACTTGCCTCAATCCAGCGTTCGAAGGCGTTCTCTTTTTCATTTTTCAACAGTTGCCGTTCTATCAAAGCATAAGCCTCGGACATGTTTACGGCTCCTGCTGGCCGGCGCCGCTCAAGGCAGAGCGTTTCCCACATATTGCGCCGCGCCACCGGAATGGCGCAGGAACGCTCGACAAGGACGGACAGATTTTTTTTCCACTCTGGGGGGACATCCTGCGGTAGAATATTCTGGCATTGCGCCACCACCGTGTGGGGGAGCTCCGGAGCAGTGCCGTAAAAAGCATTGCGGTAAGTCTCTAGTTCTTCTTTCCGTTCCGCTACGGCAAAACAGACATTGAGTGTTTCCGGAAGATTGAATTCCTTCGCATGTTCATTATAATAAGCACGCACAGCCGACAATTCTATTTTAATGTCGGGAAGAAGGATATTTTCTTCAAGGCGCTGCACGGACAGATGATCGCGCAACAGATTCTGCCATTCCGTTTCATTGAGGGATTCTTCAGCAAGGATGCGGACAAAGTCTTCCTGATCGTAATCCATGCGTATTTTCGTCAGCGCTTTTGCCATGTCTTCGTCATTGACGGTCGATTTGCGGCGGGTCAGTTCCTGGCGGACGAGGGCATTGACGACCAGGATGCCCAAGGCCTCTCCGTAGCGGCTTTTCATAGCCTTCAACGAAGGAGTTTCCAGCGCGATGCCGGAAATTTGTCCGTCCAGCAGGGCCTGCACGGTGCGCAGATAAATGGGTTCGCCGTTGACGGTGGCCACAACGCCTTCCGGTAGGCGTGTCTGAAGACATCCGGTAAAAAACAGGTAGGCAAGGCAGACAAAGACACGCATAAAAAACATCATACTTATTCCCCGTCGTCACTGTGTAGGAATACGGCGTTTTTTGCAATGGGCGTCATAATGCAGAATCTATGCGACCGCCGCAGGCAGTAATAAAAGGCGTCAATAAAGGCGTCAATAGCGGTTTCGCAGGAGGTGAGATCCCTGTTCATCTGCCCATGCAGGCGCGTCACGGAGTCCGCGCTGTAAAAACCGCATGTCAGTGTTCCGGCGATTTGTGACTACAACAAGCTTGTAGCCGAGCTAGCAGATGGCTGCTTTCTAGTGTCCTCCTTCGTAGGTTGGACGCTTTGACCATAAAAGCCTTGTTACTCGCGGCTGACCGCTTTGTGGCCAAGGGGAAATATTAACCGGACGAATTGTATTGTATTGAAAGAGACAACATTAATACCCACCATCATTATCAATACCCGCCATCATTTGGCCAGATTTACCCGGTGAACAAAGGTTGCCTCCAAATCAGACAAGGCTGTTGAAGCTACATTACGTCTTTGTTATACCTTATACCAAATTGCAATCAAATGGGATTTAATATTTACTCCCGGCGAGTGAATTTTGAACCATTTGGTGATGCAGTCCCATAGCCGCTGTATCAATAAGCGCCCGGAGCGACTTGAACAGCTTGGTGC
>JAITNF010000037.1 GCA_031290615.1 Desulfovibrio sp. | reverse complement strand
TCCCTAAGCTCCCCCTTCCGCCCAAAACCGAATTTTTTGATTTTTTCTGGGCTTTTCAAATCGGCTGGCCAGACCTTTCACACGCTACACAGTTGGATTTCTTTGGCTTTTTGCTCAATGGCGGTAATATGGTGGTAACTTGGCGGTAAAATCTCGCCAACGAATGACTGAAAATGAAACCACGGAATATAAGAAACTCCCCGGCCAATTGAAAGACGCCTTATCGCTATTGTCGCCATTCTCAACAAGCATCGGGAAGTTGAAGAGAAAAGCGAAGCTAATTTACCTGTGTCAAAAAAGAGGGGCTATAGCGGGGCAAAATGACCTCCGAACAAAAAAGGCCTCCCGGTGATTCCCCGGAAATCCTTTGATATTACTGGTTTATAGTACAGGACTTGAATCTGTGCCCCGCCTTGTGCTGGCGATTCTCCCGGACTTTACCGTTGGGTTACCGCTGGAAATCAGTACTGACACGGACTGTACTTCTCCGCCACAGCTTCTCTCAAACCGGATGCCGTCAACAAAGATTATGGATACTTCTTTTCAGGCGGCCGATTACGCCATTGCCCAACGCATTCAAAATCTCCGGTTCAGCCCACTGACACTACCGGGACTGACACGGCTGCTCCAAAACGCCTCTGGCGTCCTGCTCCCTGGTACTTTCCAGTCTGTAGCCTTCCTCGTTAGTCAGGGGTTTCTGCAAAACAAAAATCTAACCAACTTGCCGAGCTACCTTCAATTCCAGATTGTGTGAAACTTGCTGTACCGTATCTTGTTTTTCCTTATGTCTCCGCTGGTATGGTATTAATGGTTCAACTATTTCCCGGAACGCATCCGAAACATCGATTGTATATTCATTTACTTGTCTCCGTTGGAAAAAAGCATACCTAGTGTCCCAGAAAATGTCTGACTATTCATTGATAATCCCTTGATTATTCGGGGTGAAGGTTCCCGCTTCCACATTTTCCGCCAGATTTCTGTTGGTGGCCGCAATAACGCGCACATCCACGCGGCGCGGAGAAAAAGCCCCTACACGCACGATTTCTCCGTCCTGAAGCACACGCAAAAATGGTTGGAGACAGTTCACCCACTTCGTCCAAAAATGTCGACGATTTCAAAATACCCTGCCTTACCTTTGCTCAATGCGCCTGTAAAAGAACCCGGCATATAGCCGAAAATTCCGATTCATTCAAGATTTCGGCAATGCCGCCGCAGTCCACCTTGAGCAGCATTTTTTCACTACGCC
This sequence comes from Desulfovibrio sp., assembly GCA_031290615.1. GTDB lineage: Bacteria > Desulfobacterota > Desulfovibrionia > Desulfovibrionales > Desulfovibrionaceae > Desulfovibrio. The sequence continues at coordinate 11,558 of JAITNF010000037.1, read as the reverse complement.
CACTCAGGCTGTGCACCATAGGCAAAATATCCTTGCCCACGCCTGTTTCATCGAGTATAAGCACAGTGGCGTCACTTACGGCAAAACGCCGCGCCAGCGAAAGTATCTGTTCCATGGCCGAACTCACCGAACTCACATGGACAGGCTGCAACAAATTGGAGTGATGAACCTGTTCCCGGGCCATATAGGCCAGTTGTTCATGACACTGCTCAATGAGCCGGCGCTGTTCGTTTATCTGCTCGTTCATCTGGGCAAGAATCGTAATGTCTCTGGCGAATGTGACAACAATGGCAATTTGTCCGCTTTTAGGGTCTGCATGTGTGTGGCGGGCTTGCCGGTAGACACGATTTCTGGGTTCAGGACACGGTCAAATACTCCTTCATCCACCAGCGCACACACATTGTGTCCATGCACTTTTTCTTGCGTTAGACCGGTCAATTGTTCATACATGCGGTTGACGCGCAAGGTGACTCCGACGGCATCGCTGATAAAGATTCCATCAGGCACGGCGTCCAGGATGCGTTCAAAGTGTTTGCGCAAAAAATTTGAGGACAAACTTTTCATGAAGAGAGTGTTTTGCAGTGCTGAAGATTCCGCAGGCGGTCGTGCAAAACGTTTTCCGCGACGGAGTGTAACCGGGGCATGATGTCTTTTCCCAGCTTCACCTCCCCCATGGGGGGCGTGCGGTCCAGAAAATTGTATTTTTGTGTTCCCAGGCGGTGGTAGGGCAACAGTTCGTAACGCACGCGCGGATAGCGGGCTATAAAGGATGCGATGGCGGCAACAGTTTCTTCCGTATCATTGAAGCCGGGAACAATTGGCGTGCGCACCGTGAGGGGAAGGTTAAGAAATTTTTCTGCCAGAATACAAAAATTTTCCAGAATTTGCACATTGGAACCGCCTGTCTGCGCTTTGTGCATCCTGTCGTCCAGAATTTTGATGTCAAAAAGGACATTATTCAGCAATGGGGCGGCAGCGCACACAAAAGCGGGGGAAGCCATGCCGCAGGTCTCCACTGCGGTTTTGAGTCGTCGCCGCCGCGCTTCCCGCAAAAGCGCCACAGTAAAATCCCCCTGAAACAGCGGTTCGCCGCCGGAGATTGTCAGGCCGCCGCGGGATCGAGCATAGAATGCCTCATCCTGTTCCACGACGGCAAGAACGTCATCGACACTGCGCTCTTGCCCGTAAACAATCAGCGAGTTCGCGGGGCAAACGTCGGCGCATGGCATGGGGCAGCCTTCGCAATACTCCTGCGCGATTTGCAGAAAAGCGTCGCCCTTGCGAATCAACGCGTTGCGCATGCAGACTTCAAGACAGCGCGTGCATTTGTTCAGGGTCAGACAACGGGCAGGATTGTAGGCCAACTCCGGACAATTTTGTTGTGATTCCGGGTTGCTGCACCAACGGCAGGAGAGCGGACAGCCCTTGAGAAATACGGTGGTTCTGATGCCCGGCCCGTCATGCACCGAGTATTTTTGAATATTGAAAACAAGGCCTGTTTTCTGCCTGTCTTCGCGTGATTCCATAGTTGCGCCCTTTTGCCGGCAGCGGGGGTGCTGCGCCCCTGCGTCGGAAATTGCGTTTATAAAGCTCCATGCTCCGTGCGGGCAATAAGATCGTTTTGCAGATCAAGCGAAAGGTCAACAAAGTAGGCGCTGTAGCCCGCAACCCGTACAATGAGGTTGCAGTATTTCTGCGGTTCCTTTTGAGCGGCGAGTAGCGTGTCGCGGCTTATGACGTTGAACTGCACATGCCAGAGCTTGAGGTCACAGAACGTGCGAATGAAACTCACCAGTTTTTCGGTTCCGGAATCTCCTTCCAGGCATTTCGGGGTAAACTTGATGTTCACCATGCGCGCCGCGCGGTCGCGCATGCCCATGTTTTTGGTATTGTAATTCGAGAGAATGACAGCCGTCGGGCCGTTGACGTCCGCGCCGTGCGAGGCGGAAGTACCGTCGGAAAGCGGGAACCATTCCGTGCGTCCGTTGGGAGTTGCGGAAACTACCTTGCCGAAGGGCACATGGGAGGTAAAGGGCACATAGCGCACGTCATTGTGTATGTCGAGGTCTTTCATGCTGTATTTTTTGGCGTACTCCAGGGAGATTTTGTCAATCTCGCGGCCGATGGCGTCGGCATAAGAATCATTGTTGCCGTAGCAGGGCGTGCCACGCAAGAGGGCTTTTACGCCTTCACAGCCTTCAAAGTTCGCGTCAATGGCCGTGATGAGCTGATCCATGGTCAGTTTCTTTTCTTCAAAAACCAGCTTTTTTACGGCGGCCAGCGAATCCACGACAGTGCCGAGACCGATGTATTCAAAATACCCCAAGTTAATGCCTTCAGGGATATGAGGTTGGTGCAGATCAACGCAGTGTTTCATGCACAAATCGTGCATGGCCGATCCCATGGGCTGCGCAAAGTGTCTAGCGCGCAGGTTGATGATAATGTGCTGCTGGATAAAGGCTGATTTCAGGAAGAGAATATGCTGCTGTACATAGGCGTTCCAGAATTCGTCCCATGTCTGAAAATTACGCGGATCACCTGTTTCAACACCGAGCGCCAGGTCGCCGTATTTTTTCATGCGGCCGTTGCGCAACGCCATTTCCACAGCGGCGGCAAAGTTGATGTAAGCCCCGCCCGAAGTGTAGGAGTCTCGATTGGGCATGCGCGCTTCGGTGCAGCCCGAGACGGCGTAGTCTAGAGCTTCTTCAAAGGTCGCTCCCTTGGAGACATATAGGGGCACCACTTCTTCGTCGTTGATCAGTTTAGGGAAGCCGGAGCCGTACTTGATGGTTTCCGCCACATCCCACAGGTAGCGTTCCGGCGCGCGGGAATGGATGCGCGCTGCCAAATCCGGATAGTGCAGCGGGAATTCGCGTTTTGACTTGAGAATCAGGTACGTCAGGTCATTGGCGGCGTCGCGTCCGTCCGGCGTTTGTCCACCCACGGTTACGGCCTCCCAGTGGGCATAGCCTTCGTTGAAGGCGCCGCCGGCAGGCGAGATGTACATGTCAATAAACTCGGCCATACCCACCCACATGCACTCCAGAAGTTCGACGGCCTGCTCGTCGTTCAGGACGCCGTTCGCTATGTCCTGTTTGTAATAAGGATAAAAATACTGGTCCATACGGCCATTGGAAATGGTAGTACCGGTTTTCTGCTCCAGCCGCGAGAACATCTGGACAAACCACTGGCTCTGGCAGGCCTCATAAAAATTGCGGGCCGGTTCGCCGGGAACATGCTCCGCGTTTTCCGCCATGTGGAGGAGCTCGGCCCTGCGGGTGGGATTTTTTTCCCTTGCGGCCATTTCGCGGGCAAGAAGCGCATGGCGCCCGGCCCACAACACAATGGCCTTGCAGATGATGACGACAGCGTCAAGAAAGGGTTTCTTTTCACAGGTGTCCCTAGGGCTCAGAGGATCTAGAGCGGACAACTTTTCTTCAGCTTCTTTTTTGATGCCATTGAAACCGCGCTTCAAAATTTTTCCATAATCGTGAACCCACTGGATGGAGGAACGGAACGAGGAGGTTTCATTGACGATAAAGCGGGAAACAAGCCCCTGCGGGTCGTCGTATGTAAGTTTGTGCACCTCGGGCGGCAGAGCTGCATTGAGGGCCTCATGATAGGCTTTGCCTTTCCAGTAAGGGACGATTTCCTCGACAACACGTTTTGCGTCTTCCGGAGTGATGGTAGCCGGCGATGTGGCGCGCGCGGGGAGATCACGCACGGCGATGTCCAGAAAATCGCCGTCCAGCTCGGGGTACAGTATGCCATAGCGTCCGTCGCAGCCAGCGCGGCCGAGCAGCAACTGATCTTCCTGCACATGGACGGTGATGTTTTCGGCAATGTGCCGCAACGCCTTGGCCCAGCGTAGCACTAAGGGTTGGCCTTCCGTATTTTGCATGGATTGCGTGAAATAGAGAGCACGTTCAATATCAATGCGCGGTTTCCGGCATTCAAAGCGTTCCAGCAGGCGGAATACCCGGGAATGGCTTTTCCGGAATTTGTCTTCCTTTCCCACTATGGCGTCATGCAGACGTTGTTCCTGGGGGGATATGCATTCGCACGTCGTTGTGTACATTGCTGTAACTCCTCTGAAATCATGTTGACTTTATTATGTTCTGGGGGATATCTTGCCGGTAAAATCACTGTCATCTGTTGGTATCCGTACTTCTTCCGAAGAAAGCATACTTCGTGCCATATCTATGTGACATATCTATAACATATTTATTTTTAAAATAAATAACATTATCTTTTTCCGTTTCAGACAATCACGGCAATACTCTGTTTCGAAAAAATGCAAATTTGCATCGCCTGAGAACGATTCATGAAATGGATGTAATTTGACGACAAATTGGTTCACAAAGAAAAAACTTTGATCGTTCGGCTGAACACGGTCAGAGCGACATACTCGTTCCGCAATCCGCTGTCATGTCATGTTGCGCAATTGCACCAACCCGGATAATTTTTCTGTAAAAACATCGAAAAATAAATGTATTATACACTAAAATATTTTATTTTTGCAAATAATTATCTTTCGCGGCATGTATTGTGCATAAGTTTGGGTTAAGGAACTTGCGTTTTGGAGTATATTTTACATTTACCCTAATAGCGCCGGAGGCACGCTCTCCGACGGAAAAATTTCCCCAGGAGGAAAAGATGGTAAAAAAATTGTCTGCACTCTTGATCATTGCGGCGTTTACCGCCTGCGCGCTTATCAGCGCGCAGGGCATCACTTTTGCGGCGGGAAAACCCGTAACATTGCGCATCGGCCATCCCATGGCACCGGGGAATAGCGTAACTGTGGGCTATGAAAAATTCAAGGAACTTGTGGAGCGGAAAAGCGGCGGAAAAATTCGCATACAAATTTTCGGCAATACCCAGCTTGGCAGCGATCGCGTAACAACGGAAGCCGCTCAAGCGGGTACCCTGGACATGTCTTCCAGTTCCACGCCAAACCTGTCCAGTTTTTCCAAGGCCTACATGGCCATTGATCTCCCTTATGTCACTTCTCCGAAAAATCAGGAAAAACTGTACAAGGCTTTGGACGAGGGGGAGCTCGGTAGGTATCTTGAAAAGGTTTCCGATGACATCGGTCTGAAAACCATCATGTTCAGCGAATACGGCTACCGCAATTTCGTTTCAACCAAAAAACCCCTGAACTCCGTGGATGACCTGAAGGGCCTGAAAGTGCGAACCACAAATTCTCCTGTGGAAGTGGGTGTGGCCAAGGCGCTGGGCATGAATCCTGCTCCTGTAGCTTGGGGCGAAACATATACCGCCTTGCAACAAGGTACCGTTGATGCCGAAGGCAACACATTTTCGTTACTCAACGATTCAAAGCACTCGGAATTGCTTAAGTACGCCACTGATTCCGCCCACAACTACAGCATGCACATCCTTTTGATGAACAAGAAAAAATGGGACTCCCTAACACCTGAACAACAGAAAAACATTCAGGAATCCGCTAGGGAGGCATTGTTCTGGCAGCGCAGGGAAAGCGTGGTGCTGGAAAAGAAAGCTTGGGACTCTTTCAAAGAGAGGGGAATCAATATCACCCTATTGAGTGACGCGGACCATGCCAGATTCAAACAGTTGACAGCGTCTGTGCGTGATGAATTTGCCAAGCTGGTACCGGCTGAACTTTTACAACTCATTGAAGCAACACAGAAATAATATTTACCTTCGCGCCTTCCCCGGCCTCAAAGCGTCGGGGAAGGTTTTAAAATTTTGTAACTGTTCACTGGGTAAACTGGCAGTAATCATTAGATTTGTAGATTGTGTATGGATTGCGCAAAAATGAGTTGCCCCGTGTGTGGTTACAAAATTTGTGTAATAATGCTATGGATTCAAAGTTAAAACGGAGAGATGCATGGGTATACATGACATTGAGCAAGCCTCTCTTTTGTCCAGTCAAAACCGTTTTGCATGGTTGAATGAAAATTTTGAAAAATTTTTTCTTGTTGCAGGTCTGCTGTGCATTATCCTCTGCATTACGTTTCAGACAATCTACCGTTATCTTGTCACTTCTGTCTTCGGTTCTGTCGGAGCTGCTGTGTGGACAGAAGAACTGTCCCGCTACATATTTATCTGGATTTCCTATCTAGCGCTGTCTGTGGCCATAAGAAAACGTTCCTCCATCCGGGTGGACATTCTATATGACAGTCTGCCATCCCGTTGGCAGCAGGCCAGTTGGATCATGGTGGATATCTGTTTTCTCACGCTCACGCTGACCATCTGCTGGACCGGCTGGGCGCAAATCGAACACCTTCTGAAGTTTCCCCAGTACACGACAGCCCTAGGCATTCCCTACATTATTCCCTACCTTGTCCTGCCCCTGAGTTTTGGGCTTATGAGCATTAGACTTCTGCAAGACATCTTTGCCCACTGCCGCGCTTGCGGAGTGAAGGACAGCCTGTTCGCCGCCGCCTGCGCCTCCCTGCTGGCGCTGCCGGTTGTACTGACAGACTATATTGAACCGCTGCCGGTATTATTTGGCTATTTCGCGGTATTGTGCGCCCTTGGGGTGCCCATTGCCATATCGCTGGGTCTTTCCACTCTTGCCACCGTGCTCTGCGCGGACACGCTGCCCATAGAATATCTGGCCCAGACGTGCTTTACCTCCATTGACAATTTTCCCATAATGGCCATTCCTTTCTTTATCGCGACGGGCGTTTTCATGGGAGCAGGCGGGCTTTCACAACGCCTGCTGTCGCTGGCTGACGAGATGCTGGGCGGTCTATACGGGGGTATGGCACTGGCCACAGTGGCGACCTGTATGTTTTTCGGTGCTATCAGCGGTTCCGGGCCAGCCACAGTGGCGGCTATCGGCTCGCTCACCATCCCGGCCATGATTGAACGAGGGTATGACAAATTTTTTTCCGGAGCGCTGGTGGCCGCCGCAGGGTCTATCGGCGTTATGATTCCACCCAGCAATCCCTTTGTTGTCTATGGCGTTTCGGCCCAAGTTTCCATCGGAGATCTGTTCATCGGCGGCATTGTGCCCGGCGTTTTGACAGGATTTGTACTCATGGCATACAGCTTTTTTTATTCGCGCGCCCGCAACTGGCGCGGCACAGGGCGCCATCGTAGTGCCGCCACCGTGGCCAACGCCGCCTGGGAAGCCAAATGGGCGCTCATGGTGCCGGTAATTGTGTTGGGCGGCATTTACGGCGGTCTTATGACGCCCACCGAAGCCGCAGCCGTGGCCGCTTTCTATGGTCTTATCGCGGGATTGCTCATCTATCGGGAACTCAACTGGCGTTCCCTGTACGTCTGCTGCACGGAAGCCTGCGAAACTTCGGCCGTCATCATCGTGCTCATGGCCATGGCTACGCTGTTCGGCAACATCATGACTATTGAAGACGTGCCGGGAACCGTGGCCAGCGCCATTCTGAACTTCACAAACAGCAAGATTGCCGTACTGCTCCTTATCAATGTGCTCTTGCTCATCGTAGGCGTCTTCATGGAGGCTCTGGCGGCCATTGTCATCCTCACGCCAATCCTGCTACCTGTGGTCACTGGGGTCGGGGTTTCCCCCCTGCACTTCGGCATCATCATGGTGGTCAATCTGTCCATCGGCTTCCTCACACCGCCTGTAGGCGTGAATCTTTTTGTGGCGAGCGGTATTTCACATTCCAAAATTGAAGACATTGCACACGCCGTGCTACCCATGATTTCCCTCATGATCTTTATTTTGTTACTGATTACCTATGTGCCCGAAGTTCCCCTGATCCTTCTTGGCGGCAAGTGAATGCTTCATCAGCCGCCGCATGGAGAATACCAGGAATTATCGACTTTCGTTATTGTGGTCAACTTGGACCGGCTGAGCATGGAAAAATGCGTTGTTCCCGGGCTGGAATGTGAAACTGTTTAGTTCCTCTGAGTAATGGTGTATACTATCCAGAACTCGGGAGGAAACAGTTACAGGCCTATGCTACACGCTCGCGCCCGGACGACTCCGGAAGTGCGTCGAGAGATACAGCGCAAAAACAATCCCACATCCAAGCCGATCTTCTTTGCATCATGGTCCTCATTAGCCGTAACGTAGCTTCAACAGCCTTGCATGATCTGGAGACAATCTTTGTCCGGCGCGTAAATCTGGCCAAATAATGCCATGGTATCGCTGTTGTCTATTTCAATGCAATACATGTGCGCTGTGCCGACAACATGACGTTCAGACGGCGGCACATTTTTGAATACTTCCCATTGACCAATATAAAAAGGTTTTCTTTTTTGTGCCGATAACATTCCACATTATTTCATCAAATTCCATTTGTCCTGTCTCACCAGACACACCGCTTTCCGGAAGTTTGGTTCCGACTTCCTTGCTTATGGACGGGTGCAGCTTGTTTGCATTGTCCCTCCTATTGAAGCGTTTTTGGGATGGCTTCTATGGCATTTTACACTTGAGATTGTCGTTTGACGGCGAATCAAGTTCGCCTTGCGTCAATCTAGCGGCAAGGATTTGCTGGAAAATCTTTGCAAGGGGGTTTTATTTTTTCAAAATTAATCCACCCCAAAAAACCGAATTTTAATTCTACAATGTTAGGTATTACATCAAATATAATTTTTATAACTTTAATATTAATATAAATTTCCATCGAAATATTTGCTACAATTTTATCTTTGAGTTGAATTAGAACTTAGATATGGCAGAAAAGAAAAATCTACTTATGTCCTCACTCAGCGCTGCCATCGCCATGAGAAAAAAAAGGAATGCCCCAAGCTCAACTTGCTGGACTTATAGAAATATAGAAATCAATCCGATTTCTCTTTCCCAGATGTAGAACGGTCAAATAGCCCCAAACGTCTCAAGATTACAAAATATAGCTGACTGGTTGTCATGTACAGTAGCTGACCTGTTCAAATTTAACCATCTAAAACAGTTAATAAATTATATATGCACACTCTGTGCTAGAGGGCGTGGCCCGAAAATATCCGTGCCTATGCGCACCAGTGTCGCTCCCTCCGCCACCGCCGCTTCAAAATCGCAGCTCATACCCATGGAAAGTTCTGGCAGAGGCAGCAAAAGCCGTGTGCGTAGACCCTCGCGCAGGGCGTAAAGCTGGGCAAAATGCGGCCTTGCGGCATCTCCGGCGTCAAAAACCGGCGGCAGACACATGAGCCCACGCAAATCAAGGTGCGGACATTCCTGCGATATATAATCGGCCAGCGCTGGCAAATCTTCGGCCATGATTCCCGACTTTTGCGGTTCCGCACACAGATTCACCTGAATGAGCACGGACTGCCGACAGCCGACGGGGGCGAGACGCCGCTCTAGCGCGTCGGCCGGTTTGCGCGAATCCAAGGAATGGATCAGCGCAAAAATTCCGACGGCCTGCGCGGCCTTGCGGCTCTGAAGCTGCCCGATGAAGTGCCAGCGTATTCCACCTGGATCGCACATGCCCTGTCCGAAGAAATTCCGGTCTTCATGCGATTCATTTTTGGCGGATTCTAGTTCCTGCAGCTTCTGCAGAGCTTCCTGCATGTAGTTTTCGCCGAAATCCCTCTGGCCCGCATCGCGGAGCACCGCCACCGCCTCGGCGGGATGCAGCTTCGACACCGCCACCAGCGTAACCTCACTCCTGCGGCGCCCAGCCGCGCCGCAGGCCGCATCTAGCCGCTCCAGTAAGCGCTCATAACGGAAAAGCAGCCCGACTTTATTCACATCTCTCCCGGGTCACGCAAAAAAGCTAAATCTTCCTGCCAGTTTTCACGTACTTTTACCCACAGTTCCAGATGCACCTTGCCGCCCACAAGGTCAATAATATCCCGGCGGGCCTCAACACCTATCTCCTTTATGCCGCTGCCGCCCCTACCTATCACCATGGCCTTGTGCACGGAACGGGCCACATAAATGACTGCATGAATGATTGTCTGCTCCCGCTCTGGTTCCTCTTCCCAGCGTTCCACTTCCACAGCGACGCCATAGGGGACTTCTTCGCGTAGACGCATGAAAAGCTTTTCACGCACAATTTCGGCGACCATAAAACACAGAGAGGCCGTGGAAAGCTGATCTTCCGGGTAATGCGCCTCCCCTTCGGGCAAGCGGCTTTCAACAAGATGCGCAAGTTCCGACAGGCCGTCCTTGTTCAGGGCCGAAACAGGAAATATTTCCGCCTGCGGCCATATCTTCTGCAGACGGGTCAACAGAGGCAACATGCGGCTTTTGGAAAACAGGTCTATTTTATTGGCCACGACGATGACGGGACGGCTGTCGTTGGCCAGCGTCACGGCAACGGACGCGAGATCGCGCTCAAGAAATTCCGGACGGCGAACATACAAATACGCGTCCAGTACGGGCAGAATTACGTCCGCCAAAGCAAGACTCTGCCAAACGGCCTGTGTCATCGTCTTGGAAAGCCGACCGCGTACCTGCGTCAGCCCCGGCGTGTCCATAAAAATAGTCTGGGCGGAAGGATTTGTCAGAATACCGACAATCCTGTTTCGCGTTGTCTGGGCCCTAGGTGTGACTATGCTCACTTTTTGCCCGAGAAAGGCATTCAGTAGGGTTGACTTTCCGGCATTGGACGGCCCCATGATGGACACGCTACCGCAATGGTGTATTTCTTGCGTCATTTTTTTCCTTGATAAAACAGATTAATTGCCGTCCCGAGGACTTGTTTATTGAGGAACAATGAAGTATGCAGAAATAAAATTATAGGCATTTTTGCGAAAAATGCCAAGATTTTTCCGCATACCGATCCATTCCATGAGAGAATTATGTATGAAGAACACGTCTGATTTGAAAATTTTTACCGTGTTTGCTCTGGCGTTGTCGTTTTTTCTCAACACCCCGGCTCCAGCCGCTGCGGACACGTTTGTGACTATCGGCACAGGCGGCATCACCGGCGTGTATTATCCTGTAGGCGTGGCCATCTGCCGCCTTGTCAACAAGAATCGCAAAGTTTACCAGGTGCGGTATACAGTGGAATCCACCGGAGCTTTTGTTTTCAATGTGAACGCTGTTCGCTCCAGAGACATTTCCATGGGCATTGTGCAGTCTGACGTGCAATATTACGCCGCCAACGGCGCTGAGGTGGAACAGTTCATCAAGGCCGGACCGGACCAAAACTGCGCGTACTCTTTGCCCTGCAGTCAGAAGCCTTCACCCTTGTAGCGCGTGAGGCCGCCAGCATCAAAAAATTCGAGGATTTGAAGGGCAAACGCATGAATCTGGGTGACCCGGGGTCTGGCAATCGCAATACCCTTGAACTGCTCATGAAAGAATACAAATGGACGCCTGAGGTATTCAAACTTGTCACGGACCTGAAACCGTCCGAAATGGCCGGGGCACTCTGCGACAGCAAAATTGACGCCTATGTCTATGTTGTCGAGCATCCCAACGCCTCCATCAAGGAAGCCACCACCACATACGCCTCGCGCGTTGTGCCTGTGGCTGGGCCCGAGGTGGCTGCCTTCGTGAAAAAGTATCCCTTCTACCCTGAAGCGATCATCCCCGCTGGTTTGTACAAGGGCGCAGACGAGCCCATAAAAACCTTCGGCCAGCGCGCCACGCTGGTTGCCAGCGCCGACCTGCCGGAAGACGTCGCCTACGC